>DATKXY010000191.1:0-48734 GCA_035528795.1 archaeon | reverse complement strand
AGGCTTTCAGCTTCGGCCCAGTTACAAATAGCTTGAAGGGAGAATTCACCGCTGGCTTATTTCTCGAATATTTGGCGGATCAGGGGAGCACGATCCGGGTCGATTTTGATGAGGTGAGTCTGTCGGTCATCCCAAAGTCAGCAAGTATTCGGCCAGCAATACCCCAGGCAGTGTCACGGGCCGCGGCCACCGGACTTCGCTGCACGATATAACGGTCAACTTCCTTGGTGACTGTCTTTCCTGTTGTATGCCAGGCATGGCGCGTGGCGTGAGAGCGCCACTTGATCGACTGTGGTGGTTGATTGAGGACTTGGGGGTGGAAGTCCCCTACGGGCCCTGATGGCGGGAACCGTTAGCTGAACAGCAAGGGTGTCCGGGGCGACCCGGGATCTGAAGGAAACTGCAGGCAAAGTCCTGGCCCGACGAATAGAAACCGCATAAGAGGCTGCCGCACCTGGGCGAGGGGGCAACGAGACCCGAAGCCCGATAGCCATTCGGAAGGTGCGGAGGTAGATGCGGCGGGTATATGGGATGAAGGTCGCGCGTCTTACCCTGGGAGGTTTGCCAGTCTGCCTCGAGCTACCGGCATTGTGAAGTGACGGGATGGGCTGGCAGGGGTCAGTAGAAGCCATAGTAGCTGGACTGACCATTCAGTGAAGGGCCGAACCTGACAGGCGGAGCTGAACCGCTTTTCTGAACGTTCTGAGCAGATGTCTCGAAAGAGGGCCTTAAAGCTGGAAGTAGCGACCGGAAGTCGCGAGGTAAGGCTGGGCGCTTAAAGGACGTCAGGCATTGCGGTATCCGGAGCAGAGGCTTGTCAGGAACCGCCGTATACGGAACCGTACGTACGGTGGTGTGAGAGGACGGGGGTCGCAAGGCCCCCTCCTACTCGATCCGCCGCAGGCCGGAACAAGACAGACCGCGAAAAAGCCAATTCCGTATCTCATTTGCCGTCTCCCTGCCTTTCTCTGTTTTCCGGGCCGAGGTAATCGGTGCTGATAATCAGGTCGTCATACCAGCAGGTATTATCCCTGACCGCCTTGTGAATGTAAACACTAAACCAGAACGCATTGAGCTTGAGCACTTCAGAATCGTGCCAGCGTATGCTGTCTGCATGCAGGATCTTTTCCTAATCGATCCAGAACACCTGCTCCCCGTCACGGCTGCCCGGAGTGCATGCTGCTGCCTCGATTTGTGAATCTGCTTTTCATTCATGCGGCAAACCGGGCCATTTTTTCTTTTCAGAGCTAAAAAACTCCCGGCCCCTCCCTGAGGCCGGGAGTTTTAAGCAAGGCTTTTTACGTGTACATCCCTGCCAGGCGCGACTCAGAAGCCGAAGGTTATGGTGAAGAAGTTGTCGGCAGACAATCTTCCCTTGTTCCTATAGGCGTAGCTGAAGTCGATAAACCTGCCGAAGAAGACCCGTTTGACACCGCCTCCGAAGCTCAATCCGCGGAAAGTAGGATCGTCGCCCCAGTAGGTGTACCCGAAAGCGTCGGTGTTATCGGAATACTCATCCGTCTGGATCTGCCAGCCAGCCCGCAAAGAGGCTGTAATGTTCGGGTTGAAGTTGTATGTCAACTCGGTGCCTGTAGCATAGCTTATCGGGATGTTGCTGTTGCGCCAGATTTCACCCGAGGCCAGCCAGTTGGCCTTATCGCTGGTGTAAAGATTATAGGCCATTGATATCTTGACTATCGTTGGCAGGCGATAGGTATGGGTCCTCATGTAAACCTGACGGGAGCTCCTCCGGGAGATAGCATAAGGGAGGGTATTTTCACCCGATGCGGTACCCGGAGGGTTGGAAAAGTTATCGTATCCCTGGGGGAACGACCCTGACCTGTCCTGAGGGCCGACTTCGTATAGCAAGGTTGGGCCCTCCATAGTAATGTTTGTCCCCAGGTTCTGGATGGCGAAGGCAAACTTAATTTCGCGATCCAGGAAGTCAGTATGGTAGATTGCTCCGGCATCGACTGCTAAAGCGCTGCCGCCCATGTTGCTCCACATGTCCTGATGCACGTACTTCACGTTCAATCCGGCCACAAAGCGGTCCGAGAGGTTATAGGCCAGGGAGCCGCCCAACTGGAAATCGTAAGCGCTGAAATAGCTCCCTGTGCCGTCAGGACTGCTCACTGTGGTAATTTCCATATCCGGAATGTCCAGGTAGCCGAAGAACCCGCCGACAACTATTTTACCGTCAGCAATCGGGAAAGCCACCGCCCCGTAACTGTAGGTCAGGTCGAGGGTGTAATCCACCACTGTAAACATGACCTCCTTATCCTCGAGGAAGCCCAATCCGGCCGGGTTCCACCAGACTGCGGTGATGTCGTCAGCGACGGATGCAAAAGAGCTTCCCATGGCTATGCCGCGAGCACCCACTGGGATGGTCAGGAACTCAGCCGCCCGTACCCCGACAAAAGATGAGTTAGGCTGCCGGCCCTGGACGAGATATTTGTCCAGACCGGAGTAATCCTGCCGTGCCACTCCCTGGGCCATGGCCTGCCCTGTGACGAACGTCAGGAATGCGCAGACGGTCAGTAAGACTCTTGCAACTTTTTTACTTAACATATATTACCTCCGTATCTGCTACGAGGAAAAAGTTCGATACCGTTAGAGTTCATGATCCTACGCCCAGTTTAATTACAATATAATGTAGAACTTTCCGGTATAGGTCTTTCCCCGCGAGTCCGTCACGTGGAAGAAATACAGGCCGCTGGCCACAGTCTGGCCGAACCGGTTGCACAGGTTCCAGGGTTCGGTTCCGCCGTGGTTGTCGTACCCCGTGTATACTGCGGGTTCGTTAGCGCTCAGACGGTCCCAGTCCGTGTAGTTGCCCCAACCCTCGCGGCTTGCACCGATATGGTTGAGCACGTTCACCAGGTTGCCGCTAAGTGTAAAGATCCGAATTGTGCACTCAGAGGGCAGGTTGACAAACTCGATCCTGCGATGAGTGGCCGAAAGGTCCAGGAATGTGGAGGCCATATACGGGTTGGGAACGACCTTGACCCGACTCAAGTCCGCATCCTCAGGATCCAGTGACATAGCCTTGATCTTGATTTCCCACTTGTCTCCAGGATAAGGCGCGTCAGCATATTGAGTGAATACGGTCTTGTCGCCGTTCCATGCGCCGAAAGCGTTAGTGATGGTCATCACTGTCCCGGACGAAGGCATGGCGGTTAGATCCGTAAAAGCCCACACTATGCCGTTGATAGAAATTGCAAACTCGTCAGTATTGTCAGCGGGAATCGTTTCCAGCATCAGGTTGGCACGCTCTGCCTTGGAAGTACCGGCTTTCACCTCATCAAAGAAATCCATATAAGTGCCGCCGGACATGAATCCCCAGGCCTTGTCCTCACGATACGGGCTGAACGGGACCGATTCCCCGCGGAGCTTATCTGTGACATCAACACTCAAGCCGCCTCCGGCAGACTTCCAGGTCAACTCGAACACTCCTGTCCGGATATAAGACCCGATCGAAGGACCGGTGCCGACACGGCTCGATTGGCAGCTTCCGAATTGATTGGCCACTGTCGCTCCGGCGTAGCCGCCAGTATTGAAGTCTATGTACACAGGAGCATAATCTCTGTTGCCTGCCGAGCCGGGATGGTCCCATAATGCATGGACAGCATAGTTGATACCGGAAGCGTCCCCCTTATTCATCAAGACAATTTCCGCGGTTGCATCCCGGGTCAGAAAAGGAGAAGCCATATATAACACATTGTTACTGCCGTCCAACAGCGAGATTACCCTCTGCGGGTAGGCCCAGTAAGAGCAACCCCAGTCAACCTCAAGCCCGGTGCAAGCCACATAAATCGTCAAATCCTGGGTGATCCTTTCGTTATTTATCGCTTCGAACGTGAAATCGAACGGAGGCTCAAGCAGCTTAGGCGCTTCGGTCAGCTTCCCGGACCCGTCGCCTCCTAGTTCGGCCAATGGTTCCGGTGCTGCGCCTGTGCCAAGGAAAGTCGCACTTTCAAAAGTAGCAGGCTTGAAGTTCGAGGCCTCGCTGCGTGGAAGCACGGTGTAGAGTGCCTCCCCGGGCCTGTTCCAGGTCTTGCCGCTTGACAGATCAGGCAGGCTGAACATTTCACCGGTTGCCGCATCATAATTCATGTCGTACGGCACTACCGCATACCAGACCTTCAAACCATTCCTCATACGGAGGAACGGTTTGTCATCCTCCAGCCTGTCGATATAATAGAACTGGAGATTGCCGGCTGACCTGCTGAAGTCTGCGAGCAGCTCGGAGTGGGAATCACTCGGTCCCACAAAGCTGCGGTAGACCCGGTAGCCCTCGAAGTCGTACTCCTGGTATAGGCCATCCGGATTCAGGTTGTTTGCTTCCAGAAAAGAGTAGTAGGAGTCCGGAGTCTGGAGGTTGACATCGCTCCAGGTGATAGTGACCTGCCTGTCCCCGGGGATGATGGTCAGCGTTGGAGCCAGCGGCGTGGACGGAAGCTGGAAACCGCTGTTGATCACAATCTCAGCTACCTCGGCATAATGCTCCAGAGGGGAGAGGACTAACTGCATGCCTGGATCATCGATGTTATCTATGTCCATGTCCGGAACGATATAAGTCGGATTCGGGGGATAGGTGAGCATGTAGGCAAAATCGAAGTTCACGGTATCCCTGGGGGCGATGTTGTGCAGCTCGCCGTAACAGGGGTAAATCATAAAGTTGCTCGGGCCGCCCCAGATCCACTGGCTGTACCTGCTGTCCTCCGGTACCAGATGGCCCGGCCAGGCGCCTAAGATTTCCCTTCCATTAAAGGGATTAACTGATCCCGGATACCAGCGAGGCTCCTGAGGCAGATCCAGCGCGGCCTTGTAAGCCTGGCCCCAGGGGAAGCCGACAAAGATCTGCTTGGTGCCGGAGAATCCAAACTCAGAGCCCCAGTCCACCGTATGCAAAGCGGTCATTTGCATCTGCTCATCCCCGAACTTCGGGGGATTGATCATCTTGAAACCCATAACCGGGGCACTGGCCGGGGTCCAACCGCTGATCGTGTTCACTTTAGAATAAAAACCGGTGATCCCCTTTTCCATATGGAGCGCCCAGCCTGCGGCGTTACCGCCAAATTCCATATTGCGGTTGTTGCTGATCACGATCATGCCGTGCCATTTCCAGCCGTTTGGGTTGGCCTGGCCGGTTGCCTTGTATGTCGAATTCGGATTCCACTTCACGTACTCGCTCATGTTCCGGCAGAATATGTTGCCGTAAAGCATGTTGTTGCTCTCGGCAAAGTCCAGAAAGCGCAGAGTCCAGGCAAAGTAAACTCCGCATGGCGCCTTACTGTAACCCCAGGAATTGAACACTTCCGAGCTGTGGAAAAAAATGGTCTCCCCGCCAGCAGCCACATTCGGCACACCATTGGGATCACCCCGCGGGATGCGCCCCTCTCTGGGCCAGTCAGCCAGTTCATC
Source organism: archaeon (assembly GCA_035528795.1). Lineage (GTDB taxonomy): Bacteria > Gemmatimonadota > Glassbacteria > GWA2-58-10 > GWA2-58-10 > DATKXY01. The sequence continues at coordinate 43,310 of DATKXY010000191.1, read as the reverse complement.
CGCGTCCAGCGAGGTCCAGATGCGGTTGTATTCTATCCTTGCCGGCTCGCCCTCCATGTTTGCTCCGCCCGCGGCCATCTGGGTAAGAAGGTCTATGCTCTCCAGCGAGGCCAGTGCTCCCATAGTGGCCCGGAGGTGCTCCAGGCCTGAGGTGTCCTCAGGCACACCATCACCGTTCAGGTCCTGGGCTGCGCCGACACCGATAGTCATTCCGTCATTAGTAATGTGGTTGCCTGAACCTTTAGGGAACTGCAATGACCCCCGCCAGCTCCCAGTCCAGGGCATGCCCCAGCCGGTACCTACCGTCATCCCCAGATTGTTGCCCCGGGAATTCCTTTGCTGCAGGCGCTCAGCCGCGGCGGGACTTGCAAAAAAGGCAAACAGAGCGGCAAGGGTGAAAATTTTTAGAAAGAAACTGTTTCGCATCATAAGTTATCTCCTGCTTGTTTCAACGCTTTATTGGAAAGCAACAATCAACAATCAAGAGGTTTTTCCTGCTCATTCCAGCAAGACTAGAAGCTGAAGTCCAGACCAAAGCGAACCCGTCTGGCCATGCCCCACTGTCTCTTGTCCATGGTGGTCTCCATCACGCTCCTAGCGATATCACCCAGGGCCGCCTCTTCGACTGTCAGTACGCCGTCAGCGTTGAAATCTGCGTTGAACCTGGGGAGATTGAAATCCCCGGGGGGAAGCTGATCCCACACCAAGTCCACCCCTCCGGTTACATGGGTGTATGGCTCGATACGAACCCCGCTCGGGTAGGACACATGGTTTTTGCGGTTGGTGACGTTGAAAATTTCCGAGAATATGCTCAACTTCCTGGCCTTGCCCAGGCTGAACTGCTTGGACATCCTGAGGTCGAGGTTGACAAACCAGCGGCCGCGGAAAAAGTTCAATCCGCCGACCATCCTGCCGCTCGGATCCAAAGTCATGGAGGTATTATCGGCACGGGTCCATTTATAGTTACCCCAGAGGCCAAGGTAGAGCAGCGGCTCACCGCTCTGCAGACTAAAAACGGCATAAGTCCTGAAGTTTTTCAAGATTTTGCCTTGCAGGGTTCCGGTCTGAAAATCCTGCGGAAACAGGTAGTTGAACTGGCAGGTGAACTTGTGCGTCCTGTCCCCGTCGATCGGCCGCAGCTCATCCGGGGGAACATAGCGCTCGCCGGTGGTCGGATCGTAATCGCTTTCCGGGTCTGTTCTAAGGTCCGGGCTATTGTAAGCGCTCCCCGTGGTTCGCGAGAACTGGAGCGTGTACATCATGTTGAAAGCGAAGTTTTCAGAGAACCGCTTGCGCATAGTCAAATCCACGCCCTTGATGTTTCCATTGTCCCGGTTGGTGAGACCGTAAGTCCAGAAACGATCACGTTCATCGGTATACCAGTAGTAGTGGTCCTGGAAATACTCTTTTTCCGCCACATTCCCGTCCACGTCCCTGTAATAAGCCACCATGTCCAGAACCATGTCATTGCTAATCAGGTAACTCAGGCCCGCCTCGAAAGCGTCTGTCCGGGAATATTCCAAACCACCGGGATTTGAACGGCTTAACATATAGCTGAAGCTGGGCAGTTGGGTGAACACGCCGTAGCTGAACCTTAACTGCGACTTGTCTGTCACCGGAAAGGCCACATCAAATCGCGGGGACAACTCGGTATGAACCGTGGGGATGATGTTATCGCCATAGCGGTTCAAAGCGGTCAGACCCCAGTTGCACCTAGGCGCATATCCATCGTAGCGAAGGCCATAATCAAGTACGAAATCTCCGAGGTCTGTCCTGTTTTGAATGTAAGCCCCCCACAACTGCGGCCTGTATCTGAACTCGTTAAGCTCATTCCGCTCGAGGGTCTGGTAATGGACGCGGTAAGATATATTCGAGAAATCGGCAAGCTGGAATCCTAACTTGGCCCTGTTGTAGCGATTGATCTGGAAATCAATGTCGGCTTTGTAATTGTTTTGCCTTTCTTGCAGATAGAAATAATTCAAGTAATAAGCCGTGTAATAACTGTTGGAAAATGGTGTCTCCATTAAAGCATTCATCTTCCAGCCCAGTGCTCCGTCCGGCCACCAAGAAACATCACGACCTTCCCTGTTGGGAAATTTCTCGATCTCGAAGCGGACGTCGTGCGGCGACCAGCTCATGAAAGTGCTGCGCTCCCAGTCGTTCTCCAGGCTGGAGTTGTTGTTTTCCACAGAATGCACACTAGTGTAGCGGAACTGCAGAGAGGCGCTCCTGTTAGCCGTGCGGAAGATGTCCCAGTCGACACCCAAGAGGCTGTTAGTGGTGCGGACTTTCCTGGCGTAAGCCTGGTAGACATGGACCACAGTATCGGATCCCCAGACCCTGTGGTCCCAATCAGGATCACCTTTGTAAAACAAGCCTGTCTGGAAATAGTTGCCCTCGGAATCCCAGCCGGCCGGATATGAATACTGGTTGCGTGACCGGTTCAGGGAACCGATAAACTTCAGGCCCTCCAGAGGCGAGTAGGTGAGTTTACCTGAGCCAAGGGTTCGGTCACCCCAGTTGCCAGGCAGCCGCACCGGGTTGGGCGCTGAAAAAAGGGATTTGTTCTGGCCTGTCTTCGAGGCATAGAACTCACGGCCGATCTCGAATTTCTCCAGGCTGAAGGGAAGCTCGCCTCGCAGCTTTACCACGGGATCGTTGCGCACAGCATTGTTGAGACGGTCGACAAAAGTCTGGTCGACTGCCCGAAAACCCTCATCAGCGTGGGTATAGCTCCTGTCCGCCTCGCCCTGGATTTCAGCCGATAAATGGAAATACATGTTCGGAACAACTACAACCGGCCCGCCAATAGAGGTCATCAACTGATTGTAGCCCCAGTCCGCAGTCCGCGGCATGACTTGGTCAGTGGTATAGCGGACGCTGCCCTTGAGCTGTGGGCCGCCTTCCTTGGTGACGATGTTGATGATCCCGGACTGGGCGTTGCCGTACTCGGCCTGGAACCCTCCGGTAATAATGTCCACCTCTTCCACTGCCGTAGTGGAAAACTCGAGCGGGGTCGTATCTTCACTCCTGGACCCAATTTCACCATCGAAGATCCAGCCCTGTCCCTGGCGGAATGGATCAGCGGTGTAGTTGCGCACCATCACGCCGTCCACCACCATGGCTTCCTCACCCAGGCGGCCGCCACGGATGCGCAGGCCTCGTTCCATTGCGCCACGTCCGCCAGTTTGTACGCCCGCTTCCAGGACCATCATGTCCTCAAGCTTCTGTGCAGGCATCTCCTCGATCCTCTCAGCGGTCAGACGCTGCTTGGAGACTGTCTGGTCCCGCGGAAGGAGGATTTCGCTCTCGCCTTCGACCGTAATGCCTTCCAGTTGGACCACGGTGGAGCTGAGCCCGGCATCGATTGTAAGGGTCTGGCCGGCCAGGATCAACTGGTTGGAAACAGTGGTTTTCTGGTACCCGGTATAGGTGAAAGCGATATCTCTGCGTCCTGGAGGAACATTAAGAATGAAATAGTAGCCATCATTGTTCGTCACGTTGCCCAGGCGGGTACCCTCTATCGTGACCTGTGCTCCCGCCAGGGGCTGGCCGGAATCTTTATCCCGGACAATCCCTTCCACCTTACCGGTGGAAAGCTGGGCGAACAGACCCGGCGCTGTGAATATCAGCAGCAGAACCATGGTCATGGCAAAAGATAAATAGCGTTTAGAAGATTTTTGATGCATTAAGCCCCCCTTGAAATAAGGAGTCCATCAACAAATAGATGAATCAAGCCTTCTTGTAGACTATTTCTGCATTAGCATCCCTCCTTTCTTGAGCTAAGGAATCAACCACCTAAAAGGTGATTCAAGCCTGATTCCACTTCATCGCTGCATAAGCATTCCTCCATTTTAGATGTTAGAAGCAACAGACAGTTATGCGGAACTGCCAGATAAACCATTCAGGGAATTCATTTTCAGGCCTGTGGTGCAACTTTCCGATTGTTGTTCCGCAAGTCCAGCCCGGATACCTCTCAAAACCCTGCAGGTAAGACAGGCGCTCAATTTTATTTAGAGGGAAAGGTTAATCGGTCGAGGTCCGGCATTTCCCTTTGTCTCTCCTTTCACCTTTCCCGTTACCCCGTTACAGAACCCAACTTGAAGGAGGATTTAAGTTGCGTTTAGGGGTCTATTTGCCGCTGTCAGGTTTTCAAAACATATTCAGGACGCTTCACGTTTTTTAGCCTGAAACCCATTGTATTAAAGCCTTGCAGGCCATCCGATTTGAAGCCTGCGACCTTTTCTTCTCCGGGTAAGCCGCGCCGTTTGGACGATAAATTTTTTGGTTGATCGAGAGATGTTCAGCCAAAGGTCAAGTGAGCTCAGCAATGCCTTTTATCAGATTACCGCGTGAGGAGAAATCCCAATGGCTTAACAGACACCTTCAGAGGTGCAATTATTGCCAGGGACAAAAATGAATTGTTTTAACCACTGAAGGTGAAGCTTGCGTTCGAGAATAAAAACAAATATCCTCTTAGATGAAAGGCAAAAGGAATACCAGAAATGCCAATCGGCTTATCTTTTTGTTGATCATTCACTTACATGTTAAAGCAGTCAGGGACGCCTGTCTCATTTTTATACTGGTTTGTCTCAGAATTGAGACAGACACGTGGAATGGAAAAAGGCTCGGAAAAGATTCAGATCGAAAGCAGGAGTCTAAAGGTAGGCTTTAAGGATTATTGGATAATTTACCCAATTTTCTGTAAATGGTTGCCCTGGAAATTCCCAAGGCTTTGGCCGCTTTGGTTTTATCGCCGTCGCACCGATTGATCACCTCGATAATATGTGATTTTTCCGCGCACTTCAAATCCCACTTATTCTCGTAAAGTTCGGTCAACAGAGAAAGTGAGCCCAATCCTGGGAAATGCTCTGTGGAGAGGGTGCTGCCCTTTGCGAGCAGCACGGCTCTTTCCAGCACATTTCTGAGTTCGCGGATATTGCCCGGCCAGCTATAGGTTGCCAGCAGTTTCATAACTTCCGGAGATATTTCCAGGTGAGATGCTCCGAATAATCCGAGTATATGCCAGACAAGACCGGGTAAATCAGTCAAAATTTTTTTCAGCGGTGGAATGTAAATCGGAAAGACATGTATGCGGAAGTAGAGATCCTGGCGGAACCTTTCCTGACGGGTCTCTTCAAAAAGATCCTTATTCGTCGAGCAGATGAGGCGAAAATCGCTTTTTCTGGTCTTGTCTTCACCCAGTCTGCGGTACTGTTTTTCCTCGATTACCTTCAGGAATTCCGCCTGCACGCTCAGAGACATGTTGCTGATCTCATCCAGAAAAAGTGTTCCGCCATCGGCGATCTGGATCAGCCCCCGTCGCTCCTGTACAGCGGATGTATAGGCTCCCCTGGTATGTCCGAAAAGCTCGCTGGCCAGCATCTCGCCCTTGAGGCTTGAGCAGTTGATGGCCACAAAAGACCTGTATCTGCGATTGCTGTGATCATGAATCCATTGAGCCAGAACGCCTTTTCCTGTGCCGGTCTCTCCCATGAGGGATATGGTTGTATCGGTTTCCGCGGCCAGTGATGCAAGCTCCATGACTTTTGTCATCATCGGGCTTGAACCAAAACAGGGCCGGAGTTTCGGGGCCAGCCTTTTTCGTTCGGTGATGTCAGTAATGTTGCTCTGGTAGCCCCAGATCCTGCCCTTTTTATCACGCCTTACCGTGGTTGTGAGCTGGCAGTCCATCTCCGTTCCATTTTTCTTTTTCAATTTAACTTCGTAATCCCTGATAAAATCCTTCTTCTCAATCTCGCGCTGGAAGAGGTCTCGATCTCTCGGGCTGACATAGATCTGGCGGACGTTTAGTTTGAGCATCTCTTCTCTGGTGTAGCCGAGCATATCCAGCAGCGCCTGGTTGAAATCGATAAACTTTCCATCCAAAGTAGTAGTGCATAATGCGTCTTTTGACTCTTCGAAAAGAGTACGGTACTTTTCCTCGCTCTCCCGCAGCGCCTCCTCAGCCTCCTTGCGATCGGTGATATCCTCAAACATCAACATGTATAAAAACCGGCCCATGCTTTCATCTTTACTCAGCCTCAGCTTGAAAACCCGTCCTTTGAGACGTTTATCCTTAATCCCCACTTCAAAATCAAAGGGTATCTTGAATTGTTCTATTGAAAACCGCGACTTACGTGTATAGACTTCGATATCGTAAAATTCGGCATCTGCGGAAAAAACCGTAAACCCAATGTGGTTTTGACCGTCGTAAACAGCATTGGAATCAATTATCTCCAGGGGTGGAGCTTCTTTTTGAGTCCGCAAATTTCTTAGCTCCCTGCGGATTTTCCCGCCCGTCCTTTCTGCCGTTATCTCATATTCCGTATCAGGCTCCAGAACTTCCGGACAGACAAAAACATTAGCGCCTTTTCTTTGAATCCTGGACTCTTTATTATAATCAGAGCCGCTGCAAATTGTGTATCCGAGAAAATCAGGATTCGTGGCTTCCAGGCCGGAAGCTCCGGAGATAATCACCGACAGGTCCCGGATGTTTTTCTTTATTCTGGATGTTTTTGCCTTGTAGATTATCTTGATATCCTCATCCGCACCGCCGTACTCTTCGGCAATCATTAAAAAGCAATCGACCTCGTCTTCCAAATGCGGTTTATGCACTATTCTCAGCATCCCATCACGCTCGATTATCTCCCAATTGTTGACCATGGCACTTTTATATGGAATCCAGCTCTTGCCGATCTCGTCCGAAGGATTCGGTCCTTTATACCTCAGCCTCCATGGCTTGCCTTTATCATATGGCAAGTCTTCCAAATCTTTAATCCTTTTCAGGTATTTATCGATGTTCTTATAATCATCTTCTCCAATGAATTCCTTGATATGCATTCTTTTATGTGCGAACTCATATATTTTTTTGGTGAGAAAAGGGAAATCAACGGAAGAGCCGACAATGTTGAAGTTTTTATCCAGATAAAGCTCGGGCATGTTTACCATGGCTCGAATAGCGAAAATCTCCCGGCTCAGCTTATCCCGCCTTTCCAGTGATTCGCTGTATTTTTGCTTCAGGTATTTCAGAGCAAGCATGGCTTTCTTTCCCTTTCCCGCTGTTTGCTCCAGCTCTTTAAGCCTCCTGATTAATTTTTCATCTTCATATGTAAATTTTTTTAGGTGCATAGTAAATGAGAATTCCTTTAATGGTCAATCCGCTGACATAATATCTTGCGGATTTCAACTGGATTAAGTCAACAATCAAGACATAAACAAAATTGAAAAACCGGTTTGTGAACCGACTCCCAAAAGCCTTGAAAAGCTATTGATAAAACACAGAATAATTATACCTTGGCAGAAAAACCTTGATTTGCCAGATCTTATCTATCAGTTAATTTTAACAAAATTTTATCCCCGGCGTCAAGTTATGAATTCAATTTGATTGTTTTTTACGTCAACCCTGAATCAGGCATGGAGGATTCCATTCAATTCTATGGGCCCTTCGCGGAACTGGAGTTCTAAAGGCTGGAGATGAAGCCAGGTTGAAAATGGAAATTGGAATTGGCAGCGGTATGAGAAATAAATATTATCCACAGGCATTATGCAATTATGAGTTCCCGGTGATATATTTATTACTTGACTGAATTACAGGCTGGACAAAAACGACTCGCGGCATAAGGGAAAGGTCCTGCTAATCATTAAAAAGCACCGGCTCCGGCGGCGATTTCAGATCCCGGGATACCATTTTTCAGTGTTTTTGAAAAAAATCTTTTCCAGCACCGCGACCGGCAAAGCCAGCCCGCGGAATGTCTCCCCGGCGCCTGGAGCTTCCATTTCCCATTCGGTCGAGAAATAGATCAGGTCGCTAATGTAGATATCCCTTGCCGCCCTTAGCTCATCCTCATATCCATCCCTGCTCGAAGAGTGCAGCTCAATGTCGGTTCCGTAAAGAATCCGGTCCTGGTACTTGATAATAAAATCTCTGATCTTATTCCGGCCCTGGATCTGCAAATGGTTGATCCGGGCTGCCAGGTCCACGGCCAGGTTCGGATACCTTTCGAATCGTGCCGCCAATTGCGCGGTATCGGACTCAAGGCTGGCCAGATGGCACCAGACTACCCGCAGGTCCGGATGTTCCCCGAGAACCCGGTCCATGGCTTGCAGGTGCCTCTGGTAACCGGGGATCTCAGGCTTCTGGTAGCAATGTTCCGCCGGATGATTACTGTAGTAATCGCGGTCGCTTTCTACCTTGATCGAATCCAGCGGCAGCCAGCAGCTTTTCGGCTCTCCGATATGGGCGACCAAGGTCTTATCCTGGTTCTGAATGTAATCGAAAATCGGACCGAAACGGGGATTGTCAATCATCACAAAGCTGCCATCAGGCTCCTTGAGAGACATGCCGATCTCTTTCCAGACCTTGACAGCAACCGCACCGCCGGCGAACCCATCCGCGATCAATGCCGTTGTTTCGGCTTCCCAGTCAGGGCTGCTCCAGTTGGTCAGGTTGAACGAGGTGGCCCAGGCAATCCGGTCGGGATAAGCTGCATGCATCTTTTTCGCTGTTTTTATCTGCTGGCGCATTTTTTCCCAGCGTGTGCCTCCCCAGCAAACAGAGAGCCACTTCATGTTCACGGAGCCCAGCATGCGGTACAATAAATCTCCTGAACAGTGCAAACCCAGGTGGGCATGGGAATCGATCTTTGGCATTTGGATCATGTGGGAGATATATTCATTCCTGCATTCCGGCTTATCCACTGTCACATTAATTCTCCAGTGCCAGATTAATTATCAAAAATCTGAGATTATCAGGCAGGCCCGGGCGATCCTGTCTCAGCGACCTGGGCCAGATCAAAGCGATTACGGTTTCAGGGAAAAAGCAAAACAGATACCAAAAACGTCAAACCGCATAAGTCTTAATAATTCAAGAAAATACATGTTTGGCAGGCTGAGGGGTACTGTCTCAGTTTTGTATCGGCCAGTCTCAGATATGAGACTGAGAGATATATTTACATGTTCAGGGCGCAGGCCTGGTAATTACCCTGTAAAGCCAATAACCACCACTAAAAGGGGTAGCTTGAAGGGAACCCTGAAAGGATAAATCCCCTTTCTCTCAATTCAGGTTATCTGTCTGACCTGCCCTTTATCAGGGTTTAATCTGTCACCACCGTTTTAGAATCACTGATTTCACGGTTCCCATCCCATCCACCTCAAACGCGTTTCTCCCGGGGCCGTGTGGGAGAAACCGTGTGATCCGTGCTAAATCCGTGACATCCGTGATTCAAACCATGGACAAGTTAACAAATATTATCGGTGATATTTTATCTCATCTACCCGCATATCAAAGCTTGGACCACCAGCAAAGCTGATGGTTTAAGAGATTATAATTAAAATCTATGGATTAAAATATGGGGCATGACTTTCCGAGTTGACAAAAAAGGCTCCCGGTTCGGGACAAATCCTTGAAATCAATGGCAGCGGGTAAGAGTCGAGTTTTGAACTTATCCGGCATCGGCAAGGTTTTTATCGACAAAGAATGGGCGGGGAATTATTTATTTTCGAGATATGATTCTATTTCAGCGAGCAGTTTCCGCACCGGCTCGTCCTGCGGATTAATCGCCAGCGCATTTTGAAAGGCATTCCTGGATTCGGCATAGCGAGCCATCCGGAAGAGGGCTTTACCCAATCCAACCCACGCAAAATAGCTCCTCGGTTGAAGACTGACCGCCCTTTTAAACAACTTTTCCGATTGACTTAATTTTCCCTGCTCCAGGTAGACCAAACCCAGGTTGATCAGCGCCTCCAGATTATCGGAAGTCTGCTGAATGACTCTTTCATAACAGTCTGCGGCCTGGTCTGATTTTTCCAGGCGGTGGTAGCCAAGTCCAAGGTAGAAAAGCGCATCTGTATTTGTGCTGTCTAGCTGCACTGCCTGTTCCAGGAATTCTATGCCTTCTTCAAGGGAGTCCGCCCCGAAAAGCGCCAGTCCGAGATTGATCATCAAATCCTGATTATCAATGCCCAGTTCGAGAGCTTTTCTGTAGTTCCGGGCAGCGTTATCGTAAGCCCCCATTTTGAAATCGATGTTTCCAAGAGAGTGATAAACCGAGGGATCTTTGGGATTCAAAGAAGCCATCCGGGTAAACACTTCCCTGGCTTTCGAGTATTCTTCATACTCGACCAGCGTTAATCCCACTCTCATTTGGATTGGATAATTCCCGGGATCATATTCTGAAAGCGCTATAAGATATTGCAGCTCATTTTGATATTCCTGATAATACTTTCTGTATTTGCAACTGAATTGACCCGATCTGGCCGCTCTCAGATAATTTCTCTGGAGCAGGTAACCCTGGGACTGGAAATAAAGCTCCAGACTGTCCCTCACAGCTCGAGCCTCCGGCCCTTCTAACCCGCTGAGCATAGGGAAAACCCGTTCCCTGTGAATTTCGAGCATCGAGAGAATTTCTCTCGTCTCTGTCAGCTCGTGGGCTTTCAACTGATAAAAAGGCAGGTTGTCCGTACTTGTTTGTGCCGATTTTACCATTTCGCGCACAGAAAGCTCGCCCATTAAAAAACAATCCAGAAGGTCCAGCGGCTCAGCAAGGCAATAGGGAGCGAGGTCGTTTCTGACAGGTTCCGCAGAAAGCTTTTTTACCAGCCCGGGATACGAGATGCCTAACGGCTCAGGCAAGCCGACAAGCATGGTATAGTCCTTGATAAACCAGATACTGGTGTGGGGAAAAACCTGCTGGAAGGTTTTCACGATAGTGCAGTAGGAATCCGGAGACCCGGAGTGAAGGGGGAGCCACTGAGCCATTATCCCCCGGCCGGAGAGTTTTTCCCGGCAGAGGTTGTAAAACTCAAGAGTATAAAGAAGCCAGCTGTCCGAAGATGCGGGATTTGTGGCATCTGAGATAATCACATCATAGAGCTTATTCGTGGTGGCCAGGTAGTTTCGCCCGTCCTCGATATGGACCCGGATCCGCGGATCATCAACAACCCGAAGGTTTTCCTCCCTGTATGTTCCAGAGGCTTCCACCACCGCCGGCTCCAGCTCGACAACATCCAACTCCGCTATCGGATGGCAAGTGACCGCGCCACTGGCTATTCCAGCTCCAAACGTGACCATCAGCACTCTCTGCGGCTCGCCGGCATGGAGCAGCAAAGGCAGGTGGCCCAGAACCTTGAAAGTCTGCATTCCGGTGAAGGAATTCTCGACCTCGCCCACAGCGTTGATATAAAGGGTCTTTATGCCGTTTATCCTGTCTTGAAGGACTGCTACGGTGCCGGAAAGTCCTTCACCATAATACAATAACCGGGCGTATTTTTTATCTTTCAGGGCAAATTCACGCACCTGGTTTGCGGGTATGAAACAGAGCAGACAAAATGTCAGCACTGCGGCACCAATAGTGACGAATTCCCGACCGGCTGTTCTCCTCTTCCAGCGGAGATCAAAGAACAGGACTGTCGAGCCCAGGATAAGGTTTACAGCCGCCATGAGAAACAGGGAAGCCTGGACACCCAGACTGGGAACCAGGAAAAAACCGGCAGCCAGGGAACCGATAATGGCCCCTGTAGTATTGACCGCGTAAACCAATCCGGTGTGACTGCCGATACTTGCCTTATCCGCAAGGTACAGGCTGCAAATCAGCGGAAAGACAATTCCCATAATCACTGACGGCAGAAACATGGCCGCCAGCGTATAGATCAGCCTTATGGAGAGAGTAGAGTAAAACGGGTTGGAAAAAAGGCCTGCAAAAAAGTTCTGCAGGGAGAGATGTAAAAGGGCGCTGCCCTCCCAAAGGTAGAGAAAAGCGCAAGACAAATAACAAGCCCCGACTGTTAATCCGAGACCGATTTCGAAAAAGCCGAGCAAACGGAGCCGGTCCCTCAGGCCGCTCAGCCATCTGGAGTAAAGGAGACTGCCCGCGCCGATTCCGAATAATATCGTGGAGAGCATCAGGTAGAAAGCATAGATATCGTTAAGCAGGATATAGCTCAGAAAGCGCGCCCATACCACTTCATAGGCCAGGGAAGCCGCTCCGGTGATCCCGGCCGTCAGCAGCAGCAGGCTTTTCATCCCGGCGGATAAGGCGATGCCGGAAGCTTTCTGGCTGGTCGGGCCAGGCTGCTGGGAAGCCGGTTCCGGAATGTGCTGCGAAAAATACCTGAGAACAACTGCCGCCAGGGCGACAAAAAGATTGATTGTCGCGGCTGAATAAAGCGCAGCCGACATGCCAAAAACTCTCAGCAGCCAGAAACCGGTGATGGCGCATCCGATAACAGCTCCCACCGTGTTCCAGCCGTAAAGACCGCCGATTCTCTTTCCGGCAGCCTCGAGACTATGGGACAGGAAATGGGTCAACACAGGCAGTGTGCCGCCGATAAGCGCTGTGGGCGGCAGCAGGATCAAAAAAGAGGCCAGGACTCGAAAAAGATTGTACAACAAGGGCGAGTGGAACAGCCAGCGCTGGAAATCCGGCATGCAAGAACTTGCATGGGGGAGCGCTTTACCCACGGCCAGCGCAGTGACAGCGATCCCCAGTTCCAGTAGCGCGTAGACAGCGAGAATGTCTCTCTTGCCCTTGATATATCTGCCGAAAAACCAAGCTCCCAGGGCCAGCCCGCACATGAACGAGGCGAAAACAATGCTGGCCGAATGCAGGCTGTTCCCAAGGACAAGCGTGAACATCCGCAGCCAGACTGCCTGATAGACAAGACCGGCGGCTCCCGAGAGGAAAAACAGGAGGTAGAAACAGCCTGTCAGGAATTTCCCTTCTTTTTTCATACAGGCATTGTCCGGCGGAGCTGGATTTGCACTAAACTCCAATACTGCATATTATTATATCCGCCCAATACACTCCCGACACAGTCATGCTGAATGAACAAATAAGAAAATAAGAATAAAGAGCGATTAAGGGAAGGTTTGACATCCGGCTCCATTAATATTGCTCAAACAGACAGAGATTCATAAAATTCTAACTTGTTGAAACATAACAAATTACAAACAATAAAAAATGTCATTTCCTTAAGTCTGTAACATGTTTATATACAACAACTTATAGAGCCAAAATCAGGTTTTCAGGGCAAATTTGACAGAAAAATGCTTAAAAAAGGGGCTATTTTGCTATATTTAAAGAAGTACTTATCTTTTGAAACCGTTAATTATAAATGTGATTTTTATTCTTCTTTTGGTGGCAAAAGCAGAACCATTTCTTCTTTATTGTCCGTTACATGTCCCGCACACACCTTTGATGGCACCTTCATACTTGTTAGATAAATACAATTGGATCAAAGACGAAAAACGGCAAAAGTTCGCGGCAATGGTGGATGCTCTGGACAGTTCCATTGGCCAAATCGTGGAAACACTTGACGATGAAGGAATCCGGGATAATACGCTTATTTTATTTTTCTCTGATAACGGGTCGAATAGCGATGATGGGTGGGGAAGCAATTCGCCCTTGCGCGGAGCAAAAAGTAGTGTGTTTGAAGGCGGAATCCGTACACCTGCTTTTATGAATTGGCCTGCGGTACTGCCTTCAGGGCAAAAATGCGAACAGGTAATTACAGTGATGGATCTTTTTCCTACCTTAGCCGCGGTTGTAGGACTTGAGACCAAAAATGTTAAGGGGGTATCCCCTTGACTCAGGTTGCCACTATATATTGTGGTTAAGCTTTTTAGGACCGCGAATATGCTTGATGATGTCTCCGTATTTCACAGGCTCTATAGCCATGGCATGCTGAAGCAGCCGATAAAAAAGCTTGCCACGGTGTCGAGATGTCCTACGGTTGAAACGAAAGGTAAATTCGTCAAGATAGTAATCCAAATGCTCTGGACTGATGGCACCCTGGTGAGTGCCGAGTATCCACCGTTTCAAAAGGGACACAACACGGTGTACACGAGGCAAGAGCTTCTCAGCAGTTGTGCCGGAACCCTTAATTACTCTGACTTCATGAATATAGCCTTTTGCTTCCAGGCCGATATAACCTTCCCAGCCATCGGTAAGAATGGTGCTGCCAGGTTCAATCGCTTGCGTTATGAAAGAATGAAGGCTTTCTCTGGAGACGTCAGGGATTCTGTGCATACGAATTCGTCCGATAGCTTTTCCAGCTTGTTCCGCGGCCACTACAATCAAGGCTTTTTTGAAGGTTTTTCGTCCTCGAACTCCTTCATCAAGGATCCCAAGTAAGTTTCATCAACCTCGATTCGTCCAGACAACCGATCCCGGCCCGGCCTTACCATTGCCCTCCTGAGCTTATGAAGCCAAGCCCAGGCCGTTTCATAGCTTCCAAAGCCAAAGATACGTTTGAGTCCAAGAGCGCTTGCTCCATTCTTTTGCGATACAACCCACCATATGGCGCGAAACCAAATAGTCAGAGGTTTCCTTGTGTTCTCAAAGATGGTTCCAGCAATTACGGATGCCTGGTGCCCGCAAACGGAACATTGATACAACACTTTTCTAACTTTCCAAGCTTTTGCTCCTCCACAACGAGCACAACTAACCCGTCCGGCCACCGCAAGTAAAAAAGGTATTCACGGCACGCTTCTTCAGTGGGGAAACGTGCCTCAAGTTCGGCAAGTGTTTTGGGATAGTCATCCATACCCCGATATACTACATGTTGTATATACCTGAGTCAAGGGGAAACCCCTATTTAGCAAAAGCTTTCTTTTTACTCTCGACTTCTTGTCCTAACTTTTCAACTTTCTTTTCTAATTCCTCGTATGTCGGTTTATTTCTTGATCTGGCCATCTCTTTTATCCCCTGTATTTGTGCAGCCGGTTCCGTCGGATAATGATCCGGCTTGCAGGCATCGATTCAGGTTATTTCAGCCTATTCTCACAAAAAATTTTAATGTCATCTGTTAAATAAATCACAGGAATGATATTAAGATAGCAGAAATAAACATTTCAGAGAACTGTTTCTTTAGGTTTTTTTAGCAGAATATCACAGTCGGAAGTGTTTTATAACCGGAAGCTGCTGAAGATTGAGGGATAAAAAGGCTCCGATAGGCACACTAACGGAGCCTGGGGGGGTGAAAATCGGTGAAATTTCGCTAAAGAGCCGATACTTTTCACCAAAAATCACCGTAAGTGATTATAATACTGGTGAGCCGTGCAGGAATCGAACCTGCGACCCGCTGCTTAAAAGGAAGATTTTTAGAGAATTTTCTTAAGCTTGTAACTCTTTTGAATTCAACCCAAAAGCTCATGGATGCTGCATTTCATCCCCTTAGGGTTATGTTATAGATTCATGTCAAAGTTGGGATTTTTTTCTAATTCTGGCACAAACTGGCACAGCATGACCACTTGCATTTAAGGCAGTCGATCGCTGTTTAGTAAGTAAGTATTGAGAATTATCGACTTAAGTAAAGTAGAGATTGTCAATTACTCTATCGTCTATTATTATAACCTTCTCGAAGTTGCTTGAATTCACATTCTGTGGAAGTTCTATTTCCTTTGGCAATGCTATTTTAAAATCCCTTTCCTTTGATGTCAAAATATCATTCATCTCCATAGGCTTTCTATTAAATAAAGATTGAATAATTATTCCATACGGAGAAAGATTTTTAATATGCTTACCCATACCATTATTGCTTTCTTCCGCTAATATTTTTTCTAATTCTTTTGGTTTGATTTGCATATCGTCGATTAATCTATCAATATTTTCAACCAATCGCTTTTCATCAGAAGGAAGTTGCTGTTGGTCAAAATAGGCATTAATAATATTCCTAATAGCTTCATGTCTCTGAAACCGTTTATTTTTTTTCTTAAGTGAGTCGCAATCAGATAAGTTATCTGCTTTAGCAATAGCAATTTCTGCATGTTCAAGCATTGCCTTTATTTGATATGCAATCCTTTCTATTGCCCATGTCGTATTTGGTGTTTTGTAAATTAGGTCATGTGTTGCAATACTCCACGCATATTGAAGGTATGTTTTGAGTTGCACTTCAAATAATAATCCTTTGAATTCTGTAGGATTATCTATATCCTTCCATCTTAAAAAAAGACGGATATCATCAAAACAAAAATCAGAAGGTGCATTTTTGGTAAAATTATTCTTAGTTGGACGTCGTTCATCTAAATCAAATCTATCCCGCAGTAGTTTCTCCGCTTTTGATAAGGATGTAATATTATCAACAACAATAGTACAAGCAAAAAAATCATTCATCTCTAGATCATCATTAATTCCTCCAAATTCAACTTTTTGAACAAAGCTTTCCTCACTTTTGAATCTACCTTTGTCTAAATGCCAAGACTTATTATCCTCAACAATAGATTCGAGAGCAGCGGTAACTTTTTTATCGAAGCCATCGTATTTACTTTTCAGTATCTGATAATATTTTACTATTGATCCCGGCGATATCATATATCTTCCTCACCAGAAAGGATGCCTTCACGAAGTGCTTCGTATCTTGCCATTCTCTGTGGTAATTCAGTTGTTGCGCCTTTACAATTTTCAAAGTATTTTATCACTTTCATATCTTTAACGTCATCACCACTCATGTCCACCGTTTTAACCTGCGTCATAAACTCAGAGTATTTCGTCGCTAATGATTCAGCACCTATTTTTTCAACACTTTTGTAATTAAGAGCAATCACAGACCATAAAGTGTAAAAATCGAGGAAGCTTTTTGCATAGACTGAAGTAAATTTGTCCTCTACCTCCTTCTCAATAATTTCTTTGCGCATCGATGCTACAAAATCTCGCGTTTTATTGAATCTTGATTTTATATCATCGACATTTAAGTAGTCAATTTCAGACAGTTCGGAGTCATCAAAGTCATACTTGGCATATACATTATCCAATTGGTCTTGGTTAAAGCCTGAGATTTGATTCTCGATAATAATTAGCAGTAATTCAGAAATATTTTGGCAATCCACCATTCTTTTTGCTCTTGCTTTTGTAGATATTTGCACTTCCTCCCAAAAATCGTTTTCAACCTCATTCTCGACCATAGTAATGAACCACCCATCATGCTTAGCATGACGCAATTCTTGATTCGTTAATTTTCTAACATTGCGATTTAATCGATCAAAAATATTTGTCAATTCATTATAATTATCTCCAGTAACATTTACAAAAGCTATCGGTAAACTATAGTTCCAGAATTGCGCTAGCATGTCCGGAACGCTCTTCTTTAAAGTTTCAATTTTTTTTCCATCCAAAGCGGTATTGCCAAACTCATTAGGCAGTGCCAAGTTATTATCTGCAAAATCTAAAATGGTTTCAATTCTTTGCTTCCCGTCAATGACTGAATATAAGGTTTTCCCTTCAATAGAAGTTTCTTTTGAAAGAAAGAGTAATGGGCAAGGATAATTTCTAAAAATGGTATCTAGAAAAAACTTCTTATCCCTGCTACTCCAAACGCTCTTTCTTTGATAAGATGGATTCAAATCAAGTAGTTTATTTCGATGTTGCTCCATTATCCAGCTTATGGATAAACCTGTAACATGCTCCACTTTATTGCTCATAGTTTCCTCGAATAAATATAATTGTGAATTTAAACTCAAAGCCCTCAACCCTGTGAGGCTCTCTGAATACTATTGTGCGCCACCCTTTTAAATAAATTGGATTTAGCGACGATGGTGCTATGGATATTAAGGTCGGGATAGTTTCAATATTCAGATCACTTAGGTAGATGGAAGCGAAACAATTATTTTAGGATAAAACCCTCACTTGCTAGACCTTCCCAAGGGATATCTGATATAGCCGAGACTGTAAGGTGCCTACAGCAGATGCGCTTGTTTAACCATTCATTAGTTTCGGTTTTTTTAAGTATTTTAATCAATTTTTTGCAACTTGAAACTGTACCATCTCGGGGTTCCAATACAATTAGATGGTTTTCCACAGCTATTGATCGCTGGTTCTCAATAATGGTGCCTACAGCACGATATTTATCACTAGGCCTAGAAGTGCGCCGTACAACAACAAAGGGGGGGGTAAAAGTAGTGCCTAAGAAGCGGAGACGTTTGTTTATTTCTGTTACTGTATCCCATGCAGGTATATCGCGCGCACTAATATATGGGAACCAATTTCCTTTTTTCTCATCTCGGTGAGGTACAACTGATCCAACGGAAACTTTAAAGAAATCTTTGATTGTTTTCTTTGCCTTTGATTGGGGATATCCCCAATCTGAATTTATTCTATTGGATCGTCTATTTCTAATTTTCGCATCAAGTATAAATACATCTACATCAGCCCATTTATCAAACTGTCCGAATAGTTCTACTCGGTTTATAAAGCATTTTGACTCCACAAATTTTCTCCACTTGCTATATCGTGCTCCACTTCTTAAAACTTCAGGTAATATTGCAACCACATGAGTACCAGGTTCAGCATTGAAAATACAATGGTGCATAAACACTGCTGCATAGTTTACGGACCCGTTTGCCCATTGACATTCTTGTGGTGACTCAACAAGCTTAAATGGAGGATTAATTACGATATGATTAACTACCTTAAAAATTTCAGAATTATCTAAACCAGATTGACATTTTATGCCTGGTAGAAATCTGTCAAGTTCTGATAGAGATGTTATGTTATTCTTTGCTACTCTTTGTATTGCAGCTAGCATAAGTCGTAATTTGCATGCCTTCACAAATTCTTTTTGGGTTTCACAACCAAACAACCTTTTCCCCCATTTGTGAAGCGTATCTGTTAAATTGGAATCTTTAGGAAGATGTTTAGCACAAGCTATTAAAAGATCTCCTGCTCCAGAGGCAGGATCGAGAAATATAGCATCTTTTGAGATATTTTGTAAAACTGGTAATAATGCATGTTCAGCAAGCGTTGAACTTGTAAAGAAAGCCCCTGTCGAACGAATGTTATCTAAAGGGACTAGACGCCGCAATTCTTTTGAAGGTTGTCCATCAAGGGCATGGGCAATTGCATGATCGAAATCCTCTGGGTGTTTGGTCTCTTTTAGTTGTTCTAATAAATTCTCAAGGTGATCTATATAGGCTTGAAATTGTTTCATATTTTGCAGAATCTCGATAAAATGGAAAGCACAAACAAAACTATCGCTTAAATTTAACCTCAAATCTAATGTACATCAATAGTTATTGTTCCGTTAAACCTCAAATCGTTTTCTCCAACCAATCAATCCGGTAATCAACCTCCGCCTTCAGCATCTCAATCTTCAAAACAGTTTCTACAGTTGGCTCAAGCGTGTCAAGAATCTTCCTTATATTCCTTACGTACAAAAAAAGCCCATTCCGGGGAACGGGCTTCTGATAATGGTGAGCCGTGCAGGAATCGAACCTGCGACCCGCTGCTTAAAAGGCAGCTGCTCTGCCAACTGAGCTAACGGCCCACCGGAAAACATTTGGAAAAGGGGTACATAACTCTTCAAAAAAAACTAGAACTCTTCTATACCGCAGTTAATGATCTGGTCTCTTTGCACCCCCACGCTTACCAGTTTAATGGCGCACTGCATTATCTCGCTGATGCGGTCGAGGTAGTTCTGCGCGGCTTTGGGCAAGGAATCGAAATCCTTTAAATCGCTGGTTTCGGATTTCCAGCCCGGAAGGGTTTCGTAAACCGGTTCGCATTCTTCAAGGATCGACGGATTACAGGGGAAATCGGTAAAGGTATTTCCGCGCCAGCGGTAGGCGTTGCATATTTTCAGCTCATCCAGACTGTCCAGCACATCGAGCTTGGTTATCGCCAGGTCGGTCAGGCCGTTTATCCTCTTACTATAGCGGGTAACCACTGCATCGAACCATCCGCAGCGGCGCGGCCTGCCTGTAGTGGCGCCGTATTCGGCGCCCAGCTCGCGGAGCCTTTCACCTTCCGGGCCGAGCAATTCCGTGGGCAGGGGGCCATTACCCACCCGTGTGGTGTAGGCTTTGACCACTCCCAGCACGGAATTAATCATCCGGGGACCGATGCCCAGGCCGGCAAGTGCGCCGCCGATACTGGTATTGCTCGAGGTGACATAAGGATAAGTGCCGTGGTCTACATCGAGCATCAGACCCTGAGCGCCTTCCAGCAACAGCTTTTTGCCCTCTGCCAGTTTTTGATCCAGATATAAGGAGACATCTGTTTCCAGTTCCAGGAAGAGATCGCGGTAGGTGAGGATCTCCGCGGCAATCTCTTCCCCATTGAGAGAGACACTGCTGCCCATGGCCCGCAGGATTTTATTTTTTAATTCGGTGTTTTCAATCACCTTGAGCCTTAAGGTGTCCGGCTGATTAAAGTCCATCACCCGTACGCCGCTGCGCCCGATCTTGTCTTCATAAGCCGGTCCGATACCCCGCCCTGTAGTGCCGATTTTGCTCTTGCCTTTTGCGGCTTCCCGCTCCCTGTCCAGGGCCTTGTGGTAAGGCAGCAGCAGGTGAGCTTTGCCGCTGAGCTTTATCCGCCCCTGGGTTTTGATACCCTGGCTGTTCAGGCTTTCCTGCTCCTGGACAAAACCGATCGGGTCGATAACAACCCCGTTGCCGATTACGCATTCAGGCCTGGGGAAGATTATCCCCGCCGGTATCTGATGCAGGATAAACTGGGTACCGTTCACTACTACAGTATGGCCGGCGTTTGCCCCACCTTGAAAGCGCGCTACAAGATCCGCCTTGCTCGACAGGTAATCAACGATTTTCCCCTTGCCTTCATCCCCCCATTGAGAGCCGATCACAAGAAGACATGACACAAGCGCCCCCGCAGTTTATAAATAGAGTTTCTATTGAAAAAACAAAGAATAGCCCGCAACCCAGTAAAATAGTCCGATCAACTTGCTCTGTCAAGAATGAAAACCGGCAGGCTTTTTATGGGCAGTCAAGAGGTCCGGGCGAAGGGGTGTCAGGTCCGCTGATCAGAGTCCGGTCGGCGCCTGGAGAATCCTGGTTTCAAGCCTGAAATGCTCTGCCAGGTGAAAGGAGAGCTCTTTCAGTCCAGGCATTTCAGTAGCGTAGTGGCCTGCAAAAATAACATTCACACCGAATTCTCTGGCAAAATGGTATATGGTATGGCTTGACTCGCCGGTCAGAAAAGTATCGATCCTGGCGCTCAGGGCTTGATCGAGCAACCGGCTCCCGTGACCGGAAGCAATGCCTATTTGTTGAATCATCTTGGGCCCGAAAGAGAGGAGACGGCAGCTAGTCTGGAGCGAACTATCGACACGCCGGATAAATTGAGACAGCTCCAGGGGCTTGTCTGACCGGGCCAGGATACCGATGGGAAGACCTTTTTCATAGGTCAGGGGTTCCTTGGTTTCCAGTTCCAGTATCCTGGCGATACAGGCGTTGTGACCGAGGACCGGGTGGAAGTCAAGCGGCATGTGGGCCGCATAAAGCGAAATCCCTGAGTCGAGCAGCAGCCTGACCCGGCGAAGGTGCACACCGGTCAGGGGCAGCGGTTCGCCCCAGAACAGCCCGTGATGGGCGATAAGCATCTGGGCGCCGGTCTCTCGGCAAAGGGCGAAAGTCTGCTCGCAGGCGTCAACGGCAAACGCTACCAGACTAACATCTTTGGAGCCTTCCACCTGAAGGCCGTTGAAAGATGAGTCGGCATTTTTCCACTCGGTGACCCGGAGCAGATCGTCAAGATATTTTACCAGTGCACTAAGTTTTACCATAAAAACAGGCCTGATCTCCCTGAGTGGCAGATTGATACTAAACTCGTGCGAAGCCCCGGCCAGCAAGAAAAAGCTGGATTCAGCCCGTGTTGAGGGGGTTCGTAAACTAAACCGTGAGCTTTTTAACCAGGTAGATGCCTTTAATGCCCCTGAGTTTATCGATTACTTCGTCGGGAACCAGCGAATCCACACGGATAAGAGACAGAGTGTTTTTATGGGTATCATCCCTTCCCAGCCTGTATTCGCCGATATTGATCCCGGCCTTGCCCAGGTTGGTTCCCACCTGGCCGATGATTCCGGGAATATCTGCGTTTTTGATCACGAGCAGGTGGCCCTTGGGGTTGACATCCATATAGAATTCGTTGATCCGCACTATGCGGGGAAGCTCATCCCCGAACACAGTGCCGTCCACTCTGCAGCTCTCCTTATCCGTCCTTACAGTGCAGCTTACCAGATTGGTGTAGTCGGCCTTATCGGTCAGGACTCCATCCACTTTGATTCCCCGCTGGCGGGCCAGGAGACTGGCATTGACAAAGTTTACATTGCCGCCGGTGGCCGGGGTGAGCAATCCTTTGAGCAAAGCGAGCTTAAGCGGTTGCAGGGCTTCGCTGCAGGAGCCGGCACAGCTTATTTTCACTGTCTTCAGGCCTCCTTCAACGAACTGGGCCACGAACACCCCGATTCGTTCGGTCAGCTCGATAAAGGTATGAAAGTGCTCGAGCAGAGCGAAATCACTGATCGGGAGGTTCACCGCGTTGTCGAACATGCCTTCTTTGAGTGCGGCGACAACCTGCCTGGCTATCTGGAGGCCCACATTTAACTGGGCTTCTTTAGTGGAAGCCCCCAGGTGCGGGGTGGCCACCACTCTCTCATTGGCCAGAAGAGCATGGCAATCCGGCGGCTCTTTAGCGAAAACATCCAGGGCGGCGCCGGCAATCCTGCCTTCTGTCAGCGCTTCTTCCAGGGCTTTTTCATCCACCAGCGGGCCTCTGGCACAGTTGATCAGCAAAGCGGTGGGTTTCATGCGGGCCAGCATCCCGGCATTGACCATACCCCGTGTTTCATTGGTTACCGGTACATGCAGGGTTACAATATCGGCCTGCGCAAAGAGGTCTTCCGGAGAGACCAGCGTGATGTCCGCCTCAGCGGCGCGGTCTACTGCGATAAACGGGTCGTGAGCGATCACTTTCATGCGGAAAGCCTGGGCCAGGCGCGCCACCTCCGAACCGATTCTTCCCAGCCCCAGCACACCGAGAGTCTTGCCGTTCAATTCCGAGCCGACAAAGCGGCTGCGCTCCCAGAGGCCTGATTTGAGCGATGAGTCGGCCCGCGGGATGTTTCGGGCCAGGGACAGGATAAGCCCCAGAGTGTGTTCAGCCGCGGCAATCGTGTTTCCGCTCGGAGTGTTCATCACCACGATACCGCGCTCAGTGGCCGCCTCAAGATCCACATTATCCACCCCGACACCTGCTCTGCCGATCACTTTGAGATTTTTCGCCGACTCGATTACTTTGCGGGTCACTTTGACCCCGCTGCGAATAACGAGCGCGTGGGCCTGGCTCGCCTCACGCGAGAGTCCGTCTTCATCAAGGCCGGTTTTAACCACCACCTCGAATTCCCCCTTCTTCAGAATCGCCAGGCCTTCCTCGGAAATTTTATCAGCAACAAATACTTGCATTGCCGGTGTCCCCTTTCGATTGAATTTATAATCTGTTTATTTGATTAATTACCAGCCCGGTAAGCATTTTGGGATAAAAGTCTGTCGATTTTTGCGGCATACACTCACCTCCATCCGCCACTGCTACAACATCCTCGACCCTGGACGGGTTGAGGAAAAACGCCGCCTGGTACTGTGAGGTCTGGTCGAATACCATATCCAGGGCCTCGGCCGGGTCGCGAACGTAAGCCACCTTTTCCCGGCGCTCGAGATCCTCTTCGCTTATCCCCAGGAATGGTCCGAAAATAAGCTTGTGCAGGATATTCACATCGAGGCTTTTCCAGAGTGCGCTGCCTTTGGCTGCAATCAGCCGGGACGGGTCAGCGGAAGATCTAAGCTGGAGACGATAGATGAAGTCTTTGTCCTTGGCGATAAAAAGTAAATTGTTTTTCCGGCCCGCTATTTTTTCAAGAGCTTCACCCAAGACTGCTTTCTTCACCGGTCCGAGCTCCTGGATCTCAAAGTGGGCCTGAAGGTCGGTAATGAGCTTGTCCCCCTGGAAATCAGGCAGCGCAAAGAGCACCCGGTGGGTCGGCAGGATGGCCAGGCCGTGATCATGGATACTCACGAAAACCATCATGACCCGATCGATTGCCTCATCCCCAATGACCGGCACACCGAGCTCCACCTGTTCGCGCCAGTATGTGAGAGCTGTCTCGTAACGGTGATGGCCGTCAGCGATATAAAGCTTTTTATCCTTCATCTCGCGCTGAACAGCCCGGATCTTTTCGCACTCCTCTACCGCCCACATGGTATGGGTCACCCCGTGTTCATCCTCGACAGTGATCAGGGGTTTCTTATTTAGAGTCGCCTCTGCCAGCAGCGAATTAACCGCGCGTTCCGGGTCGTGATACAGCATGAAAATAAGCCCGAACTGGCAGCCTGTGGCCCGGGTGAGCATTAGACGGTCGAGTTTCGGTCCGCTGTGGGTCTGCTCGTGCGGCCGGATGACACCCTCACTGTAGTCGTATAATTTTCCCAGCCCAACAAATCCCCTGCGGGTGGTGATAATTTCCGTGCCGGGGATTTGAAAACTCTGGTTGTAAGGGTACAGGCAAGCTTTCATCTCCCGTTCGAGAATTCCTCGGCTGAGCCAGGTATTAAAGGTTTGCGCCGCTTCCAGGTAAGGCTCCTCGGCAGGGGACCCTTCAGCAGGGGCGGGAAGAATGACCCGGACGATGTTATAGGGGCTTTTATGCAGATAGTTGACCTTCATCTGCGGGGTGATCTTATCGTAAGGCTGGCTCACGACTCTTTCGATTGAGCCCACTTTGTCCCTGCGGTAATTAATACCGCGGAAAGGATAAATATCTGCCATTTAATGAGTTCCCGGATTAGGTTTTTTATTTCAGCCATTTTCTAAAAGATGGTTTTGACTTGAAGGTTAACTTAATAAGAAGAGCAGCCGGATGACAAGGTTTTACTTTCAGGTTGTGGCTTCCAGGCCCTGAATAAAAAATTGCTTGGGTCTGGAAATTAAAAAGGGGATAGTTGAATTTTCCCACCAGCGTTTTATTTTTAATTCGGGGGCAAAAAAAATTTATCCGGGTATCTTCTTAACCGGTGTTATCACTACAGATTGCATTTTCAGTTTTATGAATCAGGCAGTTAACCCGGGCGGGCACAACCGATAGTGTCCTGCCGCGTACTTGTAATAGCCATTCAAAAGGCGCCTTCTCCTTAAGTGAAAGTAAATTCCGGCTGGCGACATGGCGCTTTGGCTTTTTTATTTCGGAATCGCAGATGACACGGATGTAACACGGATTTCACGGTCCCATACACTCACTTTGGGATTATTGTGCTGTGCATCCGTGTAATCATAGCTATTATCCGTGCAATCTGAGATTCTCAAACAACCGAATAAAAAACACGAGACTCTAATTTATTAAGAAACACAATATATTGTATCTACTCCGGTCAAGGGTTTCCCCTAAAAAAATATTTGCCAGGCCTGCACAGCAGAACGCCAGAATATCAGGGTCAAATTAAGAGAGGTCGAGTTGAGGGATCGAGCAAAAAAGCAAAGAAAATACAGTGACATCCGGTACTCTAATGTGGGTGAAATAATCGAGCTTCTGAAAGAGGATGGCCGGTATCGGGAAGCCATTATTCACCATGAGTACATTCCTCCCAGCGAGGCCAGGATCGTAAATCTTGAACCCTCTCTTCCGGGACCTCTTGCAGCCGCTCTTCGCCAGAGCGGCATCAAAGCTCTTTACTCCCACCAGGTCGAAGCGATTGGAGCAGTAAGGGATGGCCGCAATGTACTGGTTTCCACACCCACAGCCAGCGGGAAGACCCTGATCTATAACCTGCCTGTGCTGGAATCCTGCCTGGCAGACCAGGAGACCCGGGCCCTTTATATTTATCCGCTCAAAGCCCTGGAGCAGGATCAAAAGCGTAAAATCCTCGAGCTTGCCAGCCGGGCCGGGACAGAGTCCTTTCTGAGAGCCGAGATCTACGATGGCGACACGAGCGCATACCGGCGGCGCAAGATTCTCTCAGACCTGCCGAATGTCATCCTGACCAATCCGGATATGCTGCATCTGAGCATTCTCGGTTTCCACGAGCGCTGGGCGGGTTTTTTCAAGGGGCTGCGCTATGTGGTGGTGGATGAGCTGCACACTTACAAGGGTATTTTCGGGGCCCACTTCGCCGGCGTGGTGCACCGTCTGAAAAGGCTCTGCGCCTTTTACGGCGCCCGACCGGTCTATATCGCCTCCAGTGCCACGATAGGAAACCCGCAAGAGTTTGCCGAGAGGCTTTTCGGCCTTCAGTTTACAGTGGTTGAAAAGAGCGGCGCGCCAAGTGCCGGCAGACATTTCCTCTTTATCAATCCGCAGGATGTAAAACCTGCAACTATCGCCGCGCGGCTGTTGAGAGAGCTAGTGGCTGCAGGTCTTAAGACCATAGCTTTTACCAAGAGCCGCAGGAATACGGAACTGATCCACAGTTGGATTGTGCACGCGGATTCGAGCCTGGCAAGCCGGATCTCGAGTTACCGCTCGGGATACCTGCCATCGGAAAGGCGCGAGATCGAACAAAGCCTGGCTCAGAACAGTCTGGATGCAGTAATATCCACGAGCGCTCTCGAGATGGGTATTGATATCGGCGGTCTCGATGCCTGCCTTCTGGTGGGCTACCCAGGCACTATTACCTCGACCTGGCAGCGTGGGGGGCGCGTGGGGCGCGCCGGGCGGGAGAGTGTTATTATCCTTATCGCTCAGCCTGATGCCCTGGATCAGTATTTTATGCGCCATCCCCAGGATTTTTTCCGCCGGGGCTGGGAGCGGGCCGTGGTCGACCCGGAGAACATTTATATCCTGCGCGGCCACCTCGAGTGCGCTGCAGCGGAAATCCCTATCGGGCGCAATGAATGGATCGCAGGCGGAGAGAATTACACTAAAGCGATCGGGGAACTTAAACTAAAGGGCAGACTGCTCGAGGATCTAAAAGGTGAGCGGCTTTTCAGCGCATTAAAATATCCGCACCGCTCTGTAAGCTTGCGCCAGACAGGGGAAAGTTACACTATTATTGATATTTCTACAGATCCTCCAGCCAGGGTCGGTTCTGTGGGGGGAAGACGAGCCATGGCGGAATGCCACACCGGGGCGATTTATCTGCACCGGGCGCGCCAGTATCTGGTGCGTCAACTGGATTTGGAGAAACGCAATATCTACGTGGCGCCCTCGAATGATCCTTACTATACCCAGGTGATCACTGAAAAAGACACCGAGATTCTGGAAGTCATCAAAAGCAAGCCTGCCGGTAATTTTATCGTTAAATACGGGAGACTCAAAGTAACTGAACGCATTGTCGGTTTTCAGAAAAGAAGTATCTCCGGGCAGGAGCTTTTAAGCACCCACCCGCTCGAGCTGCCTCCCCAAATATTCGAGACCACCGGTTTCTGGATCGAGATACCACCGGAGGTGGAAATCGTGGTAGTGGAAGCGGAGGGTCATTTTATGGGAGGGCTGCACGCAGTGGAACATTCCAGTATCGCCATGTTTCCACTCTTTGTGCTCTGCGACCGGGATGACATTGGCGGGATCTGCTTCCCCCATCATTCCCAGGTGAAAGGCCCGGCGATTTTTGTCTACGATGGTTATCCGGGCGGGATAGGCATTGCGCTGGGGGGTTACCAGAACATCGAGCGGCTTCTGGAGTCCACGCACACCCTGATCCAGGAATGCGGCTGCGAGACAGGCTGTCCTTCCTGCGTGCATTCTCCCAAATGCGGCAGCGGCAATAAACCGCTGGACAAAGGCGCGGCACTCCTGGTTCTCGAATTGCTGCTGGGTAAAAGAAAGCTCCCCTTGAGGCCTTTGAAAGACAGAGAAGACAACAGGAAGGAAAAAATAAAAACACCGCCTGTTCGTTCCACTGCACTGTTTCCGCCCGACAAAAAGATCTATGTTTTCGACCTGGAAACCCAGCGTTCAGCAGAAGAGGTAGGGGGGTGGGCCAACAAGCAACTGATGAGGATTTCAGTGGCGGTAATGCAAGAGATGGCAACAGGTGAAGTGCTCACTTTTACTGAGTCCGATGTGGAAAATCTGCTGGAAATCCTCTCCGGAGCAGATCTGGTGGTAGGTTTCAACATTATCGATTTTGATTATCAAGTATTGCGGGCCTACAGCCCGGTCGATCCAGCGCGCTGCAATACTTTTGACATCTTACAAGACATACATAACCGGCTGGGTTATCGGATAAGTCTGGGAGACCTGGCAACAGCTACTCTCGGCACACCTAAAACCGCGAATGGTCTTGATGCAATCCGCTGGTTCCGCGAGGGAAAGATCGAGAAAATTATCGAATATTGTACAAATGATGTGCTGATTACCGCCAGATTGTTCGAATATGGTCTGAGAGAGGGTTTTATTCTTTTCGACCATAAAAAGGGCGGAAGAGTAAAGCTTATTTTGGATTGGCATTTGGCTGAAATGCTCAATCGATAATCCGGCTCAAAAATTTAAATCGGAATTCTTGATCAAGTGTAATGTTAAAATCCGAACAATTTTTCCAAGATTGGCTCGCACGATCTTTCCTTAATATATTTTTAACTTCTGTTATGTCGATAATTAAAAGCAAAAAAATAAAACATAGAAAATCCGGCATTTCTTTTGACAATTTATTAAGGAGGATTTAATCCAAAAAATGCGGCTATGTAAAAAATTAGTCAAATATTATTGACTTTTTCGGAGATTAAAAAAATCGGCTGTTTGCATGTTTTGCTCACAGATTTTTGATTAATATGCGTTCTATTAAAAAAATAGATCAAAGATAAGAATATCAGAGTAAAATATCCAAAGGTTTATATTCTTGACGCCGTGGGATTTGGAGAATTATATTTAATAAAATTATCCAGTAATATTTGATCTTGCCATGAAAACCTCTTTGGATTGTTCTAATTTTAGGAAGAAAATAAATAATCAGCTTTAAACTGATCAATACGTTAACTAAAATTATTTCATTGATTCCTGACAAAAATGGCGTATAATAAAATAATATAAATTACTGTCAGTATTATGTAAGTGGATTTATCTAATGAATTTCTTGCTGTTTTCAAATAAATATCTAGTAGAATATTTTTAGCACTTTGTAACTGTTTAAATTTTATTATTTTAACCGGTTAGCAATCTATTTTAAATATTTGAAAAAGCTGATAAAAGTTTTGATTAAATTATTTTCTTGAAATAGAGGATTTAAGACTCTTGACAATTTCAGGTAAAAGAATCATTATTAAAAGATTTAATTTTAGATTTTAAAATGGAGAAGTACGGGCTGTTTCGGTATTTGAAGGTTTGGCTGAGGAATTTATATATTAGGATCTATTTTATACCGATTTATACCGAGAAAGAGAGTTGAACGAAAAAATGTTAATGCACGTTGATCACCTGATTCCGGGTTTGGAGCTTGAAAGCGATGTTCGGCTCAAGGCCGGGAGCTTTCTTATTACGCGGAAGGAGTTGTCCGGTGGCCGTCTTGATGAAAAGGTGATTGAAT
Source organism: archaeon (assembly GCA_035528795.1). GTDB lineage: Bacteria > Gemmatimonadota > Glassbacteria > GWA2-58-10 > GWA2-58-10 > DATKXY01. The sequence continues at coordinate 14,071 of DATKXY010000191.1, read as the reverse complement.
CTATCCAGAGGTTTGCCTCCCAGCTGGCTCCAGAGAATTACAAGGTGAGTATCAAGATTGATGATCGGGCATTAGATCAATTGAAAGTCATTCTCTCGGAAGACGTGTCCAAGATTACGCAGAAGATTAAGGAGGGCCAGGAATACCCCAATTTTCTCAAAGATGACGAGCTGCAGGAAAAAGTGATGCGGATTATGGAGAAGCTGATTTCCAATCCCGATCTGATCAAAAACATGTACGAGTTCAAAGTCAGCGGGTCGCAGGGTGTTTCCGTGGTGGATCAGCTTCACGATCATAGTATCAGGGTGACCCTTCTGGCGATCGCTCTGGGCTTGAAACTGCGCTGGTCGATTATCTCACTGGTCAATGTGGGTATGGCTGGTATTCTTCACGACATGGGCATAATTAAAACCGCGATATACCCTAATCTTAAGGAACTTGACGACTATTTGCCATCCGAACTCGAGGCTTTTGTTGACGAGCACCAGAAAAAGAGTGTCGAATTATTCGGGGAGAAAAATGTCACCCTGCTTCCATTTACCAAGCAAGAAATCCTGCACATGATTACCAACCATCATCGGCCGGATCCGGGCGATGTACAGCATAAAACCACCCTGCTGCTCTATTTTGCCGAACTGGTCGACGAGATGATCACACCCTTGCTGCACAGAGCGCGCTATAATTTCAATCAGGATCAAATAAAAATACTTGGCGACCGTTTCGCCAGGCGGAACGGTCTGGTTAATGTTATGCTTGCACTGGTTAAGCTTCATAAGGGCAAGGGTCTCGCCTGGCAGTTAGTCACCAACCTGATCAGTCTTTTCTCCCTGGATGAGCTGCTGATCGAGGGCTACGAAGAAATGCTGAAAGAAATAATAGATTTTTGCCCCTTCAATTGCGCGGTAGGCTATCCTCATATCGGCGGCAACACACTCCCCAGGACGATTTACTGCAATAACAGTACGGATCCCAAGTTCACATGCGAGCACATGGGCCAGGTCAAAATTGAGATTTATCTGAGTACAGGCAAAGTAAAATCCTATAGTAAGTGCGCTACACTGACAGAACAATTACATAACCTTAATAAGGCCGGTAAGGAAGAGACGGAATACAAGGAAAAACCCAAGCCGGAAAACTCTAAGCCGGAAAACCCTAAGCCGGAAAACCCCAAGCCGGAAAACCCCAAGCCGGAAAAAAGTATGCCGGCCGAAAAAGCGGAGTGAATCTTTTCGATAAAATTTCTGCCTCCGCCCATTGACCATCTTTCACAGCCGCCCCAACACAATAGCTTTTCTGTAATGCAAGCTTCAGTTTCCAGCTCCTGTATTGCTTCCGACTGCGCCCTGCATCTTGAGCTTGCCCGAATTTGTGAAAATCCTGACCCTGTTTGACTTGCCTCGGCACTTAAGGGTTCTCTGGCCCCCAGGGGGAGGCGGGCCGGTATCCTTTTTGCCGAAGCACCCAAGAATGATCGCCTTCCGATGTCAGATGAAAGCAAAAAGGATGCCGGCCCACCCTAACTGTGCGCAACAATCAAAACCTATCAGTTTACATTAGAATCCTCTCTTGAGAGGGGGGTGCCGCGGAGCGGACAGGGTGTGTCTTCTTGATTTTCCTGTTTCGTTGTGTCCGCATAAGGACATGCTAGTTTATGAATAGTCAGGTTTTTCGGGTGATCCTTTTGTCTTTCCCATCCGGGAGAACAATTATAAATTAGCTTTGTAATTATAATCGTTCTGAGCGCTTGGCCGGATTACCACATTCACCCACAGGAGCGAGCCAGGTGGAAAACGCTTTTGTTCTGGGCACCCGGCCGGAGATTATCAAGCTTTCTCCGGTGATTCGAGAGCATATCAAACAGGAAATACCATTCAAGATCATCCACACCAACCAGCATTATTCTCCAGAGATGGACAGGGTGTTTTTCCAGCAGCTGCGCCTGCCGGCCGCCGATTACAACCTGGGGGTCGGTTCCGGAACCCAGGGGGAGCAGCTCGGGCGCATGCTCGAAACTCTCGAACCGGTACTGGATAAACTGAAACCCGGCCTGGTTTTTGTAGAGGGTGATACCAATTCCGTGCTGGCAGGCGCTTTCATGGCCAACCGCCTGCAGATTCCGGTAGCCCATGTGGAAGCAGGCCTCAGGAGCTATGACCGTCGCATGCCTGAAGAAATAAACAGGATCCTGGTCGACCACATGTCCGATTATCTTTTCGCCCCGACCGAACTGGCCCGGGAAATCATGCTCGGCGAGGGTCTGGCGGCTTCGAAAATTCATGTGACAGGTAATACGGTGGTGGATGCGCTTTACCAGGTTTCCAGCATGTGCGGGGAATTGCCGTCATTGAAAGAACGCTATAACCTGGCCCAGGGCGGATACGTGCTTGTCACCCTCCATCGGCCCGAGAATGTGGATTCCCGGCAATTGCTGGCTGAAATACTGGAGGCTATCGATACCGTGGGCAGTCGCCAGGGACTGAAACCGGTTTTCCCGGTCCACCCGCGTACCGCCAGGCGCCTGACCCAGTTCAATCTGGCCCTTCCCGGATCTTTCCTGCGTCTGGAGGCTATCGATTATCTCAGTTTCATCCAGCTCGAAAGGAGCGCCCGGCTGGTGATTACAGACTCGGGCGGTGTGCAGGAGGAAGCCTGTATTCTGGGGGTTCCCTGTGTGACAGTGCGTTTGAGCACGGAAAGGCCGGAAACAGTATTGGTTGGAGCCAACATTGTTGCCGGGGTGGAAAGAGAAGCGATTATAGAAGCCGCTCACAAAATGATCGAGCGCAGAGCTGATTGGACCAATCCGTTCGGCGATGGACGAGCCGGGGAGAGAATAGTTGAGATTGTCACTGACAAGCAGGCTGATTGCTTCCCTGGGAAATCAGAGGGGCAGGGTTAGAGGGGCTTTAGTAACAGGGCTTGTTTATTCCCTGGGTGGCAGGTTTTTTACCCGCAGATTTTACCGCGAACAGGGAAAGCTTGCCGAAAAAGAGGGCCAGCCGCAGCTCTGGATAAGCCTCTCATTTGATGTGGACTATGCCGAGGATGTCTCGAGCCTGGGAGAGGTATGCAATATTCTCCAGGAACTGGGAGTAACGGCATCTTTTGCGGTTGTCGGATGCCTGGTTGAAAAGTACCCGGATGAACACCGCATTCTCTCCCAAGCCGGCCATGAAATTATCAATCATACTTACAGCCATCCGGACAATGAAATTCTCCATCCCAACGAGCGTTTCGACGATCTTTCTCCGGAGGATCAAAAAAATCAGATAAAGCGCTGCCATCTGGTCTTGGAGGATCTGTTGGGAGTTTCGCCCCAGGGCTTCAGGGCGCCGCATTTCGGCAATGTCCGGGACCGCCGCTTTTACCAAACACTGGCGGAATTGGGATACAGTTATTCTAGCTCGATCATCTCAGTGGATAGCCCGGGTTTCGGTTTGCCTTTCAAAACAGAGGAAGGTATCTGGGAGTTTCCGGTAAGCTGCTGTCCGGTGCACCCGTTTACGGCGCTTGACACCTGGCACGCTTTGCGAAAGCCCAAGGCCAGGCACAAAAAGGCTGGGGAATTCGCCTCCCTGGTCACCGAGTCGGTGGCTCTGGTCAAACTTTACGGCGGCTATCTGAATCTCTACCTTGATCCCCGTGATGTCGCCGGGTATGACGAGGCGCGGAAAGCGATTCAGGCTCTCAAAGCGCCCGGCCCGGATTTGCCGGGGATTATCACTTTCAGCAGCCACCTGGAATTGCTCCAAAAAGGGCAGGTCTGCAACTCATAAGCTTTTCAGGCTTTTCTCGCTTTGATCCGTGACAGGATTGCCCGCCAGATTTGATAGTCTTCTGCCGAGAACACGTTGAATACCTTGAGCAGAGCAAGGTAGATTACCGAGTAGCCGAGCCCCAGACCGATAACCATGACCCATCCGGAAGAAAAATAACTTTTGACTGTCAGGCAGAGAACTGCGGGCAGTGCTGCTGCGGCGAGTATCCCGGGATAGAGGACCCGCATGCCCTGGCCCCGGTGGTGAAGGCGTGCCGCTGAGATAAACAGCACGGATTGCACAGTCAATGAGATAGCTGTGCCGAGGGCTGCTCCGGTTATGCCGAGCAGCGGGATGAGAGAGTAATTCAAAACCACGTTAAGTAATGCGGAGATCAGGTTGGCAATCAGAATGTAGCGGGTCGCCCCGTGCATGGAAAGCACAAAACCGCTGGTAGTAGCAAGATAAAAGACTGCCCGGCCGAGGGTCAGAATCACTAAAGACGCCCATCCGGCCTCAAAGCTATTTCCCCAGATCAGAACTATGGTTTCCGAGGGCAGGATGACCAGCAGCGCCACTATCGGCAGGGTGATATAGCTGAACCAGCGGTTGTTATTGTTGAAAGTCGAGACCACGCCGGGGAGATTTCGCCTGGCATAGTCCTGCGTAATGATCGAGAGAAACATGGGATTGAGCAGCTCCGTGCCCAAAGCGGCCAAAGAAGTCAGAGTCGCTGCTGCTCCGTAAATTCCCACCTGAGAGGCGTCCAGAAAATAATCTGTCATGAAAGCATCGGTGTAATTCAACACCAGGTCGATTATGCCGGCGAGAAAAAGAGGCAGGCTGTAAGCGAAGAAAGCCCTGGCTTCAAACAAGTTTTCGATTTCCTCTCCCGGAGTGCTGAAAACTGGGAAAATCCGCTTTTCAACGAGCCACAGAAGAGCTGCGAAGCTCAGTAGTTCGCTCGCCAGATAGGCCCACATTGCCCCTAAAACCCCCATGCCTGCGGCAAGAAGCGCCAGGGTCAGAAGGAGCCTGACCAGGGGATTCAGGATCTGGTTCACCGCCACCCGGTAGCCGATTTTCTGAAAAGCCACCACAGTTTTAATGAGCACCCGATCGCTGACATAAAAAGGGAGGCACAAAGCGCAAATGTGGAATACATCCACCAGTGGCTCGTTCCGTAGCAGGTTCACCGCGATCCAGGGTCCAGCCAGATACAGAGCTGCGCCGGCTGCTACACCTGTGAACAGTGAAGCGGCCAGAGCATAGCGGAGCATTCCTCGCAGCCGCGGCCTGTCTTCTTGGCCTAAATACAAAGGAATGAAGCGGGCCACCCCCATGTCCAGACCGACTACAGCGAGACCTCCCACAACGGCGATAGTCGAAACACCAAGAAACAAGAGGCCGAACTGCTCTATTCCTCCGGCTCTTGCCAGCACGATGCGGTAGGCGTAGTTGAGAAGCCGCGCAAAGATCAGCCCGGCAAAAATGAATGCCGCACCCTTGGCGACCAGAACCGGTGCACTGTCAGACCTGGAGCTCATCTTTTCTTTCCGAGGTAGAGGGTGCGATAAGTGAGCGCGGGGTGAATGAAACGGCCCGTGAGAAGTTCAAAAGAAGCCAGCGCAGACTTGAGCGGAGATATACGGGAGCATAAGCTTTCGAGCACAGGGGCCAGAAGAGCCAGATAATAGCTGTGCCCGATATCATAGGCAAGCATTTTAACCGGCTCAAGACCGGCGTGTTCCATGGCTTCGCTGACCCGCGCCCTGGTAGCATGGACCGTGGCTGCGCAAGGGTCGGCCGGCTTGGATGTGGAGGTGGAAATGTGCAAAGCCCGCGCGCACTTCTCCCCAAGCCGGACATGCTCGCCTGAGCGCATCTCGAAGAAAATCAACCCACCGGTCCGGACCACCCTGGCAAGCTCGCCAAGTACCAGGTCCCAGTCAGGCAGGTGAAACAAAACATGCATGCAGACTACCGCATCGAAAGAGCTCCCGGCCAGAGGCAGAGAGTAAAGGTCCGATCGAACGAGAGTCACCCAAGGAGCTTTCTCTCTCAGGCAAGCGAGCATGGAAGCCGAGCTGTCCAGGGCCACCACCTTGAAGTTTTCGCCTTCCAGGCTGGCGGAGAAGCGACCGGACCCTGAACCGGCATCGAGCACTGATCCTCTAGACAAATTACGCAGGATCCAGGAGCGCTCGACAATAGTGTTCAAATCGTTGAGTGCCGAGGCGTAGCGGAGATCGTATTTTTCGCCGCAGTCAAGGGATTCGTAGCGCGCTCTTTTCAATTCGCGCCAGGGCGGGGGAGATTGACCGCCGCCTGCGGAAATTTTCGGTTCTTTATCCTCTTTCATCGGGAGTCCCGGGAACAGGTTTCATTATAGTATGTCCTGCAGTCCACGAAGCGCACTCCCCGGGCGACCAGCTCTTTGATCACCCGCTCGAACTCCTCCGCCAGGCTTGCCAGATCAGGCAGGTGCAATTGCAGCACCAGGTCAGAGAGGGCAAGCCGCTCGAAGAAAGTTTTCTTCCAGCCGGAAGTAAAGAAAAAGCTCACTCCAAGGTCGGCAAGGTTGAAACCGGCCAAAGGCAGGGGAGCTACAGACCAGCTGCGGATAAACCAGCGATAACCGGTCTCTTCCAATAGCTCGAATGTGCGTTTGTTGTATTTTCCGTATGGTGCCACAAACCCTGTCACCGGACGAGAGAAAAGGTCCTCCAGCAGGCGGTGGTTGTCAAAGATTTCCCGGCGCTGACGCTGTTTGTTGTGGCTTGAGAGCACGATGTAATGGCTCAGTGAATGGCTGGCCAGATCCACATTAAAGCGTTCGACAAAACTTTTTACCCGCCTCTGGCGCCCTGTCAATTCATTTCCCGCAATCGCCAGGGTTGGGTGCAAGGGGAACTTTTCACACCAGCGCTCGAGATACCCGAGCCCTCTTTCATCCCAGTCCATGTTTACCCGGAACACGATACGCCTTCCCTCAGGCACTGTTCTTTCAGCCGTTTCAACGGATGTATTATCGGGCTGGGAACTCCCGACCCTGTATTCGCTTTGGAAAGGCATTTTAAGTAAGCCGATCGCCTTTTGGATAAAAGCGTTTCCACCCTCCTCGGTGGTGACATGGAAAAAACGGCTCTTGCCGTAGAAATATCCCAGAGTTCGCATCAGGCGGTTTACGAGGTCCGTAGAACTGGTAAGCCGCAGGATACTCCCGCCGGAGGAGGGGAGCCTTTTTTTCGGATTCATGTTGGTGAGTAAAATCTCCTCTGGTCCGGGGACAACCGGTCCGGTTACGGCTTTTACTTTATAGCCTGCCCCGGTATAGGTTCCAGCGAGCCACAGCAGGCATTTATCGCTGAACAGGGGCTCATAAGGATTTTTAAGCCACAGATATATTGTCTTTTCATTCATATCGATTTAAGAAAGTCCTCGGTCCACTGGGGATCAATACCTGCCAGATGCGAGATTACCCCAGGCTCTTGTTCCGGTTCCGGAGAAATCTGATGCAGAAGTTCCCGGGCGAGAGTCCTGAAGCTAGCAGGCTCAAGTTTGCTCTCACGCGCCTGAAATGTCCGGGGACTACCGGGTAACCTGAGTTCGCAGTTGATTTTGAATATCATTTGGGTATCCCGGTTTGAATTTCTTTGCCAGTCAGCAGGTCTACGGCGCGCTGGGGAGTGAGAAGGCCGCAAGGTGTTGAATTATAATAATTATAAGCGCCGGATAATATTTTTTGCTTCATGGTCGATGACGGAAGGCCCCTGTTCATCCAATCCCTGCTGAGAGTATAAAGAAGCCTTTCGTGGCAGAACCTTCTGTCCTCATCGCTGAGCGTTCTCTCTGTCCTTATTCGGGCTGGTATTTCGCTGTCTATGAAGCCGATTTTTTTTGCGTGCTTATCGATTATCACATTCCCGGCGTTGGGGTCAGTATGGAAAATCCCGGAGCCACACATCCGGTCGATAGCCTTTAAAACCTCGGGCAGCCAATGTTCCAGGTCCGGAAGCGGCATATATTTCAGGGTAAGGCCGGGCAGAAAGCTGCGGACAAAAAAGTCGGTATCGCAGATCAGCACGCCAGGTCCCAGGCCGATCTCTGCCAGGGCTGACAATATTCCGGACTCCCGCTGGAACCGCTCTTTGTAAGGCAGGTATCTCGGGCCCACTGCGCGCTGAAGGCGGCGCTCGATCACTAAGCTGGCGGCTTTGATCAGATAGCCCGGCGATTTTTCTCCTTGCGCATAGATGAGGTATTTGAGTCCCCAGCCGCTGCCTTTGAAAAAACGTACGAGCCTGACAGGCCGGCCCAGCTTGCCTGAAACCTCTTCCGCTATTCGGTCCTTGTCAGCGACCAGGCCATATTCAGCATAAAAAAAGCCCAGATATCTTTTGAGTTCGTAGAACAGATTATTTTCCTTCCAATAGAGCCTGCGGAACTTGATCGAAAGCTCGCTCCGCCAGCCAAATTGAGAAAAGATGCAATATGTTTTTTGGAGTGATTATTGAATATTAAGAAGAAAAATCCTCTTATTATAGAATGTGCTTACTATTTAATTCCCTTTTGTTCTTCTATCCTTTGCGCCAATCTTTTTTCGACAACCGGGCGCAAAACCCACGGCAACTGGGGCCAGTACAGGCCCGACTCTTGGGGATTGCGCGGATAATTTCCCTGCTCGATAAGTTTAATTGCCTCCAGCATCAGGTTCATGCCCCATTCGAAAAGCTCCCAGCGCAGCCTGTCAACCGAACCTGCCAGGGGTGCAGTGTATTCCCGGCAGAGAACCAGATCTCCAGTATCGATGCCTTTATCCATAAAATGGATCGTTACCCCGAGCGGATCGCCATAGAGGAGTGCCCATTCCACCGGGTTGTTGCCGCGGTATTTCGGCAGTATCCCCGGATGTGCGTTAAGAAAACCAATGCTCGGGATCTCCAGCAGGGAACTCTTGATAATTCCTACGCCGATTGCCAGCACCAGATCGGGACCTGCTTTGCGGAGAGCTTCGACGGTCTCGGCATCGTTCAAGCCTGAAACAACAACCGGACTCAAGCCGGCAGCGCTAATGATCTCTGAGAGCGAGTTCTTTTTGTATCTCTTCCGGCTGCTCGGGCTGACTTTTGCACTCCCCAGCCGCAGTTTGAGCGCTCGAAGGAGGACTTGCCTGAAATTCCCGAAATCGTACGAGCGAAAATAATAGCGCAAATATTTCAGCTTTGTTTTGAGACTGTACCGGAGCAGGATTACTCCGGCTGGTCTGTATCCGCTGGATAAAAGCGAGTCGAGGCAGACCGCGCTTTCGATACTCTCCCAGCCTGCGATCAGTACTATCTTCATTATTCAAGTTCCTCAGGAGATTATCTGTTTTCGGGCGAAACCTCCCTGTTTTTCAGGGCTAGACGCTCGGCAAGGTCATTTAATGCCAGGACAGGTATTTTTCTGTCCTTTGCCATCTCAATCAGTTGTGTCTTTAACTCCCCAAATTCCACCTTTCCCCGTAATCCATTATATGGATGGAGGTTGACAACAAACGGTATACCCGCCTTAATACAGAGTCCAAGCTGAAAAGCAATATTATCGAGCGCTTCTTTCAGGGACCTGCCCTTGTAAGCCGAGTTTGTATTTTTCCTGATAAACCGGTCCTCGTAAGATGAAAAGAAAAATTTGTCGTCCCAAGATGTCGGAATAACCAGGATCTTCCGCAAATTGAGGACACGGTAAAAAGGAGGCAGCGGCTCAGGGAAATCCGGCGCTCCTTCCGGGGTGGATGCAATAATCCGCCAGTCAGAGATGTATTTCATCCCGCTGCCGATAGTTGCCTGCTCGATCACATTCCAGTTAATCCAATTCTGAAACCCAAGATAATTGTTGATGCTGTGGGGAGAGTGGCCCTGGGGATCGAATCCGCGCCTGCGCAGCCAATTGACCTGCCTGCGGAGTTTCCTGCGATAACCGATTTCTACAAACCACAATAGCTGGACCAGAGAAGTGTTCCAGAAAGGCCTGGCTTCGCTGTGGAGACCTATTTCATGTCCTGATGCGGACAGCTCAGCCAATAGATCCGGTGCTTCTTTTACCTGATAGCGAAGGAAAAAACATGTCGAGGGTACGCTGAACTCTTGTTCCTGTTCGATAAAATGAAGCAGGTCATCCCGGTTGCAGCTATCCATGTCATGACGGAAGCATAAGGCGGGAAAGGCCTCCACGGCAACCACCGCGCTCCTTTTCTCCGGCATTAATTTATCCGCAAATCTGTTGCGCCATAGATTGCGAATCTTTACGAACAGCGCCGAATCGTTTTCTTTGAGCATCTTTCGCAGGACCTGTAGCTCAAGTGAAAATATGAAATTTCAACCAAAGCGAAAAGCAACTGATTCCAGCCTCCTGTCAGGCAAGTTTCTCTCTAATCCTGGCTGCCAGGGGCCGGATCCACTTTCTGATCTTGCTTAGCACAGGCAACAGATCTTTAAAGTAAAAATTATATTCTACGTATTTTCCACCCCACTTCTCTTTAAATTGCTTGATGCCGGCTTCCTTGGGGGTTTGTGGGTTGGGGTTGACACCGGCCATGTCAAAAGTATGGCAGCCCATGCGCCTGGCCTCCAGAATACAATTCCAGGTCAACGAATCCTGAGCTGGAATCCTCTCTTGCCGACATACAGGCGAAAGAGATGATGAAATACGAGTGGCAACGTTATTAAAAACATACATCCCGATTACGGCTAAATTCCTGTTTTTTTTATCATAAGCCAGATAATAATGATAAAAACCTTTTTTATCCTCCTCAAAAATCACCCTTGCCGTGCTGAAAGAATGGGCTTTCTTCACTCCACCAGCACGAAAGACTTCACCGGCATTCAGAATAAAATCCTCAGGATCATTTATTTTCCGGATTTTTACGCCCATCCTGGACGCTTTCCTGATTTTTTCTCTTGCCTTTTTATCCACCTTCTCAAGTATCTCGTTTTCCGGACTGCGCAGATTTACCAGATATGTCGCCCAATTGTTCACTTTAAACCCGAAATTCTGATAAACTCTCGCCATGCCTGTGTCAGAAATCCAGCGGCTCGTATGCGGCGGCTCGAATCGGATATGGGTTGCCAGGCACTGTTTGCCGAGCTTGACCGCAAACTCTGTAATTTCCTCTATTGCTGAAACAGCATGGTCAGGATCGATGATCACCGGCCCGTCCAGACATTCGAGATACGGAAGAAAAAAAATCTTCCGTCTGCTCTCCCGATTAAAAAAATAGCGTTTCAAGACAAGCGCTTGCGCAATAGTTTTCCCTTGGTGTTCAAAAGTGATAAAGAAAGGCTCGGCTGCATCCAACATTCTGATTACATTCGCCCAATACAGGCTTTGGAGAATATTTGCTTCTCCTCCGGCCCGCAGGTTGAATTCATCCCATCCTTCAGGACATTTTTTATGGACTTTGAGCATAACTAATTCTGGGGTAACAGGGTGGTTACTATGGCTTTCAACTCAAGTCCTCCCTGGCAGATCAGACAGGAGTTTCTCATACAGCTTTCTTTCGGCTCTTTCCATGGCCCGGCCGTCGATTGCGAGCACGCGCTCGCGCAGGCGCATACCGCGGGCTTTTCTGTATCCGGGATCTTTTCCCAAGCGCTCGAATGCGGCCCTGTAGCCCTCTGGGTCCAGGGGTACTACCTCTGCCAGATCGCCCACCACCTCGGGTGAATCTTCCCAGTGCGGTGTGTTGACCACCACCGGCAGGCCGCTGGCTGAAGCCTCGAGCACAGGTATGCACACTCCAGGCTGGGTGATTGCCATGGCGAAAATGTCGTGGCTGCGGTAAAGCTCCGGGAGATCCTGATGGTCAACCCGGCGAATGAACCTCACCCTTTCCGGGATTCCGAGCTTTCCGGCGCACCTGACCAGGCGGTCGTGGTAAGGTCCATCCCCCACAAGGGTCAGGCTCGCCTCTTCCATCCCGGCTACCGCCCTGATTACCGGCTCCGGATTTTTGCCCTCGAACTGGCGGCCCACATTCAGAATTTTTAATGGGTCTTGATCTCCTCTTTCCCGCTGGCCCGGGGTGAACTTTTCAAGGTCCACCCGGTTATAGATCACCGAGACATTCTCCCTGCGCCAGCGCTCCACATAGCGCAAAGGGAAACGGTAGGCACAGATAACATGGTCGCAGCCTTGCAAGCTCACCCGGTTGAGACCCAACAGGTGATGGAGAATCTGGTAGGCGGCTCGGTGAGTGCGCAGGAAGTTCGGCCCGTAAATGGCTAAGGAGCGCCGGATGCTGTAGTCATCGTGCACTGAGATTGCGCTTGCCGCACCGGCAGCTTTTGCGCAGCGCACTGCGAGATAGCCCATAAACAAAGGGTTATAACCCCTGACCAGTTGAGGTTTGATCCTGCAGGCCAATTCCTCCGCCAGCCGCCGGACAGCGACCAGGCTGAAAAGGCCCGGCCTGCCGAGCGCGTGGATCCTGACAGCAGCATCTCCGGCCATGATTTTCGCCGTTTCGAGAGAATCGTCTTCCTCAGCCAGGCTGAACACATGGACTTCGTCAAAAATGTTTTCCGGGTTAAAATAGCGCGCCTTGACCTCGCCCTTGGCCGCGTAACGGTAGAGAGGATCATTGGGAATGACGATGAGCTTTCTCGTTGGCTTATTAGAGTTCATGGCTTTTTAAAGCTTGAGATCAGTCAGGTCTTTGGCTTGCCTGGGCGACCAGTCGACAGTATTTGGTACCGGGCTGTGATTTTTTTAATGATCCTGGTTAAAACGTAGAGTTTCCTGGCCAAGAAAAATGCGGTTTCATAGACATTTATAATTGCAGGTCACGAACTTGTTCTTATTTCGGATAACAATCTGTCCCATTGAAATCAACCGGAGCACATCCACGCAGTGCCCATGAGTTTAGAGCCGCAGGCCGGTATTGCCGCTGCTTTTTTAATCCGGCAGTAAATTTATCCGGGTTTTACTTTTCAAAGCCTATTGCTCAGGGGCTCCCGGGCCGCGCCCCAGTCTGCATTTGCGGGGACAGAACTTGAGCCAGACTTCTTTGCCGGTTTCCACGGATTCGTAGATCGCATTGATCAGTTCCAGGGATTTGCGGCCTTCCAGCCCGTCGACCAGCCCCCGGGTGCCAGACTTGATCGACTGGATCACATTCTCCAGGAACAGCTTGTGTCCGAATCCGTAAACATCCGGCGGATTCTGGCTGAATTCGGTTTTAATTATTTTATCCTGCTCGTTCTCATCGGCAAAGTTCCAGGTGCGGATCTCGTTGACTGCGAAACCGGCGATTTCAACAGACCCGCGCTCGCCGAGGATCGAGATCGACCCTTCAAGATCCCTGGGCCGGGTGGCTGTTGTAGCCTCTATGATTCCGAGGGCTCCGCTGGTGAAGCGCAGGATCGCCACTCCGGTATCCTCGACCTCTATATCGACCAGCCGGGTAGCGGTTTTGGCGAACACGCTTTCCACATCCCCCATACACCATTCAAGAAGATCGATATGGTGGCTGGCCTGGTTGGTCAGCACTCCGCCATCCATGGCCCAGGTTCCCCGCCAGGGGTCCATATCATAGTAAGGCTGCTCGCGGCACCAGCGGACACGAACCGTGCCGAGGACCATTTTCCCGAAGCGGCCCTGCCCAATGGCTTTCATCAACTGCTGGACAGCCAGGTTGTAGCGGTTCTGTTTCACTACGAAAAGCTTTACCCCGGCCCGGTCGCAGGCCTCGATCATTTTGTCCGCCTGCTCGAGTGTCAGAGCCATGGGTTTTTCCACTACGATATGCTTGCCGTAGCGCACTATATCTAAAGCGTGTTTGCCGTGCAGGCCGCTGGGCGTGAGGATATTCACCACATCGACTTTCTCGCGTTCGAGCATCTGGTGGTAATCAGTGTAAAATGGGACGCCGAGCGTCTGGGCCGCTCTTTTCGCCCGCTCTTCAATTATGTCACACACAGCAGCTAGCTCAGCCCCTTTTATTTCCCCGAGTGCGGAGATGTGTTTACGGCTGATCCGGCCGCAGCCGATGAGTGCGAATTTGAGCATAAACTTGATCTCCTCCCAGGCCGAAACGGATCTAGATTATTAAAAGGGTTTGGCAAAGACAAATTGACAGTTACTACTCAGGTCATAAAATTGTTTACATCCATCCGTAAAGGAAATTTTTTTTCTTCTTTTGGTGGCAAAAGAAGCAAAACCATTTCTTTTGTAACCAAAAGAAACAAAAGTTAATCCTGGCACTTTAGTCTTTTACTCCGCTTCGCCAAGCTCGCCTACGCGCAGGAAGCCTGCGCAAAGGCCTGCCTGGG
>DATKXY010000190.1:0-31101 GCA_035528795.1 archaeon | reverse complement strand
AAAGTTCCGAGGTTGAGAGCGAACTGCGGGTTTCCGCCTTCCTTGGTTCTGACAAATATAGTTCCGATGATCGAGACTATGATACCGATACTGGCAAGCATCAGGGGCAGCAGCACAAAATCGATTGAGAAGCTTCCGGAGCCTGCCATAGTAATGGTGGCCCCGAGAACCATGGAACCGATAATTGCACCCACATAGGATTCGAAAAGATCAGCGCCCATGCCGGCCACATCGCCCACATTGTCCCCTACAAGGTCAGCGATCACTGCGGGGTTGCGCGGATCATCTTCCGGGATGCCCGCCTCGAGCTTACCTACCAGGTCGGCTCCCACATCTGCGGCTTTGGTATAGATGCCGCCGCCCACGCGGGCAAAAAGAGCGATCGAGGACGCTCCCAGGCTGAAACCGCTTAGGATCGGCAGCACCAGATCGGTAAGCTGGGACTGTAAAGTCATTCCGGAGCCGCCCAGGGTCGCCCGGTAGATAATAAAGAGGGTGCTCAAGCCCAAGGTTCCAAGGCCCACAACGCACATGCCCATCACCGATCCACCGTCAAAAGCCACCTTGAGCGCTCCGGTGAGTCCATGACGAGCCGCATTGGCGGTGCGCACATTGGCCTTGGTGGCTACCCGCATCCCGAAAAAACCGGCCAGACCGCTGCACAGCGCCCCGATTGCGAAAGAGACGGCGACCAGCGCTTGAACCTGCATTTTGTATCCGAGAGCAAGCAGGATTGCCACTGTGACAACAAAGATGGCAAGTACTTTATATTCGCGCGCCAAAAAGGCCATGGCTCCTTCACGGATTGCACGGCTGATAGTAAGCATGTTTTCACTGCCCCGGTCAGCCTTGTTCACTCCGACCGTTTTCAGAAAGGCGAATACCAGTGCCAGCAGCCCGGCGATAGGGAAGAACCATACATAGTTTTCCATAATTCAGACTCCCGCGAAAGAAAGTTAGTGTACGCGCAAGTGTCAATGGTTAAACCGGTTCATCGCTTCATCGATACCTTCCGTAAAAATGACCTTAACCGCGAGAAGGGCCTCTGGGAAGCGGTCGATTACCGCTTCCTCTTCTTCAGGCTCGAACTCACTGAGCACGAAGTCGGTAAGATCCTGGGGCAGGATTTCTCTTCCCACCCCGAAACGGACCCGCGCGCAATTTTCGTCGCCCAGGGCTTCCAGGACAGAAGCCATCCCTTTGTGCCCTCCTGCCGAGCCTAGCGCTCGAATGCGGATTATACCCACAGGGAGGGCCGCATCATCATAGCAGACCAGCAAGTTGTCCGGCTTGAAAGGCCGCGAACGCCAAAGGCTTGAGAGGGCCTGACCGCTGCGGTTCATGAAAAGGGTGGGTTTAACAAGAAGGAGCTGGAGCCCTTCCACCCAGCCCCCAGTAGTCAAGCAAGGACCTGATCGGGAAAAGTCGGTGAAACCGAATTCATGGGCCAGGTAATCGACAAACCAATAACCGACATTATGCCGGGTGTTCTCATATGCAGCACCGGGATTGCCCAAACCGACTATGACCCTGAGGCCGGATTCCTCTTGAATCTCTATTGTTCTTCGCTCTCCTTCTTTTCTCCGATTACTTCAGGTTCGGTGGGTCCCTCCTCCAGTTCCTCAGCCATCTCCTCTTCTGCAGCGGCAACCTTGACCACCACAGGCGGCACAACAGTCACCACGGTCTGCCGCCCTTCAGTGAGAATGTCGAAATCTCCTTTAGGGAGATTCTCCACATGGATGCTTTCGCCGATTTTCAACTCGGTGATGTCCACCACTAGTTGCTCGGGGATGTTGCTCGGCAGGACTAAAATTTCAAGATCCCGCAGCACATGCTGCACCAGGCCGCTCTGATTCCGCACGCCAAATGGAATGCCGTGAAGCACTATGGGCACTTCCAGGTGTACCTTTCGGCCCTCGGGCACGCAGTAGAAATCAACGTGCTGGAGCACCGGCCTGTAAGGATGGCGCTGAACCTCGCGGATCAGTGTCTGATACTTTTTATTATCTTTGCCGGCCAGCTCCAGCTCGATAAGGGTGTTCTCGACAGTGATCTCATGCAGAAGGTGCGAGATTTCCTGGTTGTCGACCGACATGGCCAGCGTTTTTTCACCGGGTCCGTAAAGCACCGCAGGCACACGGCCTTCCCTGCGCATCCGGCGCATCTCACCCTTGCCGAAACGGTCTCTTGTTACTGCTTGAAGCGTATATTTTTTAGCCATTTAATTACTCCTGGACTATTTTAAGGGCTCAGCCATGATGTTCAAGTCTCGAACAGCGCGCTCACCGACTCATCGTGATGAATATAACTGATTGCTTTGCCCAAAAGTTCGGCCACAGAAAGAATTTTGAGTTTAGGAAACTGCCTTTCCTCAGGAATCATAATACTATCAGTCACAGCAACTTCGGTTAAGGGAGCCTCCTGCAACTGTTGGGCGGCCTGGCCGGAAAGAACCCCGTGCGTACAGCCGACATGGATCGAGTTGGGCTTTTTCTCGGCGATCGTTTTACAGGCGGCGACCAGAGTGCCTCCTGTGTCGATCAGGTCATCCACAATAATCACATCGCGCCCGGTCACCTCCCCGACAAGGTTGAGGCTTAGCGCCACGTTTGCCTTCGGCCTGCGCTTTTCGATAAAAGCCATCGGAGCATCGAGACGCCCGGCATAACCCCGGGACATTTTCGCCCCGCCGATATCCGGGCAAACCACGACTATGTCCTTCAGGTTGAGCGACCGGAAATACTTCAGGAAAATCGGCATGGCGTAAAGGTGGTCGCTTGGAATATCGAAAAAACCCTGAATCTGGTGCGAATGCAGATCCAACATCATCACCCGGTCCGCACCGGCCATGGTAATCAAGTTGGCCACCAGCTTTGCTCCGAGGGATACCCGCGGCTGGTCTTTGCGGTCCTGCCTGCCGTAGCCGTAATATGGCATTACCAAAGTGATCCGACCCGCGGAAGAGCGGCTCAGGGCGTCAATTATCAGCAGAAGTTCCATAATATTGGCTGCCGGCGGATTGGTGGGCTGTAAAACAAAGCAGTCCATCCCCCGGATGTTTTCCAGGATCTTGACAAATATTTCCCCATCAGAGAAGCGTCTTAATTCAATTCCGCAGAGCTCGATACCTAAAAACGAGGCTATCTTCTTTGCCAATATAGGGTTGGCAGTTCCGGTAATTAATTTTAGTTCTGTTCCAGAAAACATCGGTGTACCAATCACCTGACTTGACAAACCGGGCCGTAAAATAACGGCCCGGTACAACAAATGGCTGGGGCGGTAGGATTCGAACCTACGAATGCGGGATCCAAAATCCCGTGACTTACCGCTTGTCTACGCCCCAATCTAAGGAGTTGTGCTCGCTGAGAGGTAATTTGCCTTTGTTGAAAAAGCGTCCTTAAAATATGATTTTTAATAAAATATGTCAACTGTTTTGCTACCGGCCGTATTTTAGATCAATGTCAGGCTCAGCGGGAGTTATACGCTTTTTACGACAGCCATAGAGTATTCAAAGGGCATTATTCTAAGGGAATCCCCCCGCCCCCATTTAGAAATGGGGGGAGATAAGCCTCCCACTATGTAAAAGTGGGAAATGGCCTCCCTTTTTGGGAGAGGTGTGAATGAGCCTTACCCTTTGGCAAAGGGGAACCCCGGGTAAATTTAATAATCTGTTCCCGGTTTTAAAAAAGCCCTAAGCCGGTTTTCTCGGGCCATTGGGCGCAGGAAAAAAAACGAGTCCAGCGCGGAGCGGTTCACGTATGAAAAACGCTTTCCCCGGCGAAAAAACGAGCAATGGAACCAAGCCGGTCTAGATGACAAATATTGACAGATTTTCAAGGTTAACTTAACGTGAATCAGTCTGCCGTAAACAGAGAATGTCGTACCCTTTTTTGGAACTAATTCCAGTTCATCTTTTATAAATAATGTCATAAGAAATTATCACATTTTCGTTGCTTCTCCCCTGAGGGCCCTGTATCTTGGGCTTTCTCATTCCAGACTCGCAAAGATTGGCGGTTCCCCCCGATCAACAGTCCAGGATAGACGAACCTGATGACTATAAAGGAGGTCAGGCCGGTTTTGGCGGCTTTTGGTCCATAGATATACCTGCTTACAGCCAGCCAAGCTAACCCTAGTGTCATGGTTTTGCCGGCTGCCGGCTCATCCGGTTAAGTATAATATCTGGTTTCAAATGTGCTTCTAAGCTCAGACAAGGAGAATAAAATGCGGATAAAATCATTTGGTTTTTTACTTGTGCTCGGGATTGCCTTTGCTGGTTGCGGCGACAACAACAATGAGCCTTTGGGTGTTGACAGCGGGTCGACTTTGACCAAAGGAGCCGATGGCCCGAATGTGGTGGTTACCGAACAAAACGGAGGTACTGTACGGGAGCTTATGACTGGTGTTGTTCTAAAGGCCTTCGATAAGGCCTTAGCTGCCCTGGCGAGCGGTACCCAGCTGGCCGCAACTGCTCGAATAACCGGCGATAGATCCGGGTATGCTCAAGTCGATGGTTCCTCGACTACGGGAGAAACGGCGGTGAATTATGACTTTACCTTGAAGTTTTACGATTACTCAGATAACGGCTCTCTGTTTATTGGAAGCAGTTTGAGTTACAAGGGTGATGTAAGTGTCATCGCCGGCAAGGTATATACCAAAACCACACTGAACGGTGAAGTCAAATTTGCCGGGCCATACAGCGGCTCCATAAAATACTCTGAATTCATCAGCCAAAACGGCGAGTCTACCAGTTCCGTTGTTTTTACATCAGGCGGAAAGACGTTTACTTATAATCCGGAGGTGCCGTGGGGGCCGCAGTAGAAATCAAGTAATGGCAACAGCCTGATCCGGTTGTTAAAAATGCCCAGGGAAGGAGTAAGATATGAGATGGATTGAACTGTCAGCTTTTACTCTTGCCGTGGGGCTTATCTTTACCGCGTGCAGTGACAAGAATAATGATATTACGGCTGTCAATGAGAGGCTCCCCGGCGGGGGCAGCTTGACAATGGGCTCCGGGGGCCAAAATGCAACAGTGACTGAAAGCAATGCAGGCCAGGTAAGCGAGATAGTCCTGGCTCCTGTAATCAGCGCTTTCAGCAAAGGCTATGCCTCTCTGGCTACGGGTATTCTGTTAGCCGCGACAGTTCAGATCGAGGGGAATTCTTACGGGTTTGCCGAGATATCAGGTACAATTTCCAGCAACCAGCCTCCAGCAGATTTTAATTTCTCGGCAAAATTTTACGATTTTTCCGAGGACGGCAATATCTATCTCGGAGGCAGTTTACAGTTCACAGGCAGCTTAGCTTTTAACATTCAAACCCACGAAGTATACACCACTGTTAAGATCAGCGGCGAAATCAGCTTTGCCGGCCTGTACAACGGCTCTATCAAATACGACGATCTCGAAATTATAGCCGACAGGAACGGGCTTGTCAGTGTCCGGGGAAATATATCGGTCAGTTCGGGAGAAACCTCTTTCGATTTTTACGTGCACCCGGCTGGGGATGACGAGCCATCCGAAGACAGTGAGCAAGGGTGGGAGCAATGGATCAGGAGCATGCTGTGAAAACCCTCGCCATTCACCTTTATGTAAAGATTTAGATTAACCGGCATTAAAATGTGCGGCTTGAGCGGATTGATCTGTTCAAGCTGTCATTCCTCCCCCGTGCCAACCTTCAAGCAGCACAATGCTCCTGCAGCAGAGCTGAAAGGCTTTTTTTACTTTTCAGCCGGTTTGGATACATACACATGCAAACGGGCCACTGCCTTATAGCCAAAATCGCCCGTACGCTCGACCCGCACCAGGTAATGGCCCGGTTTGGAAAAGCTGTGGACCGTTTTTGCATACCCGGTCGGGCTGTGGCTGATATCACTGTCCTCGGGCATTTTACCGGCAATTCTTTCATAGTACCATGAATATCCTGCCGTGGATTTAACCGTGACTTTCGGGCTCCCGTCGCCGAAATCCCATGTTTCATTTCCAGCCAGGGCATTGAACGAGCGCACCTTGAAAGTCACCGGGTCTCCGGGCTTGATGCCGAATGTGGGATAAAAGTTGGCGTGGATCGCAGGGGGCAGCTTGTCCGGCTCGTTTTTATCGATCACCTGAACTACCGCGCAGTCGTAATCAATATTGCTCTGCGAGTCGACAACTTTGAGCATCTCGGCGTAAGTTCCCGGAGTCTGGTAGGCCCGCTTTTGCACAGGCCCTGAAGCGCCCGAGCCGTCAGTGAAGATCCACTCGTATTCTTTGATCTCGCCTTTGAAACTCCTTGATTTTCTTCCATCGAGAGTGACAGTCTCTCCCACCTCGGCTAACTGGTGCGGCCGGGCTACGGCGATTAGATCCGGCTTGTACTGTTCGGCATAGGATTGCCAGAGATAAGCGTACCCCTCCTCGATAGCCCATTTCCCGGAAGGCAGGAGGTAGTTAATTTCGAAGTGCAGGTGGGACCATCCCCCGCTGGTTCCTTCCTTGCCGAGGATACCGATTCTTTGACCTTTTTTTACTGTGGTTCCAGGTTGAACCTCCGGGTCGATGCTCTTGAGATGGGTATAGTGGTAATGCCATCCCCTTTCATCGATTATGTTTATACAATTGATATTCGCCCCTTCAACTCCGATTGAGGCTACCAACCCGTCAGTGGCCGCCAGGACCTCGTCCAGACCTTCAGAGCCGCCGATATCGAGGCCGTAATGGTAATAGATCTCTTTTCTCTCGGGGTCTTCGCCCCCGTCAACATAACACGGCTCATTGCTCATCTGTGTATCATTGGAAAACCAGCGCTGTCTGACCGGATAAACGAAAGTTCCCGGGGCGATAAACGGCGAGCCGGCGGGCCAGAGCCGCAGCCTGGCGTCATGCTCGAGGCCCCACCTGTCCACATTGCTGTTCCTGTAATAGTCCCTGGTTATCGGGCAGTCGACCTGGGCTTTGCCTGCGGCCACGGGAAGGTTATAGTTCCCGGAGCAGAGGGTCAGCGTCTCTCCGTCAATGTCTACTTTCACTCTTGCAGCCCGGATCGCAGAGCGCAGATTATCGGCGGTGTTGTCCATCTCGAGCAGCTTTACGGTCACCGCTTCGCCATTGGTGAGCTCGACTCTTTTCGACTCCCCGAGATTCAGGTCAACTACTGTGCGGACAGGTTTGCGGGCGTACAGCTCTGCAAATGACAGGATCGAGGAGACTGAAAAAAGGAATATAAAAAGGGGGGAGAGCATTCTCTCTCCGATGAAAGAGCTACATAGATAGGGATAAAGATCAGCCTGCATTGTAGAGCTCCTGTTATAGAATGGACGAGCAGCTTCCATGCAAAGGAAAGGCGGATGAGTGATAACGCTTTATTATTTTTGACCCCGCTCGAGCACAGGCACATGCAAACAAGTGACTGCCTTATAGCCGAAATCGCCCGTGCGCTCGACCCGCACCAGGTAATCGCCCGGCTTGGAAAAGCTGTGGACCGTTTCCGCATATCCCGCCGGGTCGTGAGCGACAGTCTCGCTGTCGAGTCCCATCTCCCTGAATCTTTTATAGTACCATGAATAGCCGGCGTTCGACCGGACAGTGACCCGCGGGCTGCCGTCACCGAAATCCCATGTTTCATCTCCAGAGAGTGTGTTGAACGAGCGCACCTTGAAAGTCACCGGGTCGCCGGGCCTGATATCGACTGTGGGGTAAAAATTGGCGTGGATCGAGGGCGGCAGTTTGTCAGGCCCGTTTTTGTCGATCACCTGCACTACTGCATAATCGTAATCGATATTGCCATTTGAATCGACGACTTTGAGCACCTCGGTATAAGTTCCCGGAGTCTGGTAGACTCGTTTTTGCACTGGCCCAGGGGCGCTTGAGCGGTCAGTGAAGATCCACTCGTATTCTTTGATCGAGCCTGTAATTCCCCTTGATTTCGTTCCATCCAGGGTGACAGTCTGCCCGACATCGGCCACCTGGTGCGGCCGGGCCACGGCGATCAAGGCCGGTTTGAAGCGCTCGAGATAAGCCTGCCAGATATATGCGTAACCCTCTTCGGTGCCCCACTTTCCGGAGGGCTGCCTGCTCCTGATCTCGAAATGCAGATGCGACCATCCCCCGCTTGCTCCCTCCTTGCCCAGAACGCCGATCTTCTGTCCCATCCCGACTATTGCCCCCGGCCTGATTTGCGCCTCGATACTCTTGAGGTGGCTGTAGCGGTAATACCAGCCTCTTTTATCGCGGACATAGATAACATCGTAGCGGGGGCTGACCGGGCTGTCCTCATAGCCTGACAGGACCGAATCCCCGAATGATATTACTGTCCCTTCCGTGGCCGCGAAGACCTCTTCCAGGCCCTCGGAGCCTCCGAAATCGAGGCCGGAATGGTAGTAAATCTCTTTTATGGAGGGGTCTTCGCCGCCGTCGACATAGCACGGCTCATTGCTCATATGCGTATCACTGGCCAGCCAGCGCTGCCTGAGCGGATATTGGAAAGTTCCCGGGGCGATAAACGGCGAGCCGGCGGGCCAGAGCCTCAGCCTGGCGTCTTTTTCAAGGCCCCACCTGTCGTCGTCGCTGTTCTTGTAATAATCCCTGGTTACCGGGCAGTCTATCCGGATGCCGGCTAAATCGATTGGAAGATTGTAGTTTGCGCTGGCCAGCTCCGCTGTCTCTCCATCCACTGCGACCTTGACCCTGACTGCCCGGACAGCAGAGCGCAATTGGTCGGTCGTCTTGTTAATCTCGAGTAGCTTTACAGTTACCACATCGCCGTTGATTAACTCAACTTTTTTCGACTCCCCGAGATTCAGGTCCACTACTGTGCGGAGAGGTGTGCGGACCTCGGGTTCTGCGGAAACGAGGTTGGAAGAAATAATAAAAAAGGATACGGCGTAAACAAAAGGATAGAACCGTTTTCTTTTTCGGATGGGAAAATTTTTGAAAAAGAGATAATTTCGGGATAACATTTTACATTTCCTTTCCTTTTTCCTGTTGTCGATCATGAAAAATTTAACATTTCAAATCTGCCCCAAAATAACACCTTTTACAGAGCTTAGAGAAATATTTATTTCCAGGCTCCAGGGAGAAAGGTTCCTCACAAACTCTCATGCCTGCTTTGTGGCCACAACGAAGCATGAAAATCAAGAAGACACACCCAGTCCGCTTTGCGCCCCACACCTCTCCAGAGGAGATTTTCATGTAAATTACCCTTGCATAAAATTACAATTAAGACAATGTTAGATGCCTTAGGAATTGCCTTGTAATCCAGGAAGGCAATGACTTAGCCGGGAAAACACGGTTTCCCATGTTCTTGATTTAAGAATAATCTGGGCTAAATGAAAAGTCTCACCAGTCGCACCTTCACCCTTTTTACGAGGAGTCCTGAGGGGCTGAAGAACTATAAATAACCTGAAGCTTTTCTTTAACATTAAAGATAAAAAGGAGGCTGATTATGCCCCGGGGAAAATGCTTGTTGGCAGCCGTCTTAACCGCCTTGATAATCTTGACCGGCTTTCCCACTGGAGCGCTTTCTGAAGATGCAGCGGTGAAAATGCGGGAGGAAGAGCAGGTTATCCCGACTTACAAGGTAGGTCCTCCTGACCCGGATCCTATGTTCTATAACGGCAGGGCATATCAGGGAGCCAAGGGGCCGGTTTACCCTTATCCCTCCAGAGACAATTTGACCAATCAGCGCGAAAATCAAGCCTATAAAACAGTGTTTCTGGAAAACAAGTATATCCAGATCAGCGTGATCCCGGAACTCGGGGGCCGCATTTTCTCGGCTTTGGACAAAACTGACGCTTATGACTTCTTTTACCGCCAGCACGTGATCAAGCCTGCCCTGATCGGCTGCCTGGGGGCCTGGATTTCCGGGGGTGTCGAGTGGAACGTGCCCCACCATCACCGGGCCTCCACTTTCGTCCCTGTCGATTATACAATGCAGGAGAATCCCGACGGCAGCAAGACTGTCTGGGTGGGGGAGATAGAACTCCGTCACCGGATGAAATGGCTTGTCGGTCTGACAGTCTTTCCGGATAAGTCTTATATCGAGAACACTGTCAGGATATATAACCGCACACCGCTGGTGCATACATTTCTCTACTGGGCCAATGTCGCTGTGCATGCGGATTCGTCATACCAGGTAATTTTCCCTCCCAGCCTGGAATATGCGACCTACCATGGGAAAGACGAGTTCACCACCTGGCCGATTGCCCATCAGTATTACAGGGGAGTGGATTTTACCTCTGGAGTCGATCTTAGCTGGTGGAAAAACCTGCCCTCCCCGGTTTCTCTTTTTGCTTTTGATTGTACCGAGAACTTTTTTGCCGGGTACGACCATGGGAAGAAGGCCGGCGTCCTCCACGTGGCCGACCATCATCTTGTCCCTGGGAAGAAACTGTGGCAGTGGGGCCCCGGCACTGCGGCCCAGATGTGGGATAAGATCCTGACCGACACGGACGGCCCGTATATCGAGCTGATGGTCGGGGCTTTCTCGGATAATCAGCCTGACTATAGCTGGGCCCAGCCTTACGAGGTGAAGACTTTCAAGCAGTACTGGTATCCTATCCGGGACCTGGAGGGAGTTAAAAACGCCACTCTGGAGGCTGCCTGCAACCTGGAGGTGACCGGGGCGAATGTGGCCCGGCTTGGATTCAATACCTCGGCGGAATATAATCAGGCGCGGGTGCTCTTCGAAGCCCGCGGCAAAGTGCTCTTTGAGCAGGAAATCGATATCAGCCCCCGGAAGCCTTTTCTGAAAGAGGTCCGGCTGCCGGCCGGGGTGAAGGAAGAAGATCTTAAATTATCGCTGTTTTCAGCAGAGAAAAAAGAGCTGGTCAGCTACCAGCCGGTGAAGAAAAAGGGCTCGCCGATGCCTGAGACAGTGGTGCCGCCGCCGCCCCCGGCTGAGATAAAAACGATCGAGGAGCTCTATCTCGCGGGTCAGCGCCTCGATCAGTTCTACAACCCGGCCCTTGAGCCTGACCCCTATTACGAGGAAGCGCTGAGAAGAGACCCGGGCGACTATCGGGTGAACACCGCTCTAGGCATCCTGTACCTCAAGCGGGAGATGTTCAAAGAGGCGGAGGAAAAATTCAATACGGCAGTCGAGCGGGCGACTTCCAACCATACTAAACCCCGGGATGGAGAAGCATACTACTACCTGGGTGTGGCCTGCAAGGCTCAAGGCAAGGATGATTCCGCCTATGACGCTTTTTACAAGGCCACCTGGAGCAATGCATGGCACGCGGCCGGCTTTTACTCACTCGCCGAGCTGGCGGCTAAAAAGGGCGATTTCCCGAAAGCCCTGGAGTTTCTCGACCGGTCGATAGCCACTAATTCTTTCAATACCAAAGCCTTGAATCTCAAAGCAGCAGTACTAAGAAGGCTGGAACATGATGAGGAGGCAAAAAAAATGGTTGCCCTAGTCCTGTCCCAGGACCCGCTTGATTTCTGGGCTGGAAATGAGCTTTACCTGGCTGACTCGGCATCCGGGCTGAAGAGTGAGGCGCAGAATGAGCTGGATGCTTTAGAGGTAAAGATGCGGGGGCAGATGGAATCTTATCTCGAACTGGCGGTTAGTTACGGCGATTGCGGTCTGTGGGATGAAGCGATCGGGGTGCTCGAGCGGTTTGTTTCCCTGAAAGACCGGCAGACCGCCTCCCAGGCAATGGTTCTCTATTATCTCGGTTATTATTACGAGAAAAAAGGAAACGGGGAGGAAGCCTCCCGCTATTACCAAATGGCCGGCAAATGCTCTCCGGATTATGTTTTTCCCTATCGGTTCGAGTCGATAGACGTGCTCTCCAGGGCGCTCAGGAAAAACCCGGGCGACTCCCGGGCGCATTACTACCTGGGGAACCTTCTGTTTGACAGCCAGCCTGAGAAGGCGATAGAGGAATGGGAGAAATCAAGGGACCTGGATGGGACTTTTCCAATCGTGCACCGGAACCTCGGCCTGGCCTATGCCCGGGTCAGGAAAAATATCCCTGAGGCCATCTCTGCCCTTGAGACCGCGGTCAGCTTGAATAAAGAAGATCCGAGATTCTATCTGGAGTTGGACCAGCTTTACGAAAGGGGCGGGGAGTCGCCCCAGAAGAGGCTAACGCTGCTTGAGAAAAATCATGAGACAGTCTCCAGGCGGGATGATGCCTTGGCGCGAGAGATCGTGCTCTATATCCAGTTGGGACAATATGACAGGGCTATCGAGCTGCTGGAAGGCCACCATTTCAATGTCTGGGAAGGCGGGGGGGAGATACACAACGTGTTTGTCGATGCCCACCTCTTTCGAGGGCAGAAATATTTCAGGGAGAAAAAATATCAGCAAGCGCGCCAAGATTTCGAAGCAGCGCTCCAGTACCCGAGGAATCTGGAGGTCGGCAAGCCTTATCGGGACAGGAGATCCTCCGAGGTCAACTACTTTATCGGCACTGTTTACGAGGCCTTGGGACAGAAAGGGAAAGCGCGCTCTTTTTATGAAGAATCGGCCGCCGGAAGACACCGGCCCTCGGAGATTGAGTTCTATCAGGGGATGGCTTTCCGCAAGCTGGATCAAGAAAAGGAAGCTGACAAGGTATTCGAGAGCCTGATTGATTTCGGTAAAAGACAGCTCGGATCGAGTTCCACAGGGGTTGACTTTTTCTCAAAATTCGGCGAAAAGCTCACCCCGGAAGAGCTGCTGGCCGAGGGACATTACCTGATCGGCCTGGGCTATCTGGGAAAAGACGACAATCAACAGGCCAGGCTGGAATTTGAAAAAGCTGTCGGGCTGAACCGTAATCATATCCATGCTGCGCAAAAATTGGCGGCCATGTGAAAGATCCAGCTTAAATACAATACCGTTCATTTAAAGCGACAACACTCTCTTTTTGTCACCCCCGCGAAAGCGGGGGTCCAGAAAATCGGCTTAAAAACCTGGATTCCCGCGCAAGCGGGAATGACATCGATTGCCTTTCCCGCCTAAAGTGAACAACATTGAGGTTAAATAACTCTTTTTAAATACCGGGTATTTCGGGTCAAAAGCTGGTTTTTTTATCCGCCGGGTCGGATCGAGTCAATGCGGGTTTTTGAGCTTTTGACCCTGAAGGCTAGCCCAAGACATTTGAAATTCTATTTAAATGTCTAACCACCAAGGCACCAAGACACAAAGAATAGTGTCAATTCTTCTTGCATTATTGTTGGTTGAATCGGATAATAATAAACCATTGGTGTCTTGGTGTCTTTGTGGTTAAAAAAACAAAGACTTAGAAATTGTGGGAGATAATCTCTCAGAATAAATATGTAAGAATCTAAGGTTGAGCCAGATCAGAATCAAAGCCGCTGAACAAAAGATCCTGGAGGACCAGGGCCCTGCCGCCGTCAAAAGTGTAACGGTCTAATGAGCTGGGGATCACCAGATCCCTGACCGGCGTCACCTGATAGGGGGTCAATCGATCTACCTGTTTGATCAGCTCGGGAAAGACCATCTCCCAGACCTGAACGATCTTGCCCCCGACAATGATCCGCTCTGGGCCGAGACCCCAGTTGATATTGGCGATACCGACCCCCAGCTCCCGCGCTGTCTCCTTGAGCGCCTGCACGGCCTGATAGTCTCCATCTTTGGCCAGGTTTATAACCCGCTCAATCTGATAATCGATATCCCGCTCGACCGGTGTTCCGGTCAACTCGCAGTAACGTCTGACTGTCCCCTGATCGGAAGCGTTATTCTCCCAGGAGTCCTTTAGGGAAAAGTCCTCCCATCTGCCGTCAACCTTGATCACATTCTTACCGAACTCGCCCACCATGCAGTATGCCCCGTAATAGACGCGGCCCGAGATGACTATCCCGGTCCCGATGCCCGTGTAGCTGACATTAATGAACACGAAGTCGGACAAATCGCGGGCCTCAGGCGCAAAGTAGATCTCGGCCAGCGCTCCGGCCCTTGAGCAATCCTCCAGGAAGACCTTGCTCTCGATATGCTGCTGCACTATCCCCTTTACATCCACATTTCCCCAATCGAGGACCTTGTCTGTATAGATATATCCCGCTCGAGAGTTGATAAAGCCGGGAGCAATGACGGCTACTCCGACAAGAGGACCTTTGAAAGAACGAATCATCCGGGCAAGAGTTTCCGCGCAGCCAGTGAAAAAGCTTTCAGCACTGACCCGGACCGTGTCTGTTTCTTTAGAGTCGCAAACCCAGCCGCCGAGATCACAGACCGCAATGGCAGTCCGGATATGAGTGATATCTATAATCCCATAGATGCCGTATTTTTCGTTAATCCGCAGGTTGATCGGTTTCCTGCCAATCAGACTTTCATCCAGGCTGGACTCGTAGACAAGGTTCTCCTTGATCAGCTCACTGATGATCCTGGAAACAGTGCTCTCTTTCAAGCCGGTATTCTCTGAGAGTTTTACCCTGGAGATAGGTCCTCTTGTCAGTATAGCCTTCAGGATATTGGATCGATTAATCCGGCGGACACGCTTGTGGTTCGCAATCATAGCCTTATGCAACCTCGAATTCGAAAGCCAGGTTAAAAGAAACAAAAATTTAATACTTTATAATAAGCAAAAAATTAAAATCTTACTATATTTATCTATTGACTTAAATTTCTAATTCGGAAAGGAACAATACAATCCGGGCCTTTTTTCAGCCTTGATTTTCTCGCTTGCCTCTTCTTTTTAATGAATTGACGGCCTGCCGGGCACTCTTTCCGGTTTGACAGCCGGTCGATCGAACGCGAAACTGAATCTTGAACCGGTTATTGTATATTTGGAGGCCATTCTCATGCAATATGTTTTCGACACCATGAATCTTAAGCGCTACAGGTTTCCCACCCATATCAACGACCTGGTGATCGACCGGGCTGACTCGCATACCTCGGAGGTGTTTATAGTGCTTCTGGAGCCGGGACAGGCCCCGCCGCTGCACAAGCATGACGATACAGAGCAGGTTTTTTATGTGCTCGAGGGCCGGGGCACCCTGACAATCGGGGGAAAGGCGAAAAATTATCCGGTCAAGGCCGGCGATGTCGTCCGCATTCCGCCCTCGGTTTTTCACTCGATCAGGGCCGAGGGCGGCAGTTGCCTGCGGTATCTCGCCATTGATTGTTTCACTGCAAACCGTCTGAGTGATGAGCCCACGTGGGATGACCATGTCAGGGTTCTCTGCTGTCAGCAAGGCTGGGATTATAGCCAGGTCACAGGATGAGCGAGTTTTTATATTACTATTCAGGTCATAAAATTGGTTACATCTATCCATAAAGGAAATTTTTTTTCTTCTTTTGGTGGCAAAAGAAGCAAAACCATTTCTTTTTAAACAAAAAGAAACAAAAGTTAATCCTGGCACCTGAGGCTTTTACTCCACTGCGCCAAGCTCGCCTGGCGCAGGTAAGCTCGCGCAAAGGCATGCCGGGGCGTTGTATATATATCAAGCCATTAATGGAAATTACTTGTCTTTTACACGCTCCAAAAGCAGGATCCTCGGACTTCAGGTCTTCTTATGGCCTTTGGTTTCACCTGGGATGGCTTTATCATCCCAGGTAGCTGCACTCAAACCTCTTTTCGGCAGTTGTAGAAGCTTCTCTCTTGGGGTATTTCAGTCGTTGTTACGTAAAGTAAGCCGCCGGCGCCTTAAATGTAAAAATCGACATCCGGTAAATCATTCCTGTTTACTCAACTTATATCAATAACCAAGGCTAAAGCAGATAAAAACAATATAAATGGAAACTATTTAATGCTCGCTGTAGTAAGAGGATTTTTTGGCTTGGATTGCAATAGATCCCGCTCATCGAGACCTTGGGGAAATGTTATAATTTTAACAGAAGAGTATTTTTTGCTTTTTATAAAGCTTTAAAAATCAATGAGTTATTCTAGGGGCGGTTCGCGAACCGCCCTACGGATCGAATATTATCCTTTACCCGGGATTTTTTCAAAGGTCTCTGATGGATAAAATTACCAAAAAGAGGAGGGAAAATGCGTAGCTTTTCTTCGGTTTTAATGGCATTCTGTATTCTGGCATCCAGCTATCTGTGCCTGGATGGGTTTTTCGGCAGGGCCGAGTCCGCGACTCCTGGAGAACCGGCCAGGCCGCTCTCGGTTTTCAATGTCCGGGACTTTGGAGCGCTGGGCGACAGCAAAACCAAAGACACCGGGGCCATCCAGAAAGCTATCGACGCCGCTTCCCGGGCCGGGGGAGGCACTGTCTATTTCCCTCCGGGCAGCTACCTGAGCGGGACGGTCTACCTGAAAGATCATGTCACCCTCTATCTCGAGGAGGGCTCGGTCCTCCTGGGAAGCACGGAGATAGCCGATTTCCCCAAAAACGTGCCCGGTTTCAGGTCCTACACTGACAGCTATGTCACCCAGAGCCTGATCTACGGCGAGAACCTTCACGATATCGCTATCACCGGCCGGGGCACCATAGACGGCCAGGGCGCGGCCTTTCTGTGGAAAGACTACGGCAACCGGCCTTACATAATCCGCTTTATCACCTGCCGGGACATCCTGGTCCAGGGGATAACCCTGACCAACTCCCCGATGTGGATGCAGCATTACCTGGCCTGCGATTTTGTCACGATCCACGGGATCAAAGTCGATAACCATTGCACCTACAACAACGATATGCTGGACATTGACTGCTGCCACAACGTGCATATCAGCGACTGCACCGGCAGCAGCGATGACGACGCCCTGACTCTCAAGAGCACATCCGACAGGGCCTGCGAAAATGTGACAATCACCAACTGTATCCTGGCGAGCCACTGCAACGCCATAAAAATGGGCACAGAGTCCAATGGCGGATTCAAAAATATCACGATCTCTAACTGCGCTATCAACTCGCAGTTCAAGGAAAAAGGCTACTACGGGGGGATAAAAGGCTCCTCCGGGATATCCCTGGAGATTGTCGACGGCGGGACAATGGAGAATGTCACGATTTCCAACATTACGATCAAGGGCGTGTCTGTGCCCTTGTTCCTGCGCCTGGGAAACCGCGCCCGGCCATTCAGGAAAGACATGGAGAAGCCCGGGATGGGGGCCATGCGCAACGTGGTGATCAGTAACATAACCGCCGCCAACGTGGAGAAAATTGGCTGCTCGATCACCGGCCTGCCCGGCCACCCGGTCCGCAATGTGACCCTGAGCGATATCAGGATCACTTTTCCTGGCGGGGGAACTGAACAGGAAGCCGCAGGAGAGGTCCCGGAGCACGAGGATAAATATCCTGAGGCCAGCATGTTCGGCACCCTGCCAGCCTGGGGCTTCTACTGCCGCCATGTCGAGGGCCTGAGAATGAGCAATATCGACCTGCAGGCAGAAGAGGCAGACTACCGCCCGGCCCTGGTCTGCGATGATATCCAGTCCCTCGAGGTCAGCGGTTTCTCCACAGCGCAGGCCGCAGCCGGCTCCCCCCAGCCACTGATTGTGCTCAGGGATGTCCAGGGCGCGGGGATCAGGGCCTCGAGACCTGCTGACCGCCAGGGGGTTTTCCTGCGCCTGGAGGGCAAAACCGCCCGGGTGAGTGCGATCGGCAATGATTTGAGCAGAGTGGCAAAAAAATTCGAGTTCGGAGAGGGTGTTTCAGAAGCGGTTCTTTTCGAGGCGGCTAATAGGGGGGGAGAGTGAGATGAATGTGAGGGGGAATTAACTTGCCACAAAAACAGTACCAGTGGGATTGCGGGAGAATTCAAGCACTGCAATTATTATATACTTATTTGGTATTTTTTAAACTCGTCTGCTGAAGTAGGCTTGAATGAAAAAAATATTGCTTTGAAGTATATTTTAGATATTTTTATAAGACGTTATACATTAAAATCTTTTTGATTCATTATAAATTTTTTTGGTTTAAATAATGAATAAAAAGCCCACAACGATTGAAGACTATAAAGAGTGGTTAAAAAAGACATTTGATATTGAAATAAACAAAAAGACTCAAAATTATTTTGATTCCGTTACAAGAAAAATAAAAAGCGATCTTGAAAAATCAGACTTTTGGATTAATATAAATGAAAAACTAATATCATATGACCAAGAATATTTGCTACAAACCGGATATCCTCTGTTGATGCCCGATTATAAACCAGAGTTATTAATAAAACCATTTGATTCTTTTTTATTAAAAACTTTTAGAAAAAATATCCTGGATAATTCGAATTGGCCAGAACCACCAGAAAATGGATGGATACTTTCTGAAAATTGGTTTTTTAACATAAATGATCTTATAAGAACTTTGTTTGTAGTTAAATATTTAGATGGAGTTGAGTTTTTAATAGATAAAATACAATCTCTTTGTGTCAAATATAAATTAAAATACTGGTCTGCTTTAGAGGCCAAAGAAGAAGGTTATTATGCTGCTCATTTAAACCTAAAAAAAGAATTTGAAATTCCAAAAGAAAATTGGGATACTAAAAAAATTGAAGTATATTTTGAAATTCAAATAACTACACAGCTACAGGAAGTTATCCGAAAATTGCTTCATAAATATTATGAAGATAAAAGAAAAAAAATTGATAAAGAAACTATTAAATGGCAATGGAATTATAAAAGCGATGAATTTATAGCAAATTATCTAGGGCATATCCTTCATTATATTGAAGGCATGATTATAGATATTAGAGAAAGACAAAAATAAGGAGGCATTATGAAATCGGAATTTCTTAAATATTTACTTTCTATTGGTATTAAAGATCCTCTGATTGAAAGGATAAATTCTATTTTTGAATTTTACAAAAAAGTTTGCTCTGAAGAAATTGAAAAGATATTTATTTCAGAATATATTCAGAAAGATGGAATGAGGGTTTATGAAAATCTTTGGTTTTTTTCAAAAAGCTATATTATGGAGGCTAAGGATTTTATTAATACTGATGATTTTGATTTGGTGTATATAAAAAATAGAATGCTTGGTTGGACTTTACAAAAAAAAGAGTACGATTTCGAAAATTCAAATGAAAAATCGCGCTTTGCTTTGACTATTAAATTTATAGGTGACGTTTGGGCAAAATTAAAGGCTTCAAAAGAGAATTGTAATTCTCTTCGAGATATTTTATTTAGATATTTTTTACCGAATTTTGTGGAATGAATTATATTATCAAATAATTACCTCCCTGTGGTTTTATTATTACTAAGGGGGGCATAAAATAGATTGCATTTGCTTCAATCTTATAATTTGCTTTTAACACATTGATATTTATTGCGTTATGAGATTTGCCGTATCGCTCGAAAATGCAACCTATAATATGACCTGAGTAGTAATCATTTTCTATTTGAGGTATTGTATTAGATCGAACTAATATCCTACCAACAAAGTTACCTGTACTTATACAGTATTTCCACTCTCCTATCCAGGCCCTGTTGGTTGAAATTGAGCGTTTAACTGGCAGGCGTTTTTTTACTTCTTTGAGATCGATCCGTTTATCTCTATGATTTGTTATTTCGGCTAAAGCATTCATTTAATTTTCTCCCACTGGTTGGTTTAAATAAATCAACGCCTTTTTTGTTTTTTCTTAAATTTTCTCAATCTTTTCTCAAGCTGGTTTTAGCGGACAAACGGGTATTTTTGTGCATTTTCGAGAAGATAGGCATTGAAAACAAAAAAACCATTTCTCCCTGAAAATAAAAGAAATACGGCCTTTAAGATGTTGCCGAGTGACAGTTTAATCCATAAAAACATAGATTTCCAAATATAATAAATTTTCTTATTTGAAGGAGCAGGCTATCCGTTTTTCTTTTAATATAGACTTCAACCCCTTCTCGCTTCCTCGATCATTGCTGCCAGGTTCTCCAGCGGTACATCAGCCTGGAGAGTGATTCCAGGCTCCAGGATATAACCGCCCCCTCTGCCCATCCGCTCCTTGAGCCTCCTGATCTCAGCGCGCACCTCTTCCGCAGTACCCCGGGGCAGGAGCTCCTGAGTGCCCAGTCCTCCGCAAAAAGTCAGGTCTGCTCCGAACTCCCTTTTCAGCTTGAAAATATCCATTGCCTCAGGCTGGACCGGGTGCAGAATATCAAGCCCGAGGTCTATCATATCGCCGACAATGGAGCTGACATTCCCGCAGCTATGGTGAAAAACCTTGCGGCCGTGTTTTTTAGCCAAGGCATAGATCTCGGACAGGCGGGGCTTTACGAACTTTCTCCAGTCAGAAGGAGACATAAGCAGTGAATGCTGGGTCCCGTAGTCGTCACTCAGGGCAATGGCATCGAACTCGAACCTGTCAAACAGGATTTCCATAGTCCGGAGCACGAAGTCTGTAAGGCCGCTCAACAATTTTTCAACGAACCCGGGATTAAGGCAGAGGTCCTCGAGAAGGTTCTCCATGCCCCGCATGAATGTGGCCCGCTCCCATAAATCCCCGACCCAGACAACGGTGAAATGCTCTTTATTCCTCGCACACCAGTCTCCCAATTCCTCGAAACGGTAAGCTGCGGAAGGGTCCGGAAACCTGTAAGATGAAAGACTTGGCTCAAGGAGAGCAGGCCCGACAGGGGAGCCGCGGTCGAGCTCACTGGTGGTCCATACTACGCCGAATTCGTCTTTAGCGGTCGATCCATAGGTTGATGGGTCTGCATAGAGGGGCTTGACAGATTTGGGGGCATTCATGCGGACCGGGAAGTCCAGTGTTTCTTCAATGGCAGTTGTCCCGAAGAACTTTTCGATTTTTTCCCGTGCCGGGGGAGAGAATGAAAAATTGTAAGGAACCGGCAAATTTTCCTCATGCAAGATGATTTTTGTAATCCAGTCCCGGTTTTTTCCCTTTATCTCTGCTCTCATTACCGGCCTCTCCGTTCAGAAAAATTCCAACACATAAAGATTATTTATAATGTTTTGAAAATCTTAAATCAAGTGCCGCCGGGACTATTCGAAAACCGCTGCTTTTTAAGATAATTTACTATTCAGGTTATAAAGTTGTTTGCATCTATCCGTAAAGGAATTTTTTTTCTTCTTTTGGTGGCAAAAGAAGCAAAACCATTTCTTTTTAAACAAAAAGAAACAAAAGTTAATCCCGGCATATAAGTATTTTACTCCGCTTCGCCGAGCTCGCCTGGTGCGCAGGAAGCCTGCGCAAAGGCCTGCCTGGGCGTTGTACATCTAGTATGGCGATGATGGAAATTGCTTGTCTTCTACACGCTCCAGAAACAGGGTCCCCGGACTTCAGGACTTCTTATGGCCGCAGTTTCACTTGGAATGATCTATCATCCCAGGTAGCTGCCCTCAAACCTCTTTTCGGCAGTTGTAAAAGTTTTTCTCTCGGGGTATTTCAATCGTTGTTACGTAAAGTAAGCCGCCGGCGCCTTAAATGTAAAAATCGAAACCTGGCAGATCATTCATGCCTATTCGACTTTTATTAATAACCAAGACTACAGCATATAAATATAATTGGAACCTATTTAACGTTCCCTGTAGTAAGTTCACAGGGGAGTGATTGTCAGAGAAATCAGGCAGCGGTTATGGTGGCAGAGGATTAGCCCCCGGGATTGTCCATAAAGCATGGAACCTTTTGAAAAAGCGAAAGCCGTAAACCTTTACGGATTATGGCTTTATCCGGCATTATTCACAAAACGAACCAAAACCTGTAGGGGCAGGCCTCTGTGCCTGCCCATTGTTTGAGATTTCCTTGATGTAAATCGGGCGGCCACAGGGGGCCGCCACTACAAAAACGGGAACGGAAAATTTTTTTTATGAATAATGGCGGTTATCTTTCAGTGGTGCCTGGGGACTGAATCATACATCGGCTGCTTTCTTTAAAGCCGATAGGCGCATTATTTCAAGAACAATAGACTAGCGCAGCAGCCTGTACTCTCCAGCAGGTCCCTCGAAATAAAGAACTCCAGCCTCATCAGAGACAGAAG
This sequence comes from archaeon, assembly GCA_035528795.1. Taxonomy (GTDB): domain Bacteria; phylum Gemmatimonadota; class Glassbacteria; order GWA2-58-10; family GWA2-58-10; genus DATKXY01. Next base: position 9,309 of record DATKXY010000190.1, on the reverse strand, counting down.
CTGCCGGAATGAACACTTTCCCGTCCTTTCTCACCTGCCAGGTCCCTTCTGCCAGGTCGGTGACCAGGATCTTGAACCTTCGGTCTCCCTGCACTGAAAAGGAAACCGGCAGGTCCGAGCGCTCACCCGCCTTGTTGAACAGCGCCACCCTGTCCAGGAGCTTGAACCCGACAAGGTCTTCGCTTTCAAGCAGCGCCGGCCTGGGCGGATTTGCCCGGCCCTGCTCAGTGACCAGCATCACATTAAGGAACAGGTTGTTTCCGCGCTTTTCTTCGGAGACAGCTCGATACGCCAGGATCCGAGCTCGTAGTCGTCCGGGTTGCGCCCTGGGTGGACCCCGCTGGCAAAATTCTCGCCGAAAACCCAGAACTCTTTGCCCGGCCCGCCCACTTTTTCCAGGGTGTAATTGCCTTCCGATGGGATAAGAGTGGAGTTGACCAGCCTCCCGCTCCAGCCTCGCTGGGTGAGGCTGATCCTGGCAGTATTACCCTCGATCATCGGCTCTTCCATGCTGTGCAGGAGCCAGTATTTCTTGAATCCGGGGTTCGAGGAAACCACTCTGTCGAAGACCGCCAGTGCCGCCGGTGCCGGAGACCCTGCAAGGTTAAGGAAGACAAACGAGCGCTTTACCTGGCGCACCTTTGCTATGTAGGCCTCGGTTATGTCGCCCTTGAGGTATGAGAAATCCGGGGCTTTCCGGTCCGGTCCGAGCCAGTGCCCGAGGACTTCACCGGTTTTGTAATCCTTGGCCAGGAAATCATCGAGCAGTCCGGCGGAGACCCAGAGGTTGGGCAGCCTCTGGCCGCCGTCATTCGCTTTTTTCACGTTGCAGAAACCCCGGGTGATAAATTTCTCATCCGGATCGTAAACCAGCAGGCTGTTGTGGGCAATGGTCCGCTTGTAGTAATTCACGTTGTGCGGTCCCAGGTAACCTCCATCGGTTCCCTCGTAGATCCCCGAATCAACAGCCAGAGGGCCCTTGTAATATATCTGGAAGGCCCCGGCATCCTGGTGCTGGTGGTTCAGGAAATTATAAACATTGACCTTCATCTCGGCGATCACGCTCTCGGGGCCCCAGCCGGTGCGGGCGACCATCCAGCCGTAGGGGAAGCCCATGTACCTGGTCAGCGGGAGCTCCGAGATGTCAGCGGGCTTAAGGTCCGGGTCGCGCCAGAGCAAGACGAACAATTGATCCATCGGGTGAGTGGCATGTTTGAGGATCTCGAACGGCCACTCGTCCTTGAGGTAATCAGCCAGAATATAACTGTCGCCATAGTAGCTGGCGCAGAGCAGGGAGGAGAGTTTCGGCGTCCAGATGAAGTCGTCCCCGGATGTCATCATCTTACTGTCCGGCCGCCGCATGTAAATCCAGTGATAGGGCACGAACTGCTGCGAGGGATGGTAGACGTTCCCGGCGCCCAGACAGTCGAATATCCACAGGGGATACATCTCCGAGCCGAACCGGGTGTCGCTGTAGGCGATGCCCTGGTGGTAAGCGTGGCCCGGATAGAACCAGTTACGCGCAGGCAGAAAATCCCGGAAAAACTTCCCCGCAGCCTCTTTATACATCTCAGGATACTCAATATACACGGCGATCCCGGCCGAGAGCAGGTCGCGCATCACCATCCACTCGCCGAGGTGCCCGGTGAGCGAGCCGGACTGACGGATGGGATAACCGGTCTCGAACATCTCTGCCAGCCGGATGAACTGCACCACCAGCTCTTCCTTTTCATCCGGTTTCAGCAGATCGTAGCACCAGTCGTATACCACTGCCGCGGCCCACATCACCCTGCCGATGTCCCGGGATACATCCCCACGCTCTTCCCACCGCGCCACCTTCAGGGTGTCCAATGCAGCTTTGACTGCCTTGCGCCCGGTTTCCCGGTCGCCGGTCAGTAAATAACGCAGGGCGTCTACGGTCATCCCGTAATGGGCGTTCATTTTGCCGAGTTCCTGCAGGTTTTCCCAGGTGTGTTTCAACACCGGGTGCTCGATCCGTTTTTTCAAGTCCCCGATGTCGCTGGAGCGCAGGAAAAGACGGGGCCGCTCATCCGGAGGAACGGGAACAGAGACCCCGTCCTCGAGCTTCATCCACTCAGCATTCGCCGGGTGTTTACAGCCAGCATCAAGGGGGCCCGACAAAACGAGCGGAATGACCGCCAGCAGAACAGTCCACTTGTACATGAGCACTCCTTGCGAAAGGATAGAAAGCGGGTGGTTATTTTTCCGGTAATCTGGTTTGCAGATCCAGGATGCGAGCTGCGCACAATAACGGTAGCACTATTTGTGAAAGAATTCAAGCCTCTGAGCTTCGCCAAATATTTGGACCGGTCAAAAAGAGAGCGGCGCAGGTTCCGACATAGTCTTGTGAAAAGCAGAAGCCGTAACCCTTAGCGGATTAGGGCTTTATTTATCAGCGGTGCCGAGGGAAGGAATCCGCAGCGGGCTTTGAGATGCAGTAAAATCAATGGTTTGCGAAGTGTGAGTTGCGGATTATAGGGCACGATCCGCAACCAATCCGCCGTCATTGGCCACGATTTTGCAAAGGATGGCTGATCCAGGCTGGAAAAGAAAATTATTCCGATTTATCACCTCACATAAGGTAAAGTTTAATACTGCCAGAATAAACTTTCAGTAAATTTTTGCGATCTAAAACTAAATTAGTCTCTGAATTTTAAAAAATTGCCCCACCAATTACCCAATCATTATATGATCTTGTTATTTTACAGTACCATTAGAATTTTTATTCTTGACAAGTAGCCTACTTTTTATGTTAAAATAAAGGAATGGTAATGTGTTAATTATAAACACAGGTTTTAGATAATGTCTACTAAAGAAACGACATATCAAGAATTGACCGAAAGGGTCAGGGAGCTTCAAGAGGAAATTATAAAGCTGGAAAAAGCAGAAAAGCGTCTGGTTTTTTCGGAAAAAAAATATAAAAAAGCTTTGCAAGAGAAAGAGATCATGGTCAGAAACTTATTGGGCTTGATTTCTACAATCAGTGTTCCCCGTCTTTACCTTGACCATAAACTGAATATAAAGGGATTTTCGGATGATTTTCCTATCCTGAATAAATTCAACAGGTTAGCAGACAGCCGGTTGAATCTAAGCGAAATTCTTAGAGAAAGTGATATCTATAAAATTCAACGATACTTAGAGAAAACCGAAGCTCTGAAAAACTTACCCTATGATAAAGGGCTCGAGTGGGAAATAAGGTACAGAGGGCCTAGCGAAGCAGATAAAATCGGAAAAAGCTGGATTGTCTCAACTGGCTGTAATGCCAAAAGATGGAAGATAATTAAGGATTCCGGCAAGCTTAAAATTAGTCATAATCCTCACATTCGTGAGAAATTGGACTGTTACCTGATGTCTGCGCAAGAATTCGGCGGTCCCGATGAGGACATTAAGGTGGTCTATCGAACAAAGACATCAGGGAAAATGGAAAACATAAGAGATCTTTCGCTTGTGCTCTCCGGTACTTTATCCAGGGCAGTGAAGCTCTGTGATGCAGCCGGATATACTATATGCAGTGGCTCCTCGTTTAATACGGAGGCGAGGATTCAGCGGAAAGTGGTTGATATGATAAGCCAACCTGAGAGGCTGAAACCAAACACTGAATATGAGATTACTGTGGAAAGGATTGGGGGAAGGATACGCAGGCTGCTGAAAAACCTGAACACTCAAGAACAGGCCCTTCCTCTAGAGCTTATAGATTCAAATGCACTTTACGACCAAGAAAATCATATCGGATTCACAACATATTCCGGTGAGGCTTCGTTTTTCGATATCGAGGTTTTTACCCGTAAATCCTTATTCTCAATAGATCAATTCAGAATTCCATTTGATGTGGAAGTCGAACTGAAAGACAAGGAATTGCAAGATAAAGTATTCAAGTTAAAAATATCGAGAGAACACTTCGGGCCGAAATCAAGTTATACTTTGTTTTTTGAGGATATCACGGACCAGAAATCAGCGGAGCAAGCACTGCGGGAGAGCAGGGAGAAATATAAGGAATTGATAGAGAATATTAACGATGTCATATACATGGTCGATGACAGGGGAGTGATAAAATATATCAGCCCGGTAATAGAGACTGTTCTTGGATACACGCCTTCTGAAATTATTGACCGTAATTTTACAGATTTTTTATATCAAGAGGATCTCCCGATTGCTGTTAAGCGATTTAAAAAGGCTATGAGGGGGGATATCCCAATAAAAGATTATCGGGTAGCGACAAAGTCTAAAGAAATGCGCTGGATTCGTACATCCACTCGGCCGGCCTTTAAAGAGAACAAGGTTGTCGGGCTTCAGGGAGTGATATCAGATATCACGGAGCGAAAGAAAGCGGTGGAAGCTCTGGTGGAGAGTGAAAAACGTTACCGTCAACACATTCAAAACCTCCCGATCGGTATATACAGAAACACTCCTGGTCCCAAAGGAAAGTTTATCATGGCTAACCAGGCGCTCGCTCGAATACACGGATTCGAGACTGTTGAGGAATTACTACAAATTCCTGTGGCTGACCTGTATTGGGAACCCAAGAGACGTAAGGTTTTTATTGAAAAGCTGATAGCTCTGGGTGAAGTATTCAGGGAAGAGTTGCAGTTAAAAAAGAGAGACGGTACTCCTATATGGGGTGCGGTTACAGCCAAAGTTATTCATGACGAATCTGGAAAGATCATGTATTTTGACGGTATGTTAGAGGACATAACAAGGCAGAAACAGGCAGAGGAAGCACTGCAGATAAGCGAGGAGCGCTTTCGCAATATAGCCGGAGAAACCGATGATTGGATCTGGGAAATTGGAAAAGACCTAGTTATCAAGTATTCAAATTCGCGCGTTAAAGATATCCTTGGGTACAAACCGGAAGAAGTTGTCGGTAGAAGCCTGCTGGATTTTCTGTCTGAAGAAGAGTTAAGTCGAATGGATATGGGAAATGATTATTTATTGCGGGAGGTGATATTCACCGGCCAGGAAACATATTTGGTCCATAAAGACGGTCACATTATTATTACAGAAAGCTCAGGTGTCCCGATATTCCGCCGTAATAGAACCTTTATCGGCTTTCAAGGGCTTACGCGGGATATTACCGAACGCGTCCGGGCAAGAGAGGAAGAGGAACTCCGTCGCAAGCAGCTCATTCAAGCGGACAAAATGATTTCACTGGGAATTCTGGTTTCTGGTGTAGCACATGAGATTAACAATCCCAACCAATTCATTATGGTAAATGCTCCCATGCTCAAGCGGGCCTGGGAAAATATCACACCCATTCTCGATAAATATTATGAAGATAACGGTGATTTCATGCTCGCAGGCATTTCATACAAAGATATGCGCGACCGCATCCCTAATTTGTTTTCCGGAATCTATGAAGGGGCTCAAAGAATCAGGCATATTGTCCGCAACCTGAAAGATTATGCTCGAGAGGTCGGCTCCGAGACTACCCGTGAAGTCGATATCAATGCTGTTTTGAAATCTGCTCTGACGATTCTTTCTAACCTGTTAAAAAAATCCACCAAAAACTTGAAAGTTATTTATGCCGACAACTTGCCAACTGTCAGAGGCAATTTTCAGCAGATAGAACAAGTCTTGATTAATCTGATCCAGAATGCCTGCCAGGCATTGACTGATCCAATGCAAGAAATATTAATCAGCACCTCTTTTAACAAAAAAAACAAGAATGTTGTTATCAAAATAAAAGATGAAGGTGTCGGTATCCCTGAGGATAAGTTAAAATATATTCTGGATCCTTTCTTTACAACCAAACGGGACTCTGGTGGCACTGGTTTGGGCTTATCAATATCCGCAGGGATAATACAAGATCATGGGGGGAGGCTGGAATTCAGTTCAAAACCCGGGAAGGGAACCACGGTTTTGGTTTCACTTCCTGTTTCCAGTGAACGAGAGTCTTTGTCTATTTAACAGGCTGATTCAATTAGAAAAATAAATTAAGATATCCAATTATTCCTGGATTATTCACAAAATTTAGTAGAAAGGACCAGTCTTTCGGTCTTTCAAGCATTTGCTCCAGACCGGACAAGAAGTCAGAAGACAGGAGTCAGAAGTTTAAAAACTCTGGTGATCATTTCCAAAAATATTCTGAATTCTGACTCCTGGCTCCTGAATTCCAAAAGGTTATTATAAAAACTTCCTGTTGGCGTTCGTTCATAATGGTCTGGAGTAGCGACAAGTTTTATGAATAAAACGGGTTATTATAGTCTGGCTCCATAATTCCCATTCAATGATGGCTCAATGAAAATGAATGAAAACAAGTTTCCTCAGAGACCAATAATACTGGTGGATGATGAGCCTGATATTCTCAAGGTCTTCGATATTACCCTGCGCTCCGGAGGGATAAACAACACTATCCTTTGTCAGGATAGCAGAAAGATTTTCTCGATACTGAATGAACAGGAAATCGAGGTGATCCTGCTGGACTTGATGATGCCTCATATTTCAGGGGAAGAAATCCTGGCCCGGGTGGTGTGCGATTTTCCTGAAATTCCGGTGATTATGATTACCGGTGTTTACGAAGTAGACACTGCGGTTAAATGCATGAAGTATGGTGCCTTTGATTATTTGCTCAAACCAATTGAGGGGGACCATCTCATTATCAGTGTGCGACGTGCTCTAGAGATGCGGGAATTGAGGTATGAATGTTCGATACTTACGCACCGCTTTCTGACAGAAGAACTGGAGCAGCCCGAGGTTTTCAAACAAATTATCACTCAAAATAAAAAAATGCACTCCATTTTTCAGTATTGCGAGGCTATTGCTGGTGGACAAAATCCGGTTTTGATCACCGGGGAAACCGGTACCGGTAAGGAGCTTATTGCAAGAGCGTTACATCAGCTAAGCGGTCGGACTGGAAATTTTGTAGCTGTAAATGTTGCTGGATTGGATGATGGAGTTTTTTCAGATACCTTGTTTGGCCACACGAAAGGAGCGTTCACTGGAGCTGATCAGGTCAGAAAAGGTATTGTGGAGATTGCGGATAATGGAACTTTACTTCTGGATGAAATCGGCGATTTGAGTGAAGCTTCGCAGATAAAGCTTTTAAGGCTCCTGGACCAGAGAGAATATTTCCCTGTTGGCTCAGATATGGGCAAACTAGCTAATGTCCGTATCCTTGTCACTACCCATAAAGATTTGGAAAAGCTGCAAAAATCCGGAAAATTCCGGGGAGATCTTTATTATCGGCTTCGGAATCATCATGTGCATCTTCCCCTCCTGCGGGAGAGGAAAGATGATATTTCCCTGCTTCTGGATCATTTTATTGAAAATGCAGCCAAAGAGTTCCGTAAAAAAAAGCCTGTGTATCGTGAAGAGCTTATCACCTTGCTTCAGAATTACCACTTCCCGGGTAACGTTAGAGAGCTCAAAGCCCTGGTCACAGATGCTGTCAGCAGGCATAAAGGCAGAATGCTTTCTGCGGCGGCTTTCAAAGCGATTATTAAAACAGATAGCTCTATTACAACCAGCCCCTCTCAATTATTACAGGCTAGCCATGATTCCTGGGCTTCACAATTAGAGCGACTGCCAAAATTGAAAGAGGCGACGAGGACACTAATCGAAGAGGCTATGCAGCGGGCCAAAAACAACCAAAGGTTAGCAGCTTTAATGCTGGGGATAACACCCCAGGCGTTAAACCGGCGTCTTAAGCGCCTGGGGAAATAAATCTTACTGTTATCGAAATCAATCAACATTTGTTGATTTTTAAACAAATGTTGATTTTTTATTATACCTTGGATTTTCGTGAGTTTCGGGTCATGTTTTTGAAATATCTCAACAAAAGCTGATTTAGCTCCTCCTGCCTCTTATAAATAATCTTCTATCATAACCAATTCAAAATTCAGAGCTTATAGCTTCCTTCACTGGCTGGCACAAAAGTAGCTTAATAATAATCCTTTATTTAATAAACTTATCAACTATCTAATCCAGGGTAAATACTGTGCCAGGTAAAAATATACTTATTGCCGATGATGAAGATCATATCCTGCTAGGACTAAAATTCATACTCAAGGAAAAAGGCTATCGGGTGACACCGACCAATAACGGAATGGAAGCCTTACGAAAAATTTTAGAATTCCAGAGAAATAATGAAACTGTCGATCTTTTGCTTACTGACTTTCGGATGCCCAAGCTCAATGGACTTGAACTGCTCGATCGGCTGAATGATGAGTGTCTTTCGGTGCCCGTGATCTGCATGACCGGATTTGGAGACAAGAACCTGTTTTATGAACTTAAAATCAGGGGGTGCACGGAATATCTCCAAAAACCTTTTACGATGGAGGAAGCTTTAAAAAAAGTCGAAAAAGTTCTTACCCGACATAAGACATTATTCGAATATGGGTGGATTATTCATGATATGATTTAATCAATGGGTGAGTGATCTTGAGCCTTCGGCATACCCGGAACGCCGAAAGTGATCCTGTATTTTTGGAGCAGGTAGATTGAAAGCGAGATAAGCCTCATAATTTGGATTCAATGATAAAATAAAGAGCACTTTTTTGGTTTGAAGACAAAATCTGAAAGAATCAACTAGAGTATCGAAGCGTTCAGGCTTGATATCTCCGGTATAATATCTCGCTTCTCTGTCTTGAAATAGCCTCATTTTTGGATTTTTCAACCATGAAAAAATCCAATACCCCATTTCCAAAGCACATCAGATACATTGCACTTTAAGCGGTCAGCTGGATCAGATAGGATTAATTGAGGTTTAGATGTCTCAAAATAAATCAGTTAAGATAATTTTTATAACATTTATTTTTTCTTTGATAAAATTTAATCCTCTCTGGACAGCTACCCCTGAGATCAGCTTATCGGCAACTGTGGTCGATATCGGCGATGTGACAGTCGGCAGTAGCGGCACAGGGACTTTCGATATCATCAATGAAGGTGGAGCGGCCCTGGTTGTAAGCGGAATCAGCAGTGACAATCCTGCATTTCCTGTTTCTCCGAGTTCGGAAGCCATCCCTCCGGGTCAGACCCGGACAGTGACGATTACTTTCACTCCGGGCTCTACCGGCAGCCAGAGCGCTACAATTACAATTGTCAGCAACGATAGCGACGAGGGCACACTTACTGTCAGTGTTACCGGCAATGGTGTTCCGTCCCTGGTCCCTGAGATCAGCTTATCGGCCACTGTGGTCGATATTGGCGATGTGACAGTCGGCAGTAGCGGCACAGGGACTTTCAATATCACCAATGAAGGTGGCGCAGACCTGGTGGTAAGCGGAATCAGCAGTGACAATCCTGTATTTCCTGTTTCTCCGAGTTCGGAGACCATCCCTCCGGGTCAGACCC
>DATKXY010000189.1:0-11067 GCA_035528795.1 archaeon | reverse complement strand
CGGACACTGAAAATACTTTCAGGATTTATAATCGGAAGGTTATCACACATTTAATTGCTGTTATCGCTTAATCTTTCGCAGACCAGTACCGAGGCGGACCGTCATCCTTCCCCATTTATTCCCGCTTGACAGAGCCTGTGCGCTGCCTCTCTGCCTGCTCGACCATTTTATCTAAATAATCCCGGTGGCCGCAGAGACAGGCAAACTCATGCAGACAGTTCCACTCAGGGACCGTATAAGTATGGCTGAGAATAATATCATACAACTGTTTTATCTTCCTGCTGTCCTGTTTCAAGGTATAGTAGCGCAGGAAGAACAGCATTGCCTCTACATCCCCTTCTTTTTCAGCAAGCCTTTGATTGTAGCATCCGGCCAGGCCTTCCATTTGTCCGGCCCATTTAATCCTCTCCGAATCTTCAAGCTGGAGGCCAGTGCGCTGCAAACTGAGGTAAGGAATTGTTGCGCTGTCCGAGCGGCATTTCATGTCGTAGGCCAGAGAGAGCAAGATATAATATTTCCTGGCCGCGGCGGGTTCCATGTAGCTGCCCCCCAATTCCCTGAGAGAGCCTATTAAGCTGTCCGGCATCTCGAGGGAAAGGAAACAAAGCCCGATATTGAGTGCGGCCCTTTGCATTTCAAAGCGTTCCGGCGAGTTAAACAGTCTGTACTGGTTTATAGCCTGCTGAAAAAACTGCCGTTCATAGAGCAGTGCGCCGAGATTCATTTTTCCGGTCTGGCGGTGGAAGTCCGCCTGACGGATGCGGTCGAGAAAGCGCACACCCCGGTTGATATCCGAATTGATCCAGACAAAAGTTCCCGCGTGCAGCGCGCAAGCGAGAGCCAGGGCCCTTAATAAAGCTTTCCGCCTGGCTCCTGCCGGCATTGCCAGGCTCAATGTCCAGCCCGCAAGCAGGGCCAGGGGAATTGCAGGAAGAGAGATGAGATCCCAGTCCCGGATACCGAGCAAAGGATTGAAAACGGTCGAGAAAAAAACACACCCTGCCGCGCTCCAGGCAGCGAAACTGAAAGAAAGGGAATCCATGCTACGAAAGATGCGCCATCTGGTTACGGCCAATGGCAGGGCTACCAGTGCAGCCGGACAGATCAGCAGTAAGAAGTTGAATTTTTCCCACAGGTGGGTGAGGCTGAAAAACAGGTATGGGGCAGGGTTTTCTTGCCGGCCTCCCAGCAAAGGAACCATGGAACTGCGGTCGGAAAAAATGGGTCCCAGAACCAGCATTATCGAGCAGGCAGCCGCCACTGCCAGGGAGGGACCCGATTTTATAATAAACCGACCTATTCCGGGAATCCTCTTGAGCCAGGGAACTCTCAACAGCCAGAGAAAAAGCAGGGATGGGAAAAGAACCACTCCGGTGAGATGGCTGGCTGAGGCGAGGACAAAAGCCAGGCTCGGCCGCCAGGGAACCCTGCTCTCACTCCCGGCAGCGATATATCTCAAGCCTGAGTAAAGGTAAAGGGCCAGCCAGAAATGAAGCAGCGTGTAGTTTTCCACATAGCCGGAAAAAAGCTGCAGGCTTGAGCCGGCCGCAATCAACAGAAACAAGACCAGCCGGTCCGGGATTCTCTCAGCCACCAGGCCGGCGATACGCCAGCAGAACCAGAGAAAGATGGGAAAAAGAAGGCAGTGCAAAACAGCGTAAGTGGCCTCTCCACCTGTGAGACCGGCGAACTGGAGGAGGCGATTGAAAGATTGCAGGATAAAAAAGGTCAGCGGCGCGGTGTCCCAGAGGACAAACGGTTTTTCCACCTCCAGGCTGAGCACCCAGCCATCGCCCATAAAATGGTTTTCCGAGCGGAGGTTCCAGCAGAGAAAAAAAATTGCCAGGTAGAGGAGAAAAAAGAAGAGCAAGCGGGAATTGACGCGGTCCGGTCGAGTGAAAAACCTGTAAAAGGCGGCTCCTTGCTCTTCCAACCTGTCGAGCACACGGGCCCCCAAGCCAAAAGCAACAACCGTGCACACCAGAGCGGCAAAAGGAGCCCAGAATCCCTCGGCCGGTCCTAAAGGGAGTATGCCCCAAAGCCACGGCCAGCCTGTCAGCATGACCGCTGCACCGGACCAGATCCACACGAGGAGCGCTAGGTACGGCAAGAAAAAATCGTATTTTTCGGCTTTGTGCATTTGAGAGTCCGGATAGCCTTGCAAATATCGGATCTCTTTGCAGGAGCGCAAGACCCTTATAACCCGGACGCGGGAAAAGGTATTAAGTAAGATGTTTTTAACCGGTCTCTCAGGGATCACTGCTCAAGCAGTTTTTCCATCTGGTCGAGAAGGCGGTCCAGAGTACGCGCCACAGACACTATGGGTTCAGGTGAGGTCATATCGACACCGGCTTTTTCCAAAAGGTTTATCGAATAGTCGCTGCTGCCGCTTTTCAGAAAATTCAGGTAATTCCCCCTGGCCTGGCTATCGCCGGCAAGTATCTTTTCCGCGATCAGGGTCGCCGCTGCATAGCCAGTGGCGTACTGGTAGACATAAAAGTCGTTGTAGAAATGAGGTATCCTGCCCCAGTTGATCTTGTAGATCTCATCGATTTCGAGCTCCGGGCCGAAATATTTCTGGTACAGGTCGCGGCAAAGCTTTTTCAGTCCGACCGCAGTGAGGGGCCGGTCACTTTCGGCCATGGCGTGAATCTCACGCTCGAATTCCGCAAAAAGCGCCTGGATATAGACCGTGCTCTGGATCTGTCGGACATAGTGGTCGAGCAGGCTGAGTTTCTTTTTGTTATCCTCGATTACCTTGAGCAGATGGTCGATCATGATCGCTTCATTGGTGGTCGAGGCCACCTCGGCGACAAATATGGTATAGTCGCCGTAAGCATAAGGCTGGCTGCTCCAGGTAAAGTGGCTGTGCAGGGCGTGCCCCATTTCGTGGGCGATAGTAAAAACCTCGCGCAGGGTCCCGTTATAATTGAGTAAAATATACGGATGGGTGCCGTAAGTTCCCCAGGAGTAGCCCCCGCTGCGTTTCCCTTTCGTCTCGTAGACATCGATCCAGCCGGAATCGAATCCCTTTTTTAAGACCGAGAGGTAGCTCTCACCCAGAGGGCTGAGAGCTTCGGTAACCAGGCTGACCGCCTGATCATATTCGTACTCCTCGCTCATCTCAGGGAACAGCGGCGTATAGAGGTCGTAAGGGTGGACCTGATCCAGGTTCATCACTTTTTTGCGCAGAGCCACATAGCGGTGAAGCGGCTTGAGGTTGGCATTTATGGATGAGACGACATTGTCGTAGACTTTGATCGGGATATTGTCTCCATCCAGGGCTGCCTCGAGGCTCGAGTTGTAATTCCGGGCCCGGGAATAGAAAATGTCCCGCTTGACAATTGCCCCAACGAGCGCTGCCAGCGTGTTCTCATAGCCGTTATAAGTGGAGTAGAAAGCCTCGAATGCTCTCCGGCGCAGTTCCCGGTCTCCGGACTCCATAAATTTGCTGTATCTGGCCTTGGTCAGCTCGACCTCTTCGCCTTTCTCATCCTTTACAGCCGGATAGCGGACATCCGCATTATCAAACATCGAAAAAATCGTTCCCGGCATGCCGGTCACCTCACCGGCCGTGGCCAGGATTTTTTCCTCTCCGGGACTCAATGTGTGCTCTTTGGTGCGGATAATGTCCTCGATCTTGTGCCTGTACAGCGCCAGGCCTTCGTCCTCGTTCAGCCAGCCCCTGAGACGGTCCTCCGGGATCTGGAGAATCTCCGGCGTAACGAACGAGGCCGCAGCAGAATAGCTGGTGCCCAAGGAAACAGCCCTGTCGGCATACGCCTGGTAGAAATCGTTCCTCATATCCTCATGACGCCGCATGTGGGCGTAGACATAAAGCTTGCCGAGAGTCAGACCCAGAGAGTCCTGCAACCTCAATAATGAAAGCAATTTCTCCCCGGACTCCCCGAGCTTCCCCTTGTAAGATTCAAGCTCGGGAATCTGACCCTTGATTTTTTCAAAATCCCTCTCCCAATCCTCATTGCTTAAATAAATGTCTTCCAGGCGCCACTTATAACGGGGGTCGACTGCTGATCGCTCAAGTTCTTTTTTCACTTCCGCTCCATAGGAATTGCTGTTAAAAACTGCATCAAAGTTTAAAAGAAAGACCATAACCAACCAAAAATACAATATTCCTTTCATATAATAAACTCCGGGGACAGTGAAATGGTATTTTTCAGGCTGAATTTTTTCAATAAACTTTAATTTCGAGAATCAACAGGCACCCTTTCAGGTTAATAACCGGTAAAAATTTGACTTCTCTCTGGGCTCGAATTTGAAAAAACCTTCAGCTCGAAACAAAAATGGAACATCTTAGAAATTTAATATCTATATCTTTATAAAAGGCCTGAAAAAAACTGAAATCCGCGAAATCCCGGTCCGTTGACAATGAGAACAAAATAATAACTTTGCTTCCTTAGGTTGACAAGATTTCGGTGATCCCGTAAATTTCCCTCATCTTAATTTAAGTTCACATCTTTAACAGTTCTTTAATTATGCGCCGTTACGGGTCCAGCCTTCTTCCATTCTTTTTCTTGCTGTCTCTGGCTGCCGCGTCCGGGCTTCCAGCTCAGGAAGAGCTGGTCCGTGTGTCGATCCAGCCCGATAACACCCAATGGGACTGGCAGCCTTACGCTGAAAAGGTCGCCCAGCGATTTGCAGCCTTGATTGAAAGCAGGGTTAGAGAAGGGATACCCCGCCGCGAATTCTGGACTGACACCACAAGCGCCACTCTCAGTTTCCTGTTCCGCATCGACAACTCAGGCCATCTGAAGCGCTTCGTGGAGCTGACACCCGAGTACCGTTATCTGGCCTATCTCATCCAGCGGACAGCACAGAGAATAAGTCCATTCGACTCCTTGCCTGAAAATTTCCCATATTTCTACTTTGACGGGACTATCACTTTCCACTGCGATTTCCTGCCTGCCGGGCGTTACAAGCGGCTGTATTTCGAGGAGCCTCTTGACACCCTGGAAAAAATAGAGTTTACTCCCATGTATAAAAGCAAATCCCGAACTCCGCTTTTTTTGTATGAACCTCTCGAGATGGATAAAAATGAACTCTTCGAAAACTACAAAAAGCGTATCGGCTTGATTGAAGAAATTAAGGATACCAGCAGTTATGCGCCATTGGATTTCAGCAACCGCCATGTAGCTGTGGTCATACCCTACGACAGCCTGACAGGCGACACTTATGGGTCAGAATGGCTGAAAACCAGGATCGAAAGCGCTCTCGAAGAGGCAGGGGCACATATCAGTGCCCAGGAATACAAAGCTCCAGTCCCTGTTCCCCCAGAAGAGGGCAAAGCGCCTGGTGACTCAACCCAAAAGACAAGCGAGAGTGATACTGTGTCAGCAAAGAGTTCTTATCCTGGTGAGCCAATGGATACAGTGAAAAATCAATTTGAAGGCAGTAAAAGCGAGGCAGACACGACATCGGTCGAGAGCGCTTCCCCTGAGAAGCCAAAAGATACAACAAAAGAACCTTTGGAAATCAAACGGAGTGAAGCCGACACGGCATCGGTCGAGAGCGCTCCTCCCAAGGAGCCAAAAGACACGGAAAAAGAAGTGTTAAAAAGAGACCTGAGAGAGGCCTTTTCCAAGGTCTCAGAGAAAGACTTCCTCGTTTTTTCCGCTGGAATCGCCGCCGGGCCCAGCCCGGACAGCGCAATCTGCCGCCTGCGGCTGTTCAAGTCGAACAGGCCGGATGACCTCAAGCGGCGTCTGGATTATAAATTCGCCCACTCCGGCTACCTGCCGGACAGTCTCGGACAACTGCTGGTCAAGCGCCTGACCAATCCGCCTGCGAAACCCGCTCCTCCGCCTCCTCCCAAAAAGCCGGCTGCAGCAGTAAAAGCGGATTCCATAAAGGCCGGACAAAAAGCACCTGCCGCCCAGGTAAAGGACAGTCTGGCAGTCTCAGCAGTGGACTCGACTCTCACGCCCGCTGACAGCATATCTGCGGCAAAGCCCGGCAGAAAAAAAGCCCCGGCCCCCTCGGACAGCACCGGCCAACCAGCCGTTTCGCCTGAAACAAAAAGCGATACAATAAAAAAACCCGCTCCTGCTGACACAAGCCAGGCACCACCGGATACAACAAAACAAGTTCCCGGCACCCCTCCTCCAGCCAAGTCTGAACCAGTGGGGGCACCACCGGATACTGCCAAACAAACACAGAGCCCTCAACCTCCTGCAGCCCCGGATTCTGCTGCCGCAGGAGACAGCGCCCAGGCTGCACCCCAGGCCCCCCAACCCGCCCAGTCTGAACCCGCTGAGGATACAGCACCCCCGGACAGCGCGAAAGCCGCCCCGCAGGAACCTCAAGCCGCGCCTTCCGACAGCTCGAAACCCGGCGGCGGAAATCCCTGAAAGCCTGATTCTACATTTTGTTCCTAAGCTGCCCCGCTAGAATAAGAAACGTTTTACTATTTAAAGACCTTTAAAAAAATCCCAGCCGAAAGGTTATCATGTGACCTGATAGGGCGGGTTTTAAACCCGCCCCTACAATAACACATTAATTTTTATGGCGTTATAAAAAAGCAAACAATGTTCTTTGGGTAAAAGGATGACATTTTTCAAAGGTTTCATTTAATCATTATTTATAGGATTCTTCCAGATCCAGGTCGAATACTGTGAAATAAAAAAATGAAATAATATCGTTTATTAAACCGGACATTTTTAGCTAAAATAATACTTGTAATACTTGCAGAATATTAAAAGCCGGATCCAAAGGCTCCCTGACAAATAAGCCATTGGTCCGGCTTTTCTTTTTATCCCAGATCTGTATTTTCAACTGCGCTTCAGGCGCTCTTTTTCAACTGTTTCAAAGAAACAGCAAGCTTACCGCTTTCCCATCAGGTAATCAAAGAGCTTGGCTCCCTCTGTGAAGTCTGCCACAATAATATCCGCCCCGGCCTTCACCAGGCGCTCCCGCTTGCTGGGGTTCAAACCATAGCGCCGTACCTCGTCCGAGGCTACGCCGACCGCAATTCCGCCCCGCCGCTTGGTCTCTCTGATCTCCACCGGGCCGTCCCCGAATGTGCACAACTGCGGACCTTCGAGTTTGTGGCCCTCGATTATCTCAGCGATCAGCTTCTTCTTGGAAAATTTCGTTATGTCTCCCACACTGCCGAAAATGCCGCCATCGAAAAGAGAGGCATAATCCAGCCTGGCGGCCTCCTTTTCCGTGTCCTCCTGGTCCGTGCCGCTTGCCAGATACAGGCGCATTCCGGCATCTTTCAGAGACCGGACAAATTTAACCGCCCCTTTCACCGTGAAATCCTCGAGATCCAGCTCTCCGGCCTTGAGACTTTCCAGCCGCCTGTTGACCATTTTCATCAGCTCCTTGTTGAAAACAGCCTTGTAGCCATGGGAGTCGAGAATCTTATCCTCTGGCACATAGCCGAACTCGCGGACCATCTCGACCAGGCCCTGCATCTGGAGAATGGTTTGTATCCCAGTGGTCTGGTCGATAAATTCCCGTACCCGGTCCTGGACTTTACGGAACTCAGCCATAGATACAGTCTGGTAAGCTGGGCCGAAAATGGATTCGAGCATCACTTTTTCCATGATCGGCTCCCAGCCCTGACGGAGGGTGGAGACTGTCCCGTCATGGTCGAAAAGGACCTGCCTGATCTGTCCGCGGGTGATCTGCGGGTCCACTATTTCAATCCGAGTCCCCTCCAGGTAGCGCGCCCCTCTCGGGTCCTCGGCCAGTTCCGCGCGATAGATCAGGCTGCCCTCGGCGACCCTGGCCATGATCTCGGCCTGGGTGGCTGTGCCGGTCTGCCTGAGTTTACTCACTGTGACCGAGGCGGCGAAATTGCCCAGCATTGCAGCATCCCTGATATCGACCCCGGCAGCGAGTGCGGCTGTAAGAGCGGCCAGCATCGTATCCCCTGCGCCCACAGGGTCCACCGGGCCGGTAACCATCACTCCCGGGACTTCATCGATCCGACCTCTTTCATAAATCAGACAGCCCCGCTTTCCGCGGGTGATTATTACCGGCTTGCCATAGCTTGAGAAAAGCGCCTCGAGAGCTTCGACAATCTCATCGCGGCCAATCGAATCCTCAGCCTCCAGAGTTTCGACACCCCGGCGCATCTTTATCAGGGATTCGCCGTTGAACTTGAGGATCATCCCCTGGTAATCGCCTATATTCTCCCTGGAATCGACAACTAGAACCTTGTCCCTGAACCGTCCGGCCAGAGAGTTGACTTTCCCGATCAGACTGGCACTGATAAGCGGCCTCGGGAGCTGCTGGTTCACTATCAGGGCGTCAAGCTCGCCCAGGCGCTGGGTGAGTTTGTCAAACAGCCGCTCCCGGGTTTCCTCAGCCAGCTCGTTGTAAAAGCCGAAATCCAACCGGCGCTGTTCCTCATCCCCGAGATGGGGTTTGGCCCAAACCGGCGTGTCCCATTTTTCTCTCTGGAGAATCATGCCCGAGGTTTCAATTCCGAGAGCTTCGAGCCTGCTCACCAGCAGCTTGCTGAAAAGGTCCTCGCCGATCACACCGAATGCCTCGACTCCGCCCAGGTCCAGGGCCGCCAGGTTGGTGGCAATGTTCCCTGCGCCTCCCAGGCTGTAACGCTGAGAGCGGACAACAAAAGCCCGCTTGCCGGTCTCAACCGAAATCTCTCCCACAGAATCCTCGAGCATCCAGTAGGCATCAACAGCGAAGTCTCCCAGGACTCCTATCTTAAGCGTACTGAATTTTTGCATAATTTCTTGAGCGTTTTCTTCTTTCATGGTTTCCCCGGTAGAAAGCAATTCTTTTCCGATTGGAATAAAAAGTTTGTGTTGCCTGATCAAATCAAAAAAGCAGGAAAACGAATGTTTACCCCAATTCAGCCCAAACCTATCAAGCTGAGATAAAATTGTCAAGCAGCCGGTTGAAAAATATTCCGGGACGATAGTTTTCGCGAGCTTTTCCCACCTTTTTTTTTCAGGGTATATTGACTATCCACATTTTATTCTATAGGTTAAATTTTTTTCATATTTTTTTCAGGCTGCTCCCCTTGCAAGGATCAGTCTCTGCAAAAATGATTATGTGAACCGGGAATACAGATGAATAAAGAATTTTCGGCCAGATTTGTGATTATCGGAGCCGGTCTTGCCGGTGCGGCCACAGCTTACTGGCTGGCCCGACTGGGAGAGACCGCAGTGCTGATCCTGGAACAGGAAAACCAGCCGGGCATGCATTCCTCGGGTCGCAATGCAGGGATGATTCGCCAGTTGATCTCTGACAAGGAGATTCTTTCCCTGGCCAGGGAGGGAGCGAAATTTTTTGACAGGCAGGCTCAAGACCTGGAAGAACCGGTTCCTTTTTCCAGGACAGGTTCCATTCTCGCGGCTGGTGGAGAAAGGTGGAAAGCCTTGCTTGAAGAAGCCGAAAGGGCCGGTCAAGTCGGAGTGGAGCTTGAGATCTGGGATTCCGGGAGGGTGAATAGCCTTGTTCCCTGCACTGAGGGCGGTATTTTCGAGGGCGGCGTGTTTTGCCCTCGGGATGGGGTAACCGACACGGACCGTTTGATTAACATGCTTCTCAAGGCAGCTCAGGCTCGCGGAGTGCGGCTTGTTACAGGCTGCGCGGCAAGAGGAATCGAAGTGCAAGGCGCGGGGATCAGGGGTGTTGAGACAAACCAGGGTTTTATCAATACGGAAACCGTGATCAATGCCTCAGGCCCCTGGGCCGCAATTGTCGGGGCTATGGCTGGTGCGCTCCCGATCCCTTTCGCACCTTTACGGAGGCACCTCTATTACACCGGAGCCCTTTCCTGGGTCGACCCCCGGTGGCCCTTTGTCTGGGATGTCGGGGTGGATGTCTATTTCCGGCCCGAGTCAGCGGGCCTGCTTTTGAGTCCCTGCGATGAATCAGAAGTCAAGCCCGGGACCCCGACAGTTGACCCTGAAATGCAGGACTTGCTTGCGGCAAAGCTTTCGGCCTCATTTCCCAGGCTGCTCGAGGTGCCGATAGCCAGGACCTGGGCTGGGATCAGGACTTTCGCCCCGGACCGCCGGTTCGTAATCGGCTGGGACCCCAAGATAGAGGGCTTCTACTGGGTCGCCGGCCTGGGCGGGCACGGGGTGACCACAAGCCCGGCAGTGGGCGAGCTTGCTGCAAGAGAGCTCTGCAGCGCACCGGGCGAATCGTCTTTCTCGCCAAAGAGGTTTCTCTGAGAATAGCTGCCTCTAATGCTATCTTTTTTTGAGACTATTATCCTTAGTAATTAAGGTGCCGGGACCTCAAATCGACCTGTGATTTCTTCCTTTGGAAGTTATTCTCGAATAATCATGCTGCTTTCATGGAGAGTAGGCCTAGCCTCCCATATGGACTTTTGAAAAGGCCATTGGCGATTTATCCTCTCAAGCGATCACACATTCCCGATCACTCTTTTCATTCTGACCTGCACCTCAGCGGCTAGCTCACTTAAGGCGGGGTTGCCCACTGCCTCCATCATCCCGACCGGATCCACGGCCGAGACTTCCACTGAGCAGTCCTCATGCTCCTGGATCACCACATTACAGGGCAGAAGGATCCCCACTTTGTCCTCCAGGCTCAATGCTCTGTGGGCGAATTTGGGATTACATGCCCCGAGGATCACATAGTTGCGGAAATCGAGATCGAGCTTCTTTTTTATGGTGCTTTTTACATCGATCCGGGTGAGGACCCCGAAGCCTTCCTTTTTCAACTCCTCGATGACCCGGTCTATGGCTTCATCAAAAGAACAGGATACTTTTTTACTGATATGATAATCCATCGTTATCTCCTGTGGAAAAATTGTTTCGCTCCTTCAAAGCTTGCGACAAACACGGATCATTGGTAAAAATTCCAGACTCTTCTGCCTGTGGGCCTGGACTGTTATTAGCCATTTGTTACTATTCAGGTCATAAAATTGATTGCATCTATCCGTAAAGGAAATTCTTTTTCTTCTTTTGGTGGCAAAAGAAGCAAAACCATTTCTTTTGTAACCAAAAGAAACAAAAGTTAATCCTGGCATTTAAGTCCTTTACTCCGCTTCGCCAAGCTCGCCTACGCGCAGGAAGCCTGCGCAAAGGCCTGCCTGGG
>DATKXY010000188.1:0-51214 GCA_035528795.1 archaeon | reverse complement strand
CAGTAAAATCCACCTTAACAGTGTTTATCCTTCCTTGACCGCCTGGATCAGGTCAATGATATTCTTTTTCCCGTCGCCGAAATACATCAGCGTGTTGTCCGCAGCGAAAAGCGGGTTGGGGATGCCGGCGAACCCAGGGCTCAAGCTGCGCTTGATCACCACTACAGTGCGGGATTTGTCCACATCGATCAGGGGCATTCCGGCGATCGGGCAGTGGGGGTCAGTGCGCGCCAGGGGATTTACGACATCATTGGCTCCGAGCACGATACTCACATCGGTCTCTTGCATCATGGCGTTTGCCTCATCCATCTCTTTCAATTTCTCATACGGGATGTCGGCCTCGGCCAGCAGCACATTCATGTGCCCGGGCATGCGGCCTGCCACCGGATGGATGGCGAATTCCACAGTGATCCCTTTTGATTCGAGGAGGTTGGTCAGGTCGCGCACTGCATGCTGGGCCTGGGCCACAGCCATACCATAGCCCGGGACTATCACCACCCGCCGGGCACTGTCAAGAAGCATGGCTACTTCCTCGGCTGTTGTTGATTTCACCCTGCCGGCATAGATATCATCCTGCCTGGGACCGCTGGTTATTTCAGCGCCCACGCCGCCGAAAAGGACATTAGCCAGGGACCTGTTCATGGCTTTGCACATGATCTGGGTCAGTATGATCCCGCTTGCGCCGACCAGAGAGCCGGCGATAATGAGGCCGTTATTGTTAAGCACGAACCCGGTCGAGGCTGCGGCGAGCCCTGAGTAAGAGTTGAGCAGGCAAATCACCACCGGCATGTCCGCGCCGCCGATCGGGATCACTAAGAGGACTCCCAGGACAGAGGCCACAGCGACCATGTACCAGTAAATGGAAGACAGCTCCGGATTGATGACCAGCCAGACACCGAGAGTCAGGGAAATTATCCCGATCAGGAGGTTAAGCACGTGCTGGCCGCGGAAAAGCACCGGCCTGCCGGGGATAAGGACCTCCTGCAGTTTGGCGAAGGCGACCAGGCTGCCCCAGAAAGTCACCGCCCCGATAATCCCTGAGGCTGCGGTGGAAACTTTCATCTGGGTCGAGAGAGCTTCCCCTTCGGGCATCGCCAGGCTTAAAACTTCCACCAGGGCTGCTCCGGCCACCAGTACCGAGGCTCCACCGCCGAATCCATTGAACAGGGCCACCAGTTGCGGCATGGCGGTCATCCGGATTTTGACCGCCATGACAGCGCCGACAGCGGAACCTAGAACTATGCCGGCCAGGATCACCTCGAAACTGACGATATTACGGTCGAAGAGGGTCACCACCACAGCCAGGAGCATGCCCAGCGCTCCGATCAGATTGCCGCGCACCGCAGTCCGTGGGTGAGCCAGTCCTTTCAGGCCGAATATGAACAGGACCGAAGCCACAAGGTAGGAGATATTTATCAGCGCTTCCCGCATGGCCTATCCATTCTTTTTGAACATTTTCAGCATTCTGTGGGTGACCAGGAAGCCGCCCACCACATTGATGGTCGCAAAAACCACAGCGGTAAAACCCAGGATCGTAGTGAGAAGAGTCTGCTGGGACCCTGACGAAATGAGAGCCCCGATAATGGTTATCCCGGATATGGCATTCGAGCCGGACATAAGCGGAGTGTGCAGAATCGGGGGGACCTTGGTTATCACCTCGAAGCCCACGAATATGGCCAGGACAAAAATCGTTAAGGCGATGACAAATATTTCCATCCTATTGCTCCTCTTTTAGATCCAGGGCAGGAAGACCTGACAATTTGCGGATCTCGGGATTGACTATTTCTCCACCCCTGGTAACCAGAGTCTCGCGGGTGATTTCATTGGAGAGATCGATCTTGAGATTTCCATCGCTTACCATGTGCAGGAGAAAGGTGACAATGTTTTTGGAATACATCTGGCTTGAATGGTAAGGAACAGTGGCAGGCAGGTTGACCGGCCCGAAAATCGTTATTCCCTCGTGCACTATTGTCAGGCCGGGACAGGTCAGCTCGCAGTTGCCGCCGCGCTCGGCGGCCAGGTCTACTATCACTGAGCCGGGGCTCATACGCTCCACCATGTCGGCTGTGATCAGCACAGGGGCTTTTTTCCCCGGTACAGCGGCCGTAGTGATTACCACATGACTGTCGGCCACCACCCGGGCCATCAGTTCTCTCTGCAGGCGGTAAAACTCATCATCCATGGCTTTGGCATAGCCGCTTTTATCCTCGGTGTCCCCGGCTTCGATCTTGAGCTGAATGAACCTGCCGCCCAGGCTTTCCACCTGTTCCTTGACCGATGGCCGCACATCATAGGCCTGGACCACTGCTCCCAGACGTTTGGCGGTGGAGATTGCCTGAAGGCCGGCGACTCCCGCACCGATAACAAACACCCGGGCCGGGCTCACTGTGCCCGCTGCTGTCATCATCATCGGGAACATCCTGGGGAGTTTCTCAGCAGCAATGAGAACCGCTTTGTAACCTGCAATTGAGGCCATGGCTGAAAGAGCATCCATACTTTGAGCTCTGGTAATTCGCGGCATCAGCTCCATGGAAAAAGAGGTCACCCTGCGCTCTGCCACCTGCTTGACCGATTCAGGGTTCGAAAGGGGATCGAGAAAGCCGATAACAGTTTGCTCCTGGCGCACAAGCTTGAGGTCGGACATTCCTTTTTCAGGATTGGCACCGAAAGCCTGAACCATGAGGATAATATCAGCGCGCGAGAAAACCTCGGCCCGGTCTTTGGCAAGCCGGGCGCCTTTCTCCATGTAAGCAGAGTCCGGGTAACCAGCGTCCTTGCCTGCGCCGGATTCTAAGAGCACCTCGAGCCCGGCTTTGGTCAAAGCAGCCGCACCGTCCGGGATGAGAGCGACCTGACGCTGGCCTGGAGAAATCTCTCTTGCCACACCGACAATCATTGATTTAGTTCACTCCTGTATCAGGGACGTGAAATTGTATTTAAGGCGTTATTATATAATAACAAAGAAGAGACAAAAGTTACAAATGTTTTTTACGATCATGAATCAGCCGGTATTTTGAAATTAATCTGGTGGAGAAATACATGAATAATAATAAGAGACCTTTGGAAAAATCCCAGGTAAAAGGATAATATTCTATCCGTAGGGGCGGTTCGCGAACCGCCCATAAAATAACTTTTTGATTTTTAAAGAGTTATATAAAGCAAGCCCTAGCAACTGCAGCGCTTTCACCGGCATTAGCAAGGTCTTGAAAAGAGGTTGAACAAACTCAAAATGGTTTGGAGATTCTCGGTACCGTCAAGTATGCGGCTAAGGAAGGAAAGGTCAACACTGCATTTTTTAACCAAAAGCCCCCATATTTAACCAGGATTATTCATAAAACTTGTCGCTACTTCAGACCATTATGAACAAACGGCAACCGGAAATTTTTATGATAACCTTTTGGAATTCAGGAACCAGGAGTCAGAATTCAGAATATCTTTGGAAATGATCACCAGAGTTTTTTAAACTTCTGACTCCTGTCTTCTGGCTTCTGACTTCTTGTCCGGTCCGGAGCAAATGCTTGAGAAACCGAAAGCCAATTCCCTTTTACTAAATTTTGTGAATAATCCAGATTAAATTGCAATACACCTTGGGGGGAATCGCCGGCAGCAATTGAGTTTGCATGTCGACATGAACAGCTATGCCGAAAATGTCAATTATTATTCTTAAGTCCTTCGAAACTTAAGCGTTTCTTTAGCAGATCGAATCTTGCCCGTGAAACACCCAGTTTGGCGGCCAGTTCCCGACATTTTTCCGCTTCATTTTCCTGCCCCATTTCCTGATAGACATGGGACAGGATAGCGTATATAGTACCTGATCGGGCTTTTTTCAGTTGTTCCAGGAGGAGGTCGCGGGCCCCTTCAGGGTATCCGTTTTTTAAATAGCAGGCAACAATATTGAGCAAGGCTGATAGATTCCCATAGTGGTGAGTCATAATTCTTTGGATGTAGACTCTTGCTTCGCCGAACTGTCGGCGGTTCATCAAAAGTTCAGCCGCGTTCATAGCTGAGACGAGTTTGCTCGGGTCCAGCTCGGAGGCCTTGCCGAAATATTCTATCGCTCTATCCGTTTTTCCCATTTCTTTGAACGCCAGACCCAGGATCAGAGATACCTCCTTATCCTGGGCCGCCGTGCCGATAATCGGATGGAGAGTTCTGGCCGTTTCCTCGTATTTTTTGTTGCGGTACAGTACAAAACTATATTTTATTCGGAGTCTTATATTCTGGGGACTTATCTCGAGCGCCTTGCGAAACTCCTCCTCGGCTGCGGAGAGAGAATCGAGCGCGAAAAAGAAATTCCCGGTTTTAAAATGTTCCATAAAATGCGGGTGTTCCTGAGCGCTGGTTCGTATTTCATAATTCTCGTTATTCCGGCCTTGACCCACGTAACCCAGGGCACGCATCGCCCGCACTACCTGTGGATCGATTTTCAGCTCACGGGTTATTCGCAGGTCCTGGTTGTCCTCGACGAACTCGACAACTTTTTCCCGCATTTCGGCGATTCTGGAGACGACTTCCTGCTGGGGAACCTTCGAGGGGCAGAGATTGTATTGTTCGGCAAAATCCGAGGAAAGATCGAAACACTGGATCGCTTCATTGCCCCGGAGAATGTAATGCCGGTTCGACGGGGTCCATACAGAGCGAGTATCCTGCCGATGTTTCATTAGTTCCAACGGAAACCGGCCCAGGGTGAACGAGCTATAGCAGGGAGCTTCTTTTATCTTTTTTGAAAAAAGGTCGCGTTTCGGTGAACCGGTCGCCGCGGCCTCCTTCAGGCCGAGAAGATTGGAAAGGCTGTAAAAAATGTCCGTGATAGACACAAGCTCCTCCCTCTCCGCCGGCGAAGGGAGAAGGGCCGGATAGCGAACAATCAGCGGGATATGGATCAGGGGGCGGTTGAGCAGATCTCCGTGGCCGAATTTCCCGTACTCGCCGAAAACCTCTCCGTGATCGCTGGTTATGATTATCAGTGTACTATCGTATACTCCAGCTCTGCGCAGGGATTGCAAGAGGTTCTCCACCTGCTGATCGAGATAAGTCAAGCAGCCGTCATAAATAGCGCTCAGCTCCGATTTTTCTACCTCGCTTAACGAGATCGTGCCATTATCCAACAAGTCAGCGTACCGGCTGGCACTGTCAAGCTTGGATGTAATCTCTTGCCCGGCTTCGAGGTACATGCTGCGGTACGGCTCCGGAGCAACATAGGGCTGGTGCACATCCATGTAATTAATAAAAACGAAGAGAGGACGCTCGCTGTCAGCTTCGACAAAAGAGCGCACCAAGGTATTTGTGTACTCGGTGTTATGAGGTCTGGCATCGGTAACCACCGTGCTATCGGCCCAGATTCTCTCGATTACCTCAAACCCCCGGACCAGATTGTGATACTGGTCGATAATAGGGTTGTTCGTGAAACAACCCGTGCGATAACCACGCTCCTTCATCAGCTCGGCCAGGGTCGGAATCCGATCGATAAGCCAGGCGTGCTGGTTGCGTGTACCGTGCTCATCCGGCAAGAGGCCGGTAAACAGGCTCGCGTGAGCGGGCAGAGTCCAGCTAGAGGTGGAAACCGCCCGGGTGAAGCGTACCCCCTCTTTGGCTATCCGGTCCAGGTTGGGGGTAGTAGACCTGGAGTAGCCGTGGCATGAAAAATGGTCCGCTCTTGCCGCGTCAAGAACGACAAGGAGGATGTTCGGAGGATGCCGCTGATCAATTTCAGGCTTTCTCGAACACCCAGCCAGGCTCAGCGCAATTATCGCAATGGTTATAAGGCCACCAGGCTTCACGAGGATACCTTTCCATGGAGCCACGAGTTTCTATTCCATTTTATTTTTAATTCCTGCACTCGATATTTCCCATACGGATCATGATAAGCAGGAAAACCGGCATCTGAGGTCACCTTCGAACCATGAAATTCAAGCCTGAGACGGCTGTCAAATCCAGCCTTTAAATATTCACCCTTGAGCCGAGGCATTCAGTGCCTTTTGAATGAGTGGTTTTTTTAAATTTAACATCTTAGTGCTCTGTCAAGTTAGTTTTGTCGGGTCAGGGGCTTTTAACTGATCTATTTATGCTCTTTATGCTATAAGCCCCCAGGCTAGAGGCTGGAGGCCCACCCTGCCCAGGCCCCATGTTCTTTTACGAGCCGCGCGGTGGGGTGAAGGGACCTGCAGCCCACAGCCCAGAGCCTGTTCAAGTATGACTCAAACCTTGTTAGTCAGTTAATCTGTGCAAGTTATCAGGCATTTCTAAGCTTTCAAAGCATTAGGCTGGATTCGAAAATCACTTTCCATCCAGGTATTCGTGGATGGCGCGTGCTGCTATGCGGCCTGCACCCATGGCCAGGATCACCGTGGCAGCGCCGGTCACTATGTCGCCGCCAGCGAAAACTCCAGGCTTGGAAGTAGCGCCGGTCTTCGGATCAGCAGTGATAGTACCGTGGCGGCCGGTATTCAGATCCGGAGCGGACTGGGGAATGAGCGGGTTGGGGGCGTTGCCTATGGCGATGATCACCGTGTCCACATTGATAACAAATTCCGAGCCTTTTACAGGGATCGGGCGCCTCCTCCCGGAGTCATCAGGCTCGCCGAGCTCCATGCGCAGGCACTGCATGCCCTTGACCCAGCCGTTTCCATTGTCGATAATGCTGACAGGGTTGCATAAAAGCTTGAGCTGGACCCCCTCTTCCTCGGCATGGTGGATTTCTTCGATCCGAGCCGGCATTTCTTTCCGGGAGCGCCGGTAGACAATATAGACATTTTCGGCACCCAGTCGAAGGGCCGTGCGGGCCGAATCCATAGCTACGTTCCCCCCGCCGACCACGGCCACATTGCGCGACTTGACTATCGGCGTGTCATAATTTGGATCAAAGGCTTTCATGAGATTGGAGCGGGTCAGGTACTCATTGGCACTTAAAACTCCGTTCAGGTTTTCCCCGGGAATACCGAGAAATGAAGGCGCTCCGGCACCGCTTCCCACAAAGACCGCATCATACCCCCCGTTTCCCAGCAATTCATCGATTGTCTCCAGTTTCCCGATTATGGAATTGTACTCGAAACGCACTCCCAGTTTTTCCAGAAAATCTATCTCCTGCCGCACGATCTCTTTTGGCAGCCGGAATTCGGGAATCCCGTAAACCAGCACTCCTCCGCCCCGATGCAAAGCCTCGAAAACTGTCACCTCATGCCCCAGCAATATAAGATCACCCGCCACAGTCAGCCCTGCCGGTCCAGAGCCGATCACTGCCACTTTCTTGCCTGTTGGCTGGGCCTTTTCCGGTATTTCGATCTTTCCTGAATCCCTTTCATAGTCAGCGACGAACCTTTCCAGCCTGCCGATTGCGATCGGCTCTCCCCTGACGCCCAATGTGCAGAACTTTTCGCACTGTTCCTCTTGCGGGCAGACCCGGCCGCAGATAGCAGGCAAAAGGTTTTTTTCACGCATCTTGCGCGCAGCACCCAAAAAGTCGCCCTCGGCGATCAGCTTGATAAACCCCGGGATGTCTATCTCCACAGGGCAGCCTACTTCCATCTCCCCGGTTTCCTTGTTCACCCGCCCGGTGAGACAGGGGGCTTTTTTGCACTGCATGCACCTCTGGGCTTCGGCGATTGCCTGGGCCGGAGTGTAGCCATAGGGCACCTCCCGGAAATTCTTTATCCTCTCTTTTGGATCTTGTTCGGGCATAGGCTGGCGTGGAATTTCCCAAGGTTTCTTATCTTTTATGTCTGAGAAAGAAGGCTCAGGGGAAAACTCTTCTGGCTCGGAAGGGGCGGCCATGGCCAGGGATTCCAGCTTGCACGGCTCCCCTGATTCAGGGTGCAATTCCGGGAACAGCTCCAAGGCCCTTTTCTCTTGATCAAGGTATATCCTCTGGCGGCTGACAAGGAGGTTCCAATCCACTTCATGCCCGTCGAATTCCGGCCCATCCACGCAGCAGAACTTTGTCTTGCCGCTGATCGAGACCCGGCAGCCGCCGCACATCCCGGTCCCGTCGATCATGATCGGGTTCAGGCTGACCATGGTTTTTATGCCGACCGGCCTGGTGAGGTCGCACACAGCCCTCATCATCGGCACTGGTCCGATAGCCAATACCAGGTCGATCTTTTCGTTTCTTTTAATGACCGAATCAAGGACATGAGTCACGAACCCGTGAATCCCATAAGTCCCGTCATCAGTGGAAACCAGCAGCTCCTCGCACACTCCTCTCATCTCTTGCTCAAGGATAAGCAGGTCTCTAGTCCGCGCGCCCACAATTCCGATAACCCTGTTTCCCGCCTGTTGCATGGCCTGGGCTATGGGCAGAGCGACCGCGGTTCCTATTCCCCCGCCCACTGAGACTACTGTGCCGAAATTCTCGATATGCGTCGGCCGGCCCAGCGGCCCCACTACATCCGCCACCTCTTGACCTTCAGGCAACTGCCCGAGTTCCATTGTCGAATGTCCCAGCATCTGGAAAATAACCGTGATAGAACCTTTCTCAATGTCGCTCTTGGCAATCGTGAGCGGTATACGCTCGGCCGCTTCTCTGGCCCTCAGAATGACAAACTGGCCGGCCTTTCTTTTCCGCGCTATTTTCGGCGCTAAAAGTTCCATGCTTATCGTATTGGGGGCTATAGTACTTTTGCTTAAGATTCTCGCCATACCAGGGTCTCCGCTCATAATATTAAATGGATCTTTCTTTTATTCGTAATCTATCAACCGAAATTAACGTTTTTGAATTTAACATGTTTTATCTGGTCTGATTTTTTCTGGCGCAGGCTTTTGCCCTTTTGGAATGGAGCAAAATATTTTTGGCCTTTTTGAATGCAGATTTTCATTAAGTTGAATAAAACAGGTCGGGTTTGAAAAACACTTTCTACTATAAAATGGGGAATGCGGGTAAAAATAACTCTTTTATACTCAGGTCATAAAATTGTTTGCAGCTATCCGTAAAGGAAATTTTATTTCTTCTTTTGGTGGCAAAAGAAGCAAAACCATTTCTTTTTAAACAAAAAGAAACAAAAGTTAATCCTGGAAATTATGTCTTTTACTCCGCTTCGCCAAGCTCGCCTGGTGCGCAGGAAGCCTGCGCAAAGGCCTGCCTGGGCGGTGTACATATATCAGAGCATGCATGGAAATTACTTGTATTCTACACGCTCCAAAAACAGGGTCCTCGGACTTCAGGGCTTCTTATGGCCCCTAGTTTCACCTGGGATGGCTTTATCATCCCAGGTAGCTACACTAAAACCTATTTTCGGCAGTTGTAAAAGTTTTCTCCCGGGGTATTTCAACCGTTGTCAGGTAAAGTAAGTCGCCGGCGCCTTAAATGTAAGAATCGACATCTGGTAAACTATTCCTGTTTACTCAACTTGTATTAATAACCAAGGCTAACGCATATAAAGACAATATAAATGGAAACTATTTAATGCTCCCTGTAGTAAGGAATATCACTGGTTATTGGAAAAGCGTACTCGAATCCAATGAATTATAATCCCTTAAGCGGGTTCAATGGTTAGAGAGTATGACTGAAGAAAAAGTGAATATATTTTAGATTGCGGATGGAGGCAAGCTTTTTTCCGGTCGGAATAAAGGCCGGCAATCAGAAATTCTATTCAAGACAAATCAGCTTCCAGGCCTACCGGATTGCATGGGCTGTGGACTGTTTTCCTGGTTTTAAGTTTTATTGTTTGCCCATAAGAAACTCGAGCGCTCCTTTGAGCTCGGGGTGACAGAAAGCAAAGTGCGTCTGCTTCAGCCTGGCGCACTTTACCCGGCAGCTTGCCAGGAGAAGCTCTTTCGCCATGGGACCTAAAGCGGCTTTAAGCAGCCAGGCCGGTGTTCTGAAAAAGGCCGGTCGATTTAAAGTCCGGGCAAGAGCACAGGTAAATTCGCGGTTGGTTACCGGGCCGGGTGAGACTAGATTGACCGGGCCTGCAAGAGAGCTGTCAAGCAGGATATGATATATAGCGCGCACCGCATCATGGATAGAGATCCAGCTCATCCACTGTCTGCCGTCTCCCAGAGGGCTCCCGGCGCCGAGGCGAAAGGGGAGGAGCATCACGCCAAGGGCTCCTCCCTCAGGAGAGAGAACCATTCCGAAACGCAAGCTGGCCACTCGAACTCCTGTCCGGGCCAGAGCCGCAGCAGTCTGCTCCCACTCCCGGCAAACCTGGGAGAGGAAACTATTTCCCGGCCCACTGTTCTCATCCAGAAGCTCATCACCCCGGTTTCCATAATAACCGGTTGCCGAGGCGCAAATCAAGACCTGCGGAGGCCTGTCGCACCGGGAGAGAGAGTCGATTAAAACCTGCGTACCTTTGATCCTGCTCAGCCGGATGCGCTCTTTTTTACCTGCGGTCCAGCGGCCCGGGGCCACGCTCTCGCCAGCCAGGTGAATAACTGCATCAAAACCCTCGAGTTCATTCGAATCCACCCTGCCTGAAAGAGGGTCCCAGAATACTGTCTCTTCCCCTGGATGAATCTTACGGCGCACCAGCCTCATAACCCTGTGCCCGCCGCAGGTCAGGAAAGGAATCAGGGCGGAGCCGATAAGCCCTGAGCTTCCGCTGACAAGGACCTTGAGAGGTTTTTCGATGGCGCCCCTTTTCAGAGCGGCGAGATCGCAGGCTGTTATCCGGTGTCTGTAGCGGAAAAGCCGTTCCAGTTTTTTACGCAGGAACCCTCCGG
This sequence comes from archaeon, assembly GCA_035528795.1. Taxonomy (GTDB): domain Bacteria; phylum Gemmatimonadota; class Glassbacteria; order GWA2-58-10; family GWA2-58-10; genus DATKXY01. Next base: position 40,555 of record DATKXY010000188.1, on the reverse strand, counting down.
CAGCCAGACGACCGAGGCCTCCAAGCGGCAGTCCGTACTCCAGGTGATCTTCAAGTATAGAGGCGTCCTGACTCTCGGGGATAAAGCGGTGGCTGTGCTTCCAGTAGGGGAAAGGGCCTTTTATAGCGTAGTCGCAAAACTGCCGGCCGGGTACGATGTCCCGATGCTCGAGGAGCCACTTTAAGCCGGGACGGCCGATCGAGAGCCGGACTCTTGCCCCCTCCTCGACCAAACCTGCCCGGCCCTCTATGCTGACCCGCTCCCATGGCGGCTTAAGCCTTTCAAAAGCCCCGGGCCGGGTATGCCATTTAAATACTTCCTCTGCCGGAGCTTCCAGGCGGGAACGATAAGTGAAAGATTCTTTTTTCATTTGGGGAAAAGAATGAGTATTTTTTCTGCCACTGACTCACTGATTTTCAGGAGACTTTTTTTATCTATTGAAGAGTAATAAAATATTTTCTGGTTTTTTACGGTTAATATTTGCGCACACCGGATTGGTTTTTAATCTATATTTATCTGCTTTTTGTGTCTATTGAAATAATGATTGATTTCGCCTGGTTAAGATTTTCAGCGGATGAAATCGAAATTTTCTGAGTTGACAACAGAATTTCAAGTTTTAACTCAATGGGGTATTGTAAAATCCGGACTGATAGTCTAAACTTAAAGAGCTGAACATGTAAGGCTGAAAATTCAGGAAGGTCAGGGCGGGAAAATATTTGAGAGAAATTATGAATTATTTCAGTTGCCCGGCTTGAACTGCAAGAACACTGTCAGGTTATCAGTTGTTGAGAGGACTGAATGGCTTCATTCGACCTGAAAAATAAGCAATCGCCAATGCGTGTGGCTGTAATAGGAGGTGGGCCTGCAGGAACATTTTTCGCTTTCAGCTTTCTTAAGCAGGCCCGGGATCGTGGTTTGCCGGTAGAGGTGGTTATCTTCGAGCCCAAGAAATTCGAAGAGAGAGGGGCTCCGAACTGCAACTATTGCCAGGGAGTTATCTCAGCCGGCCTTCTTTTCGCCATGGAGAATATAGGTCTGGAGCTTCCCAGCCGGATAATCCAGGCTAAGATCGAAAGCTACCATCTTGTCACTCTCGAGGGGGACATTCGCCTGTCCGCACCGCGTAATCAGCATATCTACACTGTTTACCGGGGCCATGGACCGCACCTGGAGCAGGCCGGCTCGATCAGTTTTGACCAGTTTCTTCTCGAACATGCTCTGGCCTTGGGAGCGGAAAAGATTGCAGCAGAGATCGAGCGTGTGGAACTGAAGCCCGGCGCTCAGGACCCGGTCATTCTTGTAGACATGAAAGGTATGATACACCGCGCCGATATGCTGGTGGGCGCTTTTGGCGTTAACTGCAAAATTGGGGAACAGTTCGAAAAGCTCGGATTCGGGTACCGATGGCCGCTGAAAGACAGTGCCCTGCAGGCCGAATACCGGATAGCCGACGATTTTATCCTGCAGCGCTTCGGGAATGAAATCAAGATTTTCACTCTCGGCCTGTCCCCGATCCGGTTCGGGGTGATTACTCCAAAACTCGGCCATATCACCGTATCGCTGATTGGTGAAAAACTTACCCTCGAACATTTGGAACTCTTTATGCGCCACCCGCGCGTAAAAGAACATCTCCCTTCCAGTTTGGTTTTGGCAGGACCTATTTGCTGCTGCGCGCCGCTTTTTCCGATAACGGATGGAGGTCGGCTTGCGGCTCCACACTGTATTATCATTGGCGATGCGGCTGTCTCGAGGTATTATAAGAACGGGATCGAGAGTGCGCTGCATTCGGCTGAGCTTGCGGCACGGGTTCTTGTCGAGTACGGGCCTGGAGAGGCAGCACCTCTTCGACGGTATTACAGCAGAAAAGTCAAGGCCGCCTTTCGCCTGGACAACTCAATGGGACGGCTGCTCTTCCGGATGCACGACTGGATCAGCCATTTACCGTCAATGACCCGCGCCTATCTTGATCTCGCCGGGACCGATCGCGGTTCAAAAGGTCACAGCCGGCGCCAGTTGCGCTGGATCCTGTGGAACATGTTTACCGGGGATGCGCCTTATAAAAAAATCTTCTTGCATTGTCTGGATCCGGGCATGCTGTCTCACTTGATCCTGACAACTCTGCGCACTCGTTTTACAACCGGACGGCATGCGCTTAAGGCGGCAGGAGTGTTGGACAACGGAGTGACCGACCCTTTGCGGGTGCTGATAGTTGGCGGGGGACCGGCTGGAGCTTCCTGTGCCCTTTCACTGGTCCGGCTGGCCTCACAGATGAAGCGCCGGGTGAAGATAATCCTTTTCGAGCATAAGACTTTCGGAAAGCATTACAACCAGTGTATGGGAGTGCTGAGCCCGCCGATAGTAACCATCCTGCGAGAGTACCTGGACCTCGCCCTGCCCGGAGAGCTGATCCAGCGCGAGATTCACGGCTACTGGCTGCACACGGATTGTAAGAGCATTTATCTCACCGATTTATCCTCCGCCAGCCCTGAGCCATCGATTGCCACGCGCCGGGTGCTTCTGGACGGTTATCTTCTCTCACAGGTAGAGAAAGCCGGAGTCGAGGTATGCCGCAACAGGGTAATGGATCTGGAATTCACCGATGAGGCGGTAAATCTCTATACGGAAGGAGGCAGCTTCGAGGGTGATATCCTGGTAGGGGCTTTCGGCCTGGACCGCCAGATGTGCGAAGCCTTGAGCCGCAGGACCGGCTACAGGCCTCCTGATTACCTGGAGACAGTGGTAACAAAAATCCATCCCGGCCAGGAATTGGTTGATTCTTTCGGAAATTACATTCATGCTTTCCTGCCCCGGAATTCCGCTGTCGAGTTTGGCGCGCTGGTACCCAAGGGTAACCATATTACCGCGCTGGTTGCGGGACGCAAGGTTACAGCCGCAACTCTGACTGAGTTTCTCCGTTCCCCAGCGGTAACTTCAATCATGACTTTCCCGTACGGGATTAAGGATATGTATAAGGGGAACTTTCCTATCTCCCCGGCCAAGGGTTTTTACGGGGATCGCTTCATCGCTATCGGTGACAGCGCCGGGCTGGTCCGGCCGTTCAAAGGAAAAGGCATTAACTCGGCAATCTGCACAGGGCATAGCGCCGCCAGGATCATTCTCGAAAGGGGGATCACCAAAAACGCCCTGTCACAAATCGAGAATGACTGCAGAGAATTGATCGGCGACAGGTGGTACGGCCGGATTGTACGGTGGCTGACCATTTCATTGGCCAGGTTCTCCTTTTTCGACCCGATTCTTGAAGTCGCCGGGAGTGATCCCAATTTGCGCCAGGCTCTTTTTGACAGTGTCTCGGGCCAGGACACCTACCGCAACATTTTAGCTCGGATCGTCTCCTCGCCCTCCCTGATACTTTCTCTGGCCAGAGCGTTTGCTTCCCACCAGATAAAAAAGTGTGGCCCTGCTGCTTGATAAAACTTAATTAAAAGAATAAGTGATCCATATGCACCAGATAAAGATTGAGGGTGGTTTTTGAATCCTAACCAAGGCGTTAAATTTAAAGGAAAACAAACATTCAAGCGGTACTAAATAGCTCAGCTCAAGGGTGATAGGAAAAGATGGCTGAACCTCTGTGTAAATATTTCGGCAAGTGCGGCGGATGCAGCGCCCAGAATCTGGATTACCGCTTACAACTGGAAAACAAGCGGAACAGCCTGGCTAATGCCATAAAGTTCGATGATATAGAAGTTTTCCATGGGAAGGAGTATTTTTACCGCACCAGGGTGGATATGGTTTTCCATGCAGGGGGCCTGGGGTTCAGAAAAAAGGGCAGTTGGCATAAAGTCGTGGATCTAGAGAAATGTGTTATTGCAAAAGAGGTGATAAACCGGCTGATCGCTGAGATCAGATCATTTTTCAGCGAGGTCGATTATTTTGAGATGAAAAAAAACAGGGGCACTTTCCGCTATGCGGTTATCAGGGCTCCCCAGGAAGACTCATCAGTTTCTTTCGTTTTTAATGCGGACTCGATCCGCCTTCTGCAAGCCAGGGAAAGGATCACTTCCTTTGCAGAGGTCACCAGCGCAGAAAACGTGATCGTGACCTATGTGCCCCACAACAGGGATGTCTCTGTCTCGGAAGATTATTTTGTTCTCAAGGGAGGCGATACACTCAGGGAAACTTACCTGGGAAGAACCCTTTGTTATAACGTTCAGGGCTTTTTCCAGAACAATTATGAAATGTCTTTGAAGCTTCACCAGTATGTCCGGGGTATCCTGAGCCGATATGACACCGCAGGCTTTCACCTGCTTGACCTTTACGGGGGAGTGGGCTCTTTCGGGATCATAAATGCCGATCTTTTCCACGAAGTCACGATCATTGAAAGCTTCCCCCAGGCTGTCGGGTCTGCGGAATCGAATATCAGGGAGAACGGTGTGGGCAATGTGAAAGTTCTGGCGCTTGATGCCAAAAGGCTCAAAAATGTCAATTTGCCCGAGCCGCTCGCAGTGATCACTGACCCTCCGCGCAGCGGCATGCACCCGAAAACGATCATCGAGCTCAAAGCTTTGGCCCCGCGGCTTATAGTCTATGTCTCGTGCAATATCCGTCAGCTTGGCGCAGACCTGGAAAAATTCAAGGATTACAGGGTAAAAAGCGCCGCGCTCCTTGACTTTTTCCCGCATACTCCCCACTGTGAAGCTGTTGTCGAGCTGGTGCCTGCAACTGGATGAGCCTTTATGATAGCCTTTAATAGTGTTTTATTATGGGGTTCAAATTTTTAGCAGGCAGATCTAGGGAGGTTATTTATGGATTTTAAGGAACCTGGCCTAGCTGATCTGATAATCCATGCATATTTGTTAGACCTGTTGACCAGACCGTTTTACAAGCGCTATGTGAACAGCTTAGTCCTGGAAGGGAACGAGAAGGTGCTTGATTTCGGCTGCGGCTGCGGCTCGGCTTCACGATATCTGGCCCAGTGCCTGCTGAAAGGCGGCGGGCGATTGGTGTGTGTCGATATATCCGAGGCATTGATAAAAATAGCGAAAAAGAGATTGAGAAAACATCCTCATGTGGAGCTTAAAGTCGGAGAAATATCGACTCTCAATTTCGAAAATGACTCCTTTGATGCTGTTTTTATCCATTTCATGCTGCATGATATTGAAAAGCAGTCAAGGCAGGAGATAGTAAATACATTGTCTCGGATACTAAAAGATACCGGGAAGCTTTTAATCCGGGAGCCTGCAAAAGAAAGTCATGGAATGCCGGTGGAAGAAATAAGGGAGGTGATGAGAGCGAGCGGCCTGAAAGAAATTGATTTTAAAGTGACCAGGTCCCTGATGACCGGGCAGATGTATGCCGGAGTATTCAAGAAACAGTGACCGGGGAAATTCGGCTTGAATCACCCAGGGTAAAAATACATTGATTTGGGCGCTGATTAAATTTATTATTCAGTGAAACAACCATTTTTCATTCGGGAATTTTTAAGAAAAAAATCCAGACGTTTGGATGAAAATAATTGCCGGGGTGGTGGAATTGGCAGACACAAGGGACTTAAAATCCCTTGGAACTTAGTTCCGTACGGGTTCGATTCCCGTCCCCGGCACCAGGAAATGAGTAAAGGCGCTTACCACAATGGCTTGCGCCTTTTTCATTATGGGCGGGTTTCCATCGGATTGCTCGAAGTTTCTCTTTTAACAAAACAGATTTTATTTAATTAAAAAATGGCAAGCGCGTGTCGATTATTAGCCATTCGTATTGGAGGGAAATAAAAAGGCGCCTGAGGAATATTGTTAACTCCTAGTATATCAATAACTTGCATGGGCGGTTCGCGAATCGCCCTTATCGATACCAATACGTTCGCTCATCTGTAAGCGTATTTGCACCACGCCCTTGGAGAAAAAGTAAACATTTCTTCCGGAAGAACCCTACCTCACGTCGTATCTAAGAAACGACACGAATGCCCCGGTGAAAAAAAGGATTATCAACAGGATCATTATCGCGAAATCCGGCAGCGCGGCTGCAAGAGACTGGTTAAGGCTCTCGGGCTCGAATTGGTGCACAGGCATATCGCTGATATCCGGTCTGGGCTGTTCGACACTCCCGAGTTTCAGGGTGCGCATCATTTTGGCATTCACCCATTTGGTAAAAACCGGCTTGTAGGTCTTGATCGAGTTGAGGAACCTTTCGTGTTCGTGGATCCCGGTCCTGCCTAGACTCATCGCCCCGAACATCAGTGTCGAAGTCGGTGAAATACGGGAGAGATTTGTGGCCAGCGCCTCCTGTTTACGACGTTTCGCCTGGTACTCCTCTTCAATGGCCGCGTTCTTCTTGTCGATTTTTGAGGTCAGATCCTGCTGCAGTTCTTCCAGAAATTTCTTGAATTTGTCCTGGTACTCCTGTGTGTCTTGCGGGGGATTTTCCTGGCGCCATTCATTCAGTTTTTGAGGGGCTAATCCCTGGATTTCCTGCAGGAACGCATCTTTCTGAGCGGTAATTTCGTGGACCGAGGGGATCGGGTAAATCTGCCCGGCTGCCATTACCGCGGCCCTGGGGATAACCGTGACAAAGGTGACCCAGATAAAGAGCAGGACCAGCAGGCTGGTGGAGGAGCGGCTTGTCCGGGCTGAGACAAAGAGCCCGAGCATGAAAAAGACCGAAATATAGAGCAGAAAAAGGATGAAAATAATGCCGATCCGGAGCCAGTCCTCCCCGGTTAAGGAAATATCCGGATAAACGGTCAGGATGATCAGTCCGAGGACCATGGGTATGATCAGCGGAAGGAGGAGGCTTGCGAAACTGCCGATCGCTTTACCCAGGATAAACCGGTCGCGCGGCACATTGTTGCTTAGCGTGAGTTTCAATGTGCCGCGTTCCTTTTCACCGACAACCGCGTCAAAAGTAAAAAGAATCGCCAGCAGACTGAGAACAATCTTGACAATAAAGGACAGATCCAATTCACCGAAAACCGCAAACACGGGGTTGCTGTCATATTTCGAATCCACGAGGCTAGGATCATAGGCCACATTCACGGAAGCCTTGCGGCCGACCGCCTCCTGGATTCCGCTGACAATAGTGCTCAGAACCTGAGGAGGTTTGGTTACTTTTACTCCCAGTCCGGCCAATGCGCCGTAACTAGGCTGACTTTCCAGGTTCTTTCTATTTAATGCTATCGAGGCGTTATATTCTCCTAACTCCGCCCTGTAACTGTTGATCCCGGTATAAACAGAAAGCAGGATCAGGATTGTGCAGAGCAGGAAGGTAAAGACGAACTTCGGGCTGGAAATCGTATCCAGCATCTCCTTATTGATTATGTCCCGCAGCATTAGGTCCTCCCGATACATTTTACAGTGGTCTGTTGATTACAGTGCTGATTGTTATCAAAACCCCATTAAACAAATAACCGGGAAATTTTGCCGGTCACGCCGTTTCCCGCATGTAATCCATATATATCTGCTCCAGGTCGTCTCCCAGGAATTCCTCCCGCGTGCGGGACATCACCAGGCGCCCCGCTTTCATTATTCCGATCCGGTCGGCGATCTCCCTGGCTCGAAAAATGTCATGAGTGCACATGATAATAGACTTGCCGCTGTCGCGCAGGCCGGAAATGATCTTAATGAACTCTGCGGCCGCCTTGGGGTCCAGGCCCGCAGTGGGCTCGTCCAGCAGGATATTCGGCGCGTCTTTTATGATGGCGATAGTGATTCCCAATTTCTGACGCATTCCCTTGGAGAAGTTCTTGACACGCATCTCAAAGGCGTTATCCGTCAGGCCGATATTGCGCATATACATATAGTAATCTTCCTTTTTCAGCTCTCTCTTCCCGCCCAGCCTGGCGAAGTAATTCAGGTTCTGACGGGCGGTGAAGTTGCCGTAAAGCATCACATTCTCCGAAACATACGAGATATACTTCTTTGCCTCGAGAGGATTTTGGGCCACATCGATCCCGTTGATCAGAACCTGTCCGCCGGTCGGTTCGATAAAATTCAGGAAAAGGTTTATCGTAGTGGTCTTTCCGGCCCCATTGGCGCCCAGTAAGCAGAAGGTCTCACCCTCTTTCACCTCCAGACTCAGCTTGTCTAATGCCAGCAGGTCGTCTTCATAACGTTTGGTTAAATCGATTGCCTGTAACATGACAGTACCTCCAAGGATTTGAACTTGCGTAAATTGTACCGAGCTTTAAAACTCATCAGTTGAAAATCTTTAACGCAGATTAACCGATCGATATTTCAGAAAGGCTGCGGATTTTCGCTCCGGGATTTGAAAATATTGGTTATGATCGCACAACTTTTTTTGCAGGCAGCGGATACCCGGACAGGAACAGTGTCAATCATACAAGCGTGGAAAGCAGGATTAGCAGGCTGATAAAGGATTTCTGACAGCCTGTCCTGGTGATAAGAAATGTAAGCCCTTAGCGAATTCTTTCAACCCCCAAAAAACCGTCACTATACAGACAACTCTTTTTTCAGATTTGTTCATTTTTTCAAAAAATATTTTTTAGTCCCAGCGATATGATAAGGCTTTTTAGATATATGTAAAGAAATTTGCTTCATCATGTACTTTATTTGTTGCAGTGTTACTTGAAATGTTGAAAGACAAGAATTAGAAGAAAGAAAAATTTTTTTCGCTGTTTGTATTAGAGCCATTTTTTTCTTTACACCTGGATTTTTCTGCTAATACTTAATAAGCCTGATAATCCCCAATGTTTTAAATCTGCCGGTTGAACCGGGACAATTCCCGGGAGGTTTTCTCGGATTATTCTACCAGGATATTTTCGAATACCCGGAAAGGCAGGTAACCATGGAACTATCCCGTCGAGACGCTTTCAAGCTGGCCGCCTGCGGGCTGGCCGCGGCTGCTGCCGAGGGGCTCGCTGTGCACCCGGCCGTTCCAATCCTGGGTGTCAAGGCTGACAGCGGGCCCAGGCGCACAGAGAGCGGCGTGGGAGCTTTGATCGCCTGGGCCGATAAGCTCTGGGCCGTGACTTATGTCAGCTCCCGAGGCGGAAAATCCGGCACAGGCACCGGGCTTTACTGTATCGATGATGACCTGAATATCGAACAGGTGCATGTAAGCAATGGTGTCTATGCCAACCGTTTGCTTCATGAGCCCTCGAACCAGGTCAGTATCGGCCCCTACCTGATCGATATGCAAGGCAACGTGCGGATTATCGAAGACCTGCTGGACCACCGCCTGACAGCCGCCATGACTCATCTCTCCGACCCGGAGCACAAATTTTACATCCTCACTATGGAAGGCCCGTTTTTCGAGGTGGATGCGCGCACCCTGAAAGCTGCGCTGATTATCGACCTGGCCAAGGAGTTCAGGATAAAGGGCCAGCCCCATTTCAAGGGCGGATATACCAATCAGGGCCGGGTAGTGGTGGCGAACAACTCCTATGATTTTATCGGGGACACGGATGGCAGGCTGGCGGAATGGGACGGCAAGAAGTGGACAGTGATCGAGGACAAGCCGTTCATGGATGTTTCGGGCCGCGACTCTTTCGGCGGAGTGATTTTCGCCAATGGCTGGGATGATTCATCCGCCATGCTCAAGGTTTTTGCAGGCGGCAACTGGTCGACCTACCGGCTGCCCAAGGCCAGCCATTGTTTCGACCATGCCTGGACCACCGAATGGACCCGGATCCGCGAGGTCGAGACCGAGAGATATCTCATGGATTGCCACGGCATGTTTTACGAGCTGGCCCCGATGGCTTACGGGAACAAGGTGTGGGGTGTTCGCCCGGTCTGTACGCACCTGCGTATCATTCCCGATTTTTGTTCGTTCCGCGGGATGTTTGTCATGGCAGGCAACCAGGCCACTCCTGTGGGCGGCAACCTGCTCTCCCCCCAGTCCCAGTCCGGTATCTGGTTCGGGAAAACGGATGACCTCTGGGGTTTCGGCAAGCCCAAGGGCTGGGGCGGCCCCTGGCGAAGCACGAGAGTATCAGCCGGAAAACCGTCCGATCCATATCTCATGACCGGCTTCGATAAAAAGGCGCTGCACCTGTTCCAGGAAGGAGCTGCTGAGGCTGAGATAGCAGTCGAGGTGGACTTTCTGGGCAATGGCTCCTGGCGGAAATACACCTCTCTGAGCCTGAAATCAGGAGAATACCGTTATCATGTCTTTCCGGAGGGTTACAGCGCCCACTGGGTCCGTCTGGTCTCAGACAGAGACTGTACTGCCACTGCGGAGTTTTTCTATACGTGATGCGGTTTTCGGCAGAGAAGATCGATATTTAAAAACCGGAAATAGTATCGCCTGTTCCGGAAATCTACTGCACCACCTTGGCCGGAGCCGGAGTGGCGTAGGCCGTATAAGCTGACTGTACCATGCCCTCCTCGGCGCCTCCGCGGTGCACCCACACTCGATAACCGGCCTTGACCGGTTGTCCGGGCTCCAGGGTATAAGGGTCATTGCCGGGCCAGGCCACTCCCAGGAAACCGTAATGGCGCAGGGTCCAGCCATTGGGGAAGCCGATATTCCGCTCGCTGTCGAACAGGGCCGCGCCGGAAATTTTATCGGAGTCTCCAAAGCGGGCCGACAGGTCGGCCCAGGGGAAGCTCAAGAGGTTCGAGTCCTCGCTCTGGGCCCCGCCCGAGGTGGTGATCATCGGTTTGTCGAACCGGGCGAATCGGAAGCTGAATCCGCCGTATCCTTTGTTCTCCTCAGGAGCGCCGAGAATTGTGACCGGTTTATCCAGGGCCTCCCAGGTGAATTCGAAATCCAGCATGCGCCCCACCTCATCAGCCTTGTACACAGTGAGCCGGACAGTTTCATCAACCACCTTGTTCTCCCCGAGATACCAGCCGTTTTGCACTCCCAGACGGGCGAAAACCGGGCCGGTCTCACGGTCCAGCCAGCGCTCGAAACGCTGGTTTATTCCCCTGATATCCCACAGGCTGACCGAGTCCCGGCCCACAAACACCTCCGGCCAGGTCCAGAAGATGCCCCGGTGGTGGTAATGGTCCTCAGGGAAATCATCGCTCAGGATTTCACCATCCAGCCCGTAGACCGGATGGACATAGCTCGAGCGCCGGCGGTCCTCCGGCACGCCCTGTTTGAGGTTCATGCCGTAAATATATGAAAGCACCGGTGACCCGTCCTGCAATAGGGCCAGCTCCTTGCCGCTCCGGTCTTCGAATGTAAAGGCCGGGGCCATGGATTCAGAAAATTTTCGGAAAATAAAGAACTTGGTTTTCCCGCCTGAGGGCTGCATCAGACTCCAGAGGAAAGTGATTTTCCGCTGCGGGGCTCCGCTGTCTCCTTCGCCCGGTCTGTCAATCCAGGCCTGGGCATAGGTTTTTCTCGCTATCAGGCAATCAGTGGGCAAAATTTCCCAGACAGCCGCTGAAGTGTCAAATCCCGAGGGCAGGTCAAAGGTGACCGGAAACTCGTGCAGATCTATCCCTTTCGGGAAAGTCACCTGCACCAGCTCCTCGGTCGTGCAGCCCGAGAGGCCGGCAATAACAAGCGCGGCAGACAGTGGGAACAGCGATTTGATAAGAGTCTTCACTTTTTTTTACTCCTTACGAATAGAGATTCTAACCCGGGACAGCTTATCCCTCCCTGATATCGCGCGAGACCGGATCATATACCATGCGCTTGCCTGTATCAGCGGCCCGGTGCGCCATGATCGCAGCCAGGGAGTGGCTGAAACCGTTCTCCACAGTAGCATTGGGCTCTTTGCGGTCGCGGATGCATTGCACCCAGTTCCGCATGTGGTCCATGCCCCGCGGGTCAGGCTCGATCTTCACCTCTTCCTGTTTGGCCGCTCCCTCCTGCATGGCGAATGCCGAGGTTGGGTACTGCCTGTTGCCGGGTTCCAGGCGCTCGGGCAGCACTCGCCCCTCTCCGGTCCAGGTCCAGGAGCTGGTGTCGAAAGTCCCGTTCGTACCGTAATACACTGTTTCGGCCCGCATCGCGGCATTGCCGAGCCGGGTCTCGTAAGACACGAGGAACCCTTTCCGGTATTTGAAACTGCAGAGCATGGTATCGTAGTGCTCGCGGTTTTTCCAGACCAGGGTGCCGCCTGTTGCAGTGACACTTTCCGGGTATGGATCGTCCATGGACCAGTGCACCTGGTCAGTGTGGTGCGCTCCCAGCAGGCCGACCACTCCGATAGTGTAGTCGCGGTAGAGATGCCAGCAGCGGAAGCGCCGGGGATCGAAAGGACGCCTGGGCAGGTGCATCAGGTAGCCTTCCCAGTTCACATCGCTCTCTTTGACATCATCGTAATTCCTCTCCCAGCGCGGCCCGGCGTCGTTCCATTTCAGGTCGATCACTGTTATCTCGCCCAGAGCGCCGGACCTGATAAATTCAGCCGCCGCCATATAGATCCCGTCGCTCCTTCGCTGGGTGCCGACCTGCACTATCCGCCCGCTGCGCCTGACCGCATCCACCGCCTCCCTGGCCTCGGCCATATTCATGGACATGGGCTTTTCGCAGAACGCATCCTTTCCGGCGTCACACGCAGCGATCAGGATCGGGGTATGGGCGAGGTCCGGCGTGGTCACCATCACTGCATCGATATCTTTCAGGGCCAGCAGGTCCTGGTAGCGCGAGAATGTTCTCGGAGTCCTGCCTGTAAGCTCTTTTATCTTTTGCGTCATTTTATTCAGGTTCACTGTCCAGACATCGCAGAGAGCAGTAAACTCGAAATTTTCCTCTTTCATGAACTTGGCCATATCCTCGATCAGCGAGGTGGACCGGTTGCCGCAGCCGATCACCCCGATCGAGAGCCTGTCATTGGCGCCGGGCACGCGCGCGGCTCCGGAGGAAGGCATGGCCAGCACCGCGCCTGCCAGGTGGCCTGCGGTCACTGTGAGGAACTTGCGGCGGTTGGGCTGTTTGCCTGTCGATTCCCGGCTCATCCTGAGACCTCCTTTGCGGGAGATGCCTGAATAGTGAACTGATTGATTGGCGGTGATACTATCATTTAATCGAAAAGAATTCCCCGCAGCTTGCCGCGGGGTAAACGGCCCCTTAAGCCAACCGTAGGGGCGACCGGCGGTCGCCCGGGGAGCGGGGGGTGGGGAACCGTGTCATCCGTGATTCTGAGAGCAGAAAACACCTGAAAAATTTGTGAATAATGGAGATTACTATATAATAAAATAATAAAAATGGCGGCAATGTAAGATAAAAAAATAGAGAAACAGCTCAGTCAATCATTTATGCGCTTTTGGAAAAAGCGGCTGGACTGCCGGTCCTTTTGATGAATAAATGCTTTTTGGCGGATATTTCCCGCACCGTTCTCTGACTGATAAAAAGCGGAGCGGGAAGTCGAATAATCTTTGATTTATCAGGCTGGATGAATTAACATTGAGCGAAATGGATTTCGCAAGCCTGTGGTTTGAATCCTGAAAAAGGATCACTATCAGAACCGAATTGACAAAAATCGGGAGGGACCGGAGCCATGGCGACTCTTTCAGCCTGTGATGTCTATAATTATCTGAGATCGCTCGACAGCGGCTGGGTCGACTGGAGCGATACTGTGGATACATTCAAGTCCGGCGGGCCTGAGGTGCAGGTCAGGGGAATCGCAGTGGGCTGGATGTCCTATGCCTGGGCTTTGAAAAAGGCCTGTGACCTGGGCTGCAATATTTTTGTCACGCACGAGCCGACATATTTCAATCACCGGGACTCGGATGAGAAGATCTTCCGTTTCGAGACGGCCAGCCAAAAACGGGAATTCATCCAGGGAAAAGGACTGACTGTAATCCGCTGCCACGATGTCTGGGACCAGTACCCGGAGATCGGGATTCCCTCTTCCTGGGGGAGCTTGCTGGGCCTGGGCGAGCCTGTCGAGGGAGGGGGTTATTATTATATTTATGACGGCAGGGGCGAGCGCGCTGTGTCTGTGGCCCGGAAGATCGCCGCCCGTCTGGCCGGCCTCGACCAGCCCGGGGTGCAGCTTATCGGGCCGGAAGACAAACAGGTGCACCGGATCGCGATCGGCACAGGCGCGATCACCCCGCTGTTCCATTTTATCGAAAACCTGGGCGCGGACATGGCTGTCTGCACGGATGACGGGTTCACCTACTGGCGGGATGGGGCTTTTGCTATAGATGCCGGTTTCCCGGTGGTAATTGTCAATCACCCGGTGGCGGAGGTGCACGGGATCAGGCTTTTAGCCGAGCGCCTGGCCGCTGTGTTCACCCAGGTGCCGGTCCATTATATCCAGCAGGGCTGCATGTACAAGCAGATTCTCGCTTAAGGAGGCAGGGAATGGTAAAGAACATTTATTCAATGCGCCGGAATAATACCCGCTTCAATCACGAATGCCTGGGCGGAATGAAATACCTGCTTCTGGCCGGTTGCCTGCTCCTGGGGTCTTTTCAGCCCCTTCGCCCTGAGATCACTATCAAGTCGTATCATCTCAGGGACCGCGCCATAGTGACTGACAGCCTGCTGCTGCGCAAGATCATGATTTTTCAGCTCAAGTCCTCGAAACCTCTCTCCGCAATTAAAGGCAGCGCGGTAATTGGAGCATTGAGTCATGAAGGAGCGCTGATGGCCCGGGACACGGCCTATATTTTCGATGAGCCGGGCGGGAACCTGGCTTTCTCCCTGCCCTATGAGATCCCTGACGGGTCCTACCATCTGGCGCTCGAGCACCTCTCAGCCAAAGGAGAAAAACTCGATTCCTATTCCGGCGATTTCCCGCGCAGCGATCTCAGGGCCTATTTCAACCGCGGGGTCAATTTCTGGGACTATACCACGCCTTACGGGCACCTTCAGTGCTCGGGCTACGGGTATCTGACCTACCGTTTTCCGAACAAAGGCGCTTTTAAACCGCAGTCCCTGGCTCTCACAGCCAGGATGACCACTGACAGCCGGTCTCCGGGCCTGGTGAAACTTTCCCTGAACAATGTCGGGCTGGGCGAGTTCGACCTTCCGGCGCCTGAGAGCGGGAAACTCCCCCGAATAGTGACCTGGCGCGTGGATGACCCGGCGGCTCTGGCCGGGGTTTCCTTTCTGGATGGCGAGAACGCGCTGACTTTTACGATCACCGGGGAGACCAGCCCCAAGGGGATGGGGATCAGGATTTTTGCCAAAAAGAATGTCAAGGACCCTGCAGTCGAGGAGGGGGTTCCGATCGATATCAGGGCGCGGACCGGGGAAGGAGCAGCCGCGGAGAGACACTATGAGATCGCTGTCTGGGGCGAGGATGGAGAGCATGTCACGAGCAGCTTCAATGTCCCTGGGCCCCGGGAATTTACCAGGGAGCCCGGCGGGGAGAAACAGGAGCCGCTCTCAGTAGGCGGCGAGGATATCAGGCGCGGGTATGTCGTTTTCCGCAGAGATCCAATGCGCTATGTGTACCCGTGGACTGTGCCCGCAGAGGGCGAGAGGGCCGATTCCCTAAGGGTGCGCCTGAGCCGCAATGATTTCGAGCCTTTGACCTTTTCTGTGTACCCGCTCAGGGACCTGGGCCGCCTGCGTGTCAGGGTGGGGGATTTCACCGGCCCTGGCGGGAGGACTATCAAGTCTGACAGGGTGCAGGTCCACGTGGCCAGAACGCTCAAGATCCGCACCGGGGGGTCGCGCTACAGCCTGGTCCCCCGCCTGCTCGAGCGCGCCCGGAGCGCCTGGGTCCCGCTAGACCGCACTACCCGTTTCTGGCTAACTGTGCGCGCTGAGCCTGAAGATGCGCCGGGAATTTACCGCTCAGCGGTCTTTCTGGAGCCTGAGAAAGAACCAGCCGTGGAGCTTCCGCTCTGTCTCGAGGTTTTGCCTGTGACCCTCGAGCCTGTCCCCGGGATCGATTACAGCATGTTCATGAGCTACGAGTTTTACGAGCTGGAGAGCAAAGACTGGACCCCGGAAGAGCGGGAGAAGATCTACCGGGACGGGGTGAACACGTTCCGCGATTACATTGACCACGGGATGACCACTGTGGATGTATCCAGCCCGTTTTATTTCCAGTGGAACCGGGACGGCACCCCGCGCCTGGAGCATTTGAAGGCCATGCTCAAAGGGGCCAAAGAAGTCGGTTTCAAAGGCCCGGTATTCTGGTATTTCGCGCATTATGTCCAGGCCGCCAAGGGCCAGCACCCAGGCAATATCAGGAACTATGACCAAAAGATCCATACCGGGCGCGCCAGGTTCCTGGTCAGAACAGCGCTGGAACTGGACCAGGACCTGGGCGGGCCGCCGGTCCGGTTCGTGCCGATCGATGAGCCGCGTATCGCCCTGCGCCAGAAAATCGCGCTCCAGCTTTTCGGGGCTGTCAAACAGGTGCCAGGGGCTTATATAATGTCCAGCACGGATATAGGGGGAAAGCTCCTGGATATCCAGAATGACGGCTCAGGGTTGTTGAAAAAACTCGGCCCAGGCGAAAAGAAAAGAGTCTCGGAGAGGAAAGTCTGGTCATACAACAACGCAGTGGTGACCTGTTTCAATCCCGGCTATGCCCGTTATATCTACGGGTATTTCACCTGGCGCCAGGACCTGGACGGGATGAACTCCTGGGGCCCCAATACAGTCCAGAACTCTAGAGGGGACCCCTACGAGGACCTGGATCACGAGTCCAGCGACTACATGCTTTTCTACCCTGCTCCTGGCGGGCCGCTGCCCTCAGTGAACTGGGAGGCTGTCCGGGAGGGCATTGACGATGTGCGCTACGTGTACCAGCTCGAAAAGCTGATCAGCGCCAGAAAGAAAGCCTATCCGGAACAGGCTGCCGATGCCGAAAGGTTCCTGGATGACTTGAGAAAAATGTGCGACCTGGATCAAGATGAGATGATCAGCGAGTTCGGAAAATGGCCCCCGGAGACTTTCGAGAGTGCCAGGAACGGGGTCATTGACTGGATTTTGAAGCTCGAGAAGCTGTGAGGGGCTGGCTGGGGAGAATGAACAGGGATTTTGAATAATTTAATGATTTAAAGTTGAAATTTGCTGAATCCAGCTAGTTCTATATTTTCTTTGATAATGACTGCCAAACGTCATGAATCACAAACAGAGCGTGGAGAGGGACAGTACATTACGTTGTTATAAGCCATACGTCCGTAACGATTTAATAGTGTCCATGAGTTGAAAAATTTATTTCAATTTAAGACCAATTCCTTGAGATAACATATCAAGTGTATTGTCAAACCATTTGTCGATAAATGTTAATTCAAATGTTTTTTTACATTGCTTCGAATTTGAAGCGACTGCAATTACTTCTATTCTATATGTTCCCGGTTTTAGGTTATAGCTTTCTGTTACATTTGGTTTGATTACAAAATCTATCGAAAAAATGATATTTGATTCAATTTGTTCTTCTGAACAAAAACCTTCTGAATATTGTATTATTTCATAAATTTGGTTTTGTTGCGGCTGTAATACAAATCCTAAATCACAGTGTTTTTCTAACTTTGGGTAAATTGATGGAAGATATATTTTAGATTGTGTATTTGACCATTTAAGATTGAGTGGTATGAAAGACTCATATGATTTAAAACTCTTATCTACATTTTGCTCCTCAATCTTATTTACAAATACTTCAATGTTATTAGCCGGTCTATTTCCTTTATTCTTCACTCTAAATCTAAAATAATAGCATATGCATGTCCCTTGAATATTATTCTCTTCTGTTGGTGGATTTATTCTTTTCCAATTAAACGGACTTTGGATAGCATCTGGCCATTTGTGATCATACAACAGTTCTAGTTTTGGTTTAAATGCCAAAGATTTTAACCATTCCCCAAACATTGAGACAAATAAGGCAACAAAGGCCGCTGAAAAAGTAGCTATGACAAGCAAAAATGTTAAATTTACAAGTTCTTTGTTTAGTTCTTCCATTGTAATTTAACCAAGTTATTTTTAATGCATTCTATCTTTATTTTCTATAGGGCATAACGGCAAAATTTAGCGGCGAGTTACGCTGGAGCGCAACGTAAGGGTAAAAAGTCCGTCTCAAATGAATTGTTAGATGCTTTCAAAATCTCATACTTTGTAAATATGGAAACAAATTAAAATAATCCATATGAGCTTGGTTGAGAATGAAACTTATAAGCGCATAGAAAAATAACAGAGGCTTTGAAGTATGACTAACAAATAAACAAGAACCAGTGTTAGGCAAAGCAGAAAACATCCCGTTCTGCCACCGGTTGAGGATTACGCCCTTGTCTAACACGCAAATCATATCAATCCTTTGATAAACTTCATCATTGTTTTGCAATTGGTCGAGATTATTAATAATGTGATCCATACTAGCTGAGTCATATGCGAAGATAAAGTAATGTATTGGCCAGTAATTCCATTTCTTCCCGTACACCGTATGGAATTGTTGGATATGCCCGTCTGGCCTGAAAAAAGCTTTCTCTTTCTTAGTAAGCGTTTTAACGCTTTTCATGTTGGAGTATGCTTTTTCAAGTTCGGATTTATCTAAGAATGCTTTAACCTCTATAACTGCATACGCGCACTCAATTGGGATAACTCGCGTATTACCGGACTGAAAGAAAATGGGGGTCTTTGCGGCGTCACTAACTATGATGTCCAATTGACGAGACTGTTTTCCTTCAGAATCAAATAACATTCCTTCGCTAATATCTAACGTCTTAGGCAAATATTGCCTTAGAAACTCCCTAACCGTTTCTTCGTTGGCGTTACCCTTTAAGCCCGCATGCGTCAGGGACTTTTGTGCCCTTGCGAAGTCACTTCTTATTTTCTTAGATACTTCATCGAATAGTTCTTCAAGTTGCATTGCTTATTTACCTAACATTTAAGCGTAGCTAAAAAGGCGCGCTGGTGAGCGTATGCTTCTCCAGCAAGATATTAGGCTATGTTGATTTTTCGATAATAAAATTTTGTATCTGAGAATTCATTATAACCTAAGCAATCAAAAATAATTAAATAGAAAAGTTAGTACGAAGGAAATGATATAGCATTGCTTTCTATCGCCCTAAGGCTCATCAGATTAATGTGTTTTATCTTTTTTCAAGGTCACTATAAAATCTTTTTTACCATTGAGATATTCAGATAGAACTTTTTGAAGTTTCTCACTAAATGCTGCTGCTTCATCATCTGAGGGAACGAGAGTAGTCAAAGTGGAGATAGGTTTTGTACCGCTTAATATTTGCAAGGCATAAAATCTGAGCGCTCTCTGTTCACTTTCATCTTGAGCATGTCCCTGGGGTGCGTAGATGCCTCTCTTAATATGAACCTTATCGAAATCGTATCCAAAACACCTTCCCATTGATAGAAGAAGTTCTGCTAAGTAATCAGTGTTTTTATCCTGCCAGGAGGGGAGAATTGCTTTTAGTTCTTCAGGTTCTTTAGGCAATGAGGCCAGATGGTCTAGATACTCTTTCCATATTTTTTTTACATCTCGCTCCTTTTTATTTTTGTCCGAGAATTCTATGTCGATCATGTTGAGAGCCTGAACATGTTGCTGCGATAATGTTGCTCCGCGTGTTGCCATAAGGGTTTTAAAAATCCAAAGCTTCTCATCTCTTTGTTTTTTCCATTTCTCAATTTGCTTCTGAACAAAAACGGCAAGGAAAGGTGCAACCAAAATAGCAAAAATAACCAAAACGTCACTGATAGTCATCACTCTCCCCTTTTGCTAAAGATGGAATATTATTTATACATTTCTATATAATAACCTTTGTACATCTATTACTACTATATTAAATCCCCCAGGCTCAATCACTCGCCCGAAGCTCTGCCCTGTATACCCAGTTGACCAGGAAAAGAACGCCTACCAGGAACAGCGGCCCGGACATTACCAGATAAGTGAGCCAGGTGAAGCGGCCCCAGACCCAGAATATATAAAACGCTCCCAGGGCTGTGAATAGGATTCCCCCAACCCATTCCCAGCGCCAGGAGAAGATCAGCACGATAATAATGATATATGTAGGGATAAGATGTATCAGCAGGGCCAGGATTGTTTTCCAGAACCCATACCCTTCACTGAATACATCCAGGGCAAACAGGCTCACGAAAATAGCAAACAGGATGCACAGCACCCTGGGAGTCCAGAAAAGCAAGCGTTTTACAGGTCTTTTCATCCAGCCTGCCTCAATTTACAGGCATTGCCTGCCAATTGTTTATGCAGTTCTGTATAAGAACCCTTGTCCAGCTAATACTGCTGTATAAAACCCCGCCCTTCGGCCGGGCTAAGCTCATTGGCGGCTGGGTAGGTGTCGGAAGAACCAGGAAAGCCGCTTTCGGCACCTGGCCTTAGCCTCGGGCGCCTGGTTAGCCATGTCGGCTCCGGCGGTTTGTTCGGCATCCGCTACTAATTGTCCGCACCGGTCTGGTCCCGCCCCTTGGCCTGCCCGGACATGCATGCAAAGGATGCGAAAGAGGACATGGATATAATTGCCAAACGGGCAAACATCGGATCGGAGCTGCCAAGAAACCCCAGGAAACCAAGAAATCCAAGAAAACCAAGGTAAGCTTTCTTCCTGGGATCAACCGGTGCTTTCACTCCGGACTTGTCAAATGGGACCAGGGACAACAGGGAAATCAGCGAGAGCAGCGAAACCCAGGCCAACCCGGCCAGGTGCTGATAGTTTTCGCTCTGCATAAACCACAGGAATCCGAGAAACCCGAGGAACCCCAGCGCCCCAAGGAACCGGCTGTTGTTCGCTTTCTCCATTTCCATTCTCCTCACCTCTAACGAGTTCTTCAGCGGCGCGACTTCCCGCGTCCGCTGTAGTGAAAGTTAGGTGGTCAATAATAGCTAAGCAAGCTCACTTGCAATGAATCCCTCAATATCGGAAGCAATTCTGGTAACGTCAGCGTCAGAGTACTCATCGAACTTGCCATGAGCGGCTGCATTGCCAATGTCAAGCCAAGATTGCACTTGTCTCCAACGAGGCTGGGCATAAATGCCCGCCTTCTTGAGTTCGTCGTTGATCTGGCTTGGTGTCAGCGAATCACTGATGCCCTCGGCTCTTGCCAAACGCTTCAGTGCGTCTTCTAGAACTACGCGGAGCAGGACAGCTGCTGCATCTTTGAAGCCTGTCCCAACAAGTTGTCTAGCCTTTTCTACGAGTGAATCTAATATTTCACTAGCGAGGAGTTGTTCTTGATCGACTAAGAACCCATTTTCGAGGTCATTCAAAGCACCGCAAAGAAAGCCAATAATAGCGTTTACCTGATAAGAATGTTCAACGTATCTTTTGGTTAAGGCAATTAATTCTGATTGGTGAACGCTACTGGGACCAAAAATAACGAATATTATATTCTTTACCTTAACTAGCCAAGACTGCAGGGGGATTTTTTCTTTTATGTATGGCCCCACCTCTGACGGTCGCTCTAGGCTTGCCACAGTCTTGCCTTCTTCGATTAGTTCTCGGATTCTTTTAGCGAAGCGCTCGTGTTTCGGGTTAAGCATTTCACCTCTCTCTAATAATGGCGCTAAACCACTTAACGGCATCTAGATCAACAGTAACGGCGGGTGATGTTTGGTAAATATTACAACCCAAATGTTTGCGAGACAAGAGGGATATTTGTACCAGCTGCTTTATGAGGTTAGCCATTTTTACCCTTAAAATAAATGATTTCATTAATTATGTTGGATTTTTGCATCAAGCATGGTCAGTATCTGTGGCCCAAAATCAATTGCCCAATTCTTAGCTGCAAAATCTACCGGGGCACAATATTTTATATAACCTGCTGATGCATCTGCCTGCCAATTATTTATGCACTTCTGTATAAGAACCCTTGTCCAGCTAATACTGCTATAAAACCCCCAGGCTCAATCACTCGCCCGAAGCTCTGCCCTGTACACCCAGTTGATCAGAAAAAGAACGCCTACCAGGAACAACGGCCCGGACATTACCAGATAAGTGAGCCAGGGGAATCGTCCCCAGACCCAGAATATATAAAACGCGGCCAGGGCTATGAACAGGATCCCCCCAACCCATTCCCAGCGCCAGGAAAAGATCAGCACGATAATAATGATATATGTAGGGATAAGATGTATCAGCAGGGCCAGGATAGTCTTCCAGAAGCCATACCCTTCACTGAACACATCAAGGGCAAACAGGCTCACAAAAACGGCAAACAGAATGCACAGAATCCTGGGAGTCCAGAAAAGCAAGCGTTTTACAGGTCTTGTCATCCAGCCTGCCTCCATTTGCCTGCGCTGCCTGACAGCCTTGATCATAAGCCACACAAGGGCTTAGCGCTGCTGGTTTTTATTTTACTACTCAGATTATAAAATTGTTTAAATCTGTCCGTAAAGGTAAATTTTTTTCTTCTTTTGAATGCAAAAAATGATCACCAGAGCTTTTCTAATTGGTCGAATATCTTGGTTTAAATAATGACCAATGAACGGACACAGCATGCTGTGTCCCTACAGATCTATATATTTTCGTTTCTTTCAGGGTGACGCGAAGCGCCATGAATGGCTGACTCCTGACTCCTGATTCCTGTCTCTTGACTCCTGACTTCTGGCTTCTGTCTCCTGGCTTCTGTCTCCTGACTTCTGTCTCCTGACTTCTGTCTTCGTTAAGATGTTTCCCACTTTAACATGATAGAATCTATCACATCTCTTACCAGAGCTCTTGCCTCACTCCTATCGTATCCTTTGGCAATCAGTGTATCGTATTTTGTCTCAGCGTGCCGAATATGGGCGATTACTGCAAGCCGGACTGTATCAGGGTCAAAATTTTTTGCAGAGGATGAGCGACCGACCCGGCCGCTGTATTTAAGGCAGGCATGTTCTGCAATAATCATTTCCCTGCCCTTTGGGCATCCGGGAAAAAGCTCACGGATACTCATCGCAAAATCCTTCATATATTGGCTGTCTGTTTCTGCCCGGCGTTCTATTTCACGCTGCCTGCGTCTGGCTCTGATATCGCTGTCAGCCAGGCATTCACGCTCGGCCTGCTCAAGGGCTTGCTCTTCAACCAGCAAACCCTGCCGCTCATAATGTTTTCGAGCCCGGCTCCACTTCAGTACAACGGCGGATAGCACAGAATGTTTTCGCGCACGCCTGGAAAGAGCTGCATCGCCGGAAGGCAGGAAGGCAAGATGATCGATATCTGCACATGACAGGCACAGCGCTCCACGGTTTCTGTCCAGAGTGATCCAGGCATGATGGCCAAGATTTTCTTTGCATTCTCCACAAGTTGATTCGCGATAACTGATAAAGACTTTTAAATCAGAGTCTTTTTCCATTTGTTCCTTTTACCAGGTCAAGATTTAAAACCACTGCCCGCTTAATATAGCGCATGAACGCCGGCGAGATTATGCGCCGTAGCTTTCCATGCTCTGGTTCGGTCATTGCCTTCTAAGCGCCTCAATGTAGGCAGACGGGAGTTTTTCGGGAAACAGACCGTCAAACCTGCGGAAAAATTCCAGCCGCTGATCCGGCGGGAGAAAGAGTCTGACGCTAGACAGTGAGCGGACCGGTTCTGACTTGAAGCGGATCATTATTACGGGTCCGCTGCAAATTACAGAGGCGATAGATCCAGGAGCCACGCTCAGGGATGAGTTTCGTTTCAGCAGGGCACTGTAAATTGCGAGAATGATGACTGTTCCCAGGCCGCCGATAATAATTCCCTGGCCGCCGGAGAAGATTGCGATAAAAGAAATCACGTCAATTACCAAGAGCACGATGAGAGGCCAGAGAAGGCTGGGGCCGAGTTTACCCTCCATCAGCATGGCATTTTCATTGAAGCCCGCCTTGCCGACACCGGTGAGACTCCTGAGCACTGAGCCACAAATCAGATAGATTGTTCCTGCCGGGCATTTCTTCAGATAATTCGTAATATCGAGTTTTCGTTTTAAAACAGCGAAAGCCCAGTAAGAGAATAACCCGACAGCCACTGTTGCGAACCACAAGATCACTAGCTTGATAGTCTCGAACACGGATTCCGATTCATCCGGTGTTCCCGGGGACATCTCAAAAGGTAATGTCACCGCCCAAAATAATAACAGCATAAAGATTAAGAAAAGGACAACCAGACCAATGTACGCAAGTATCCTCTTGAGGCCTCGGAAAGGTTTGAAATCCCAAGGCATCGGGGCTGCCTGAGTTAGTTCCGCATCCGGCATGACATCATCTCCTTTCTCTTGATCAAAGTGTTGTTTATACAGCTCTGGATAAAAACCTTTGGAACGTCAATACTGCTGAATAAAATCCCGCCAAATATTTTTTTTATAACCTGCCTGCCGGACTTTTCACGCCTTTGCCGGTTCCAAATATCAAGAATTGATACTCATTGCTGCGGCTTTATTGTTTTTTATTTTATAAATATGCCCTTTTGTCTCGAATCAAGAAAACCGTTGACCCCTTTCTTAGTAGCATAATCTATTTATAATGGAATTTCAAGAGATTGATTGATTTTAACTGGAAAAAAAAGAGGCATTTCCCTGTCAGTTCATTCAATAAACGGACAGTATTGCGCCCAATCCAGTTCCTGACAAAGTGATTTCAGCTTATTGACAGGCTGAGCTTTGCATGCTATCGTGTTGAGGTTTGCAAATTAATTGCAAACCAACAGCTTATCCCAGGACGGTTAGCCTGTCATGACAATGAACATATACCAGCTCAAGCGCCTGTGTGAAGAGATCTTACCTCGAATTATCCCGGGACGGGTAGAGAAAATATACCAGCCTGAGAACAGCCGCCTCGAGATTGCCCTGTACGCCCAGAAGAAAAAAAATTATTTGACTCTGCGGACAGCCCACGGCCTGGCCTCCTGCTATCTTACCGGGGAGAGAACAGGCTCCGGGGGTGAGGCTGCGCCTGATTTCTGCATGAAACTGAGAAAACATTTGCAGGGGCTTATACTCGAGCGTCTCGAGCAGGTTGAAAACGACCGGATTATCCGGTTCGGCTTCGCCGGGAGAGAAGGCAAACTTTCCAGAACAATTGTGGCCGAGCTTTTTTCCGCAGCCGGAAACTGCTTTCTGCTCGATGAGCAAAGTACAGTGCTCGCAGTTCTGAATCCGGTTGCCGCACGCGGCAGAGGTAATTTTCCTGGCTCGCCTTACAGGGCTCCCGAACCGGTAAAGGCAGAGGCTCCTCCAAAGGAGGACACGCTGGAAAAACTGATCCTTGAAAGAAATCTTCCGGACTACAACTCCGCTGTCCGGGATTATTATGAGGAGCTTGCCGGGACCAGGAGACTCCAGGAGGAGAAACAGCGGATTCTGAAGGTCCTGACCAGAGAACACAAAAGGCTTTCGCGCCTTCTCACGACACATGAAAAAACGATCTCCCTTGGCCGGAAAGCCGATTGGCACCGGGAGTGCGGCGAGATTCTCTCAGCCCATTTCCGCAGCCTCAGGCGGGGACAGGAGATAATCCACCTGCCGGACCTTTATGTGAATGATAAGCTTGCGATGCGTGAGATCCCGCTTGATCCGGCCCTCTCGCCCCTGGGAAACGTGGAGCGCTATTTCAAGAAATATAAAAAGCTCAAAAAAGGGACTGAATTTGCCATAGCTCACCTGGTCGGGATAGAGCGCAAATTAAAAATGCTTGAAGGCCTCAAAGAGCGGGTCGAGGGGGCGGCTTCTGTCGAGGAAGCCGGAATGCTGGCCAAAGAAGGGGGGATAACCGCCGCGCCGCCGCAATCTGCCGGGCAAGCAGGGGCGTCAGGCGCTCGGCTTCCTTATCGCAGGTTCCAGGCCGCGGATGGGAGCCTGATCCTGGTAGGCAAGGGCGGGAAAGACAACGATGAGCTTACTTTCCGTATCGCAAAGGGCAGGGACCTGTGGCTTCATGTATCAGGCGCTGCGGGATCGCACGTGGTTCTGAGCTGCCCGAACGAGGGCGTATACACTGAGGGGGCTTTGCTTGACGCCGCTCATCTGGCTGTGTTTTACTCGAAGCTTAAAAAGGAGCCATTCGCAGATGTGGACTACACGTACCGCAAGCACCTGAACAAGCCCAAGGGCCTGCCGCCTGGCAAAGTGTTCATGTCATCGCGGAAAACGATCCACCTCAAAGTGGACAGAGTCAGGCTAGCCCGCCTGCTGAAGCGCGAATCGGTAAATCTGGTGTGAGTTTTGAGATATTATCCGGTTGTACTTTCACCCTGGCGTCATGTCTCGGAAATAACATTCCATATTCTGTAAGGGCGCACCCACGTGTGCGCACTATTGAGCAGACACATGGGTCTGCCCCTATCATCCTGATCGGGACGGGTGTTTCAAATATGGCCACAAGAGGATTCACCCAGGTTGGATAAAATAAAAATTAAATCAACTAATTTTTGGGACACTAGCTGGAGCGTGAAAAATGGTTGATCGTTTTTTCGGACTGAAAGAACTGAACAGCAAGGTTTCAACCGAGCTGATCGCCGGTCTTACAACATTCATGACCATGTCTTACATTATTTTCGTGCAGCCTGCAGTGCTTTCTGACGCCGGGATGGATTTCGGCTCGGTGATGATGGCCACCTGTATTTCCGCCGCTGCAGCCTCATTGATCATGGGACTCTGGGCCAACTACCCTGTGGCCCTGGCCCCGGGTATGGGGGAGAATTTCTTTTTTACCTATACGGTAGTAATCGGTATGGGTGTTTCCTGGCAGAATGCCCTGGGAATGGTCATCCTGAGCGGTATCTTTTTTATCTTGTTAAGTTATTTCAGACTGCGCGAGCTGGTTCTGGATGCTGTGCCTCACGATCTAAGGTACGCCATTGCCGGGGGGATAGGGGCTTTTATCCTTGTTATCGGCCTGGGTCACGCCGGCTTTCTGCTCCGTCACCAGGAAATTTGGGAAGAGATCTTTTCCGGCCCGAGGATTTGGGAGGCTCTACGCAGCCTGGAGTGGGGTTTTCCGCCCAAGCTGTTACGGATTTACGAGCTTTCCCCATTCTGGGGCGCAGTGCAGGGCGTGGCGGTCTCAGGGTTTGTCCTGAGCGTCGGTCTGCTGCTCCTGCGTGTCCGCGGGGCGCTCCTTCTCGGCATGTTCGGGGCAAGCGCAGTCGCCCTTGCTGCAGGGCTCGTTCACTGGAAGGGACTCATTTCCGCGCCGCCTTCGATAGAACCCACCCTGTGGAAATTCGATCTCAGCGGCCTTTTCACCTGGAGGCTATTCCCCTTGGTGCTGGTCTTTCTTTTCATGGTCCTTTTCGATACAATCGGGACCCTGATCGGGGTCTCGGAAGCTGCGGGACTTGTGGATAAGGAGGGGCGGCTCCCCCGGGCCCGCCGGGCTCTTCTGTCCGATGCTTTCGGCACAACGATCGGGGCTGCCTTGGGAACGAGCACTGTGACATGCTATATCGAAAGCGCTGCCGGGGTGCAGGCCGGAGGCCGATCAGGCCTGACCGCAGTTGTTTGCGCCCTGTTGTTTCTGGCCGCCGTGTTTTTCTCGCCCCTTGTCCAGATGGTGGGAAGCGGAGTAGAAGCTGCAGGCGGAGTGACATTGTACCCGATAACTTCCGCCGCGCTTATCGTGGTCGGAGCGCTTATGCTGAACACTTTGCGCAAGCTTTCCTGGAAGAGATGGGAAAAGGTCGTGCCGGCTCTTCTGTTGGTGCTGGGGATGCCGCTCAGCTACAGTATCGCAGACGGCCTGGCGTTCGGCTTTATCAGCTGGCCGCTGCTCCATCTGGCAACAGGCAGGGCCAGAGAGGTGAGCTGGCTCCTGTATTTATTGGGACTTATTTTTCTGTTGCGCTACATTTTCCTTTAAGCCTGAGTTACTACTCAGGTTATAAAATTGTTTACATCTATCCGTAAAGGGATTTTTTTTCTTCTTTTGGTGGCAAAAGAAGCAAAACCATTTCTTTTTAAACAAAAAGAAACAAAAGTTAATCCTGGCACTTAAGTCTTTTACTCCGCTTCGTCAAGCTCGCCTGGCGCGGTAAAGCTGCGCAAAGGCCTGCCTGGGCGTTGTACATCTAGTATGGCGATGATGGAAATCACTTGTCTTCTACACACTCTAGAAACAGGGTCCCCGGACTTCAGGGCTTCTTATTGCTTTTGGTTTCACCTAAGATGATCTATCATCCCAGGTAGTTGCCCTCAAACTTTTTTTCGGCAGTTGTAGAAGCTTTCCTCTCGGGGTATTTCAATCTTTGTTACGTAAAGTGAGCCGCCGGCGCCTAAAATTTAAAAATTGACACCTGGTAAGTCATTCCTGCTTACTTGACTTTTATTAATAACCAAGGCTAATGCATATAAAAACAATAAAAATGGAAACTATTTAATGCTCCCTTTAGTAACCGTGCGATCTTTGATTATCAGACAACCGAATAAAAAAAATTTCGTATCTATTCCAGTCAAATGGAGACTCTTACAACTTTATTATCATAGAGCCCAGGTATGGCAAAGAGAATAAAAAACGCGCTCTGGGTTGTTTTGCTGTTTTCGGCCATCTCTCCGGGAAAGCTTTTGGTTCAGGAGGTCGAACCGGGTTGGGATGTAAAAGTGGACTCACGGCTTCACCAGGCCTGGCTCGCGGCTCGGAAGGCCAGCAAGGGAGTCAGCCTGGCTTCCAGGGCCGAATATGAAAAGAAATCCTGGCGCAAGGTGACAGTTCAGCTCTCAGGCGGGCCTGAGCCTTTGCCTGCCGATGGCTTGCGCCTTCTTGCCCGCCGCGGAGACATAGCTGCCGGACTCGTTTTTCTGGAGAGCCTTCCGCGGGTGGCCGCAAGTCCTGCTGTAAAATTTATCCGCCTGGAAAGACTGTTTTTCCCCTGCGATGACCTGGGAGTGCTCTCTGTGCGCGCCGCACGCGTTCAGCCGAAACTCGGCCTGACCGGAAAGGGCGTGCTGATCGGGGTCCTGGACAGCGGGATCGACTGGCGGCACCGGGATTTCCGCAGCAGCGACGGTTCCACGCGCCTGGCCGCGATCCTCGATTTGAGTGAATCATCCGCCTCGCTCCCAGGAGGGGAGCCCGGAGCTGAGGGCCCGTTCGGCGGTATTCTGTATACGAGTGAACACATAAACGATGCTCTGCGGAACGGGAGGACGCTCAGACACGCTGATTACCTGGGCCATGGGACCCATGTGGCCGGAAGCGCTGCAGCAAGCCCCGCTTACCCGCCGGACACGATCGGGATTTACGGAGGGATCGCCGGAGGAGCAGAGATTGTGGCCGTAAAGGTCAGCTCGACCCCGCGGGACTCTTTTTTCAGTGAGGTGAATATCATGAACGGCCTCTCATTCCTGGATTCGCTCGCCGCAGCTCTGGGCCGCCCTTATGTCTGCAACATGAGTTTCGGCGGTGCGCTGGGCTCGCACGATGGAATGAGCTCTTTCGAAAGGTTTATTGCGGACTTCGCCGCAGAGGGTCTTTCAGGCAGGGCCCTGGTGGCGGCTTCAGGAAACGAGAGGCACAGGAGCGCTCACTCAGCCGGGAATTTCGTTGAAAGCGAGGGGGACAGCACAGCACTCGAGCTTCTGGTCAATGGGCAGGGCTCGAAGAATGACGAGCTGCGGGTCGAAATCTGGCTCTCCACAGGGCACCCGGGAATGAATTTCAGCCTGGTCACTCCTGACGGAACAATCCTCGGGCCTTTCAAGGACGGTTTCAGGAACGAAGAGGGTTTCATTACAGAGGAGGGGATAATTTTTGTGGAAAATGCTTTCGGCGGACCGGACCCAGAGAGCGGGGACAGGCTGATCGCTGCGGATTTTTACGATCTCGCGGCTCTGGATGAATCCGCCGCAGAGGACAATATCGAGATTTCCACAGGCGCCTGGCGTTTTATTCTGCAGTCCAGGACAGGCTCTTTTGACGCCTATGTATACGGTACCGACGGCCTTTCAGCGCGTTTCGGCTCCCATGTGACCGAGCTCGGCACTATATCTGTCCCAGGCACAAGCCCGGAGCTGATCACGGTCGGGGCCTATACTTCCCGTGATGACTGGGTCTCCCTGGAACCGGGTGTCAGCTCTGCCAGACAGTTCCTCGGCGGTTCTGTCCCGGGCACACTAACCTATTTCAGCAGCCTGGGTCCGAACAGGAAGGGCCTGCTCAAACCCGAGCTGACAGCTCCGGGCCGCTGGATTATGGCCTCGCTGAGCCGCATGGCCTGGCCTGTGGATGAACCACTCTCATTGTTTCATAGTCCGGTCGGCGGCAAACCCCTTCTGATGGTGGCCCTGGATAGCATCCATGCTGCAGGCCAGGGAACGAGCTTTGCCGCTCCCCATGTGGCCGGGATTTGCGCCCTGCTTCTAGAGGCGAACCCAAACCTTACCAATCAGGAGATCAAGAACATTCTCACCAGCACTGCCGCCACAGACAGCATGACAGAGGGAGTCCCGGGCAATTTCTGGGGCTACGGCAGGGCCAATGCAATCTCCGCAGCGCGTAAGGTCCTGGGGCTTCAAGAAGATTTTCTGGCTCTCAAGGCTTCTCTTTTTCCCCCGGATACTCTCTGGACTGACACTCTGAAATACGAAGTTTCGATTGATTTCACACGTTCGGCCCATATTTTAAACTCCTGCCGCCTGGCTGTGCACTGGCCGGCTCAAAGCTTGAGATTGCTCCTGCCCCTGGATAGCCTGGCTCTGGAAAGCGCGCTTTCACTCAAATTCGGCACTGCAGAAGTCGAAAGTGGACATATTGCTGTGGAGGTTTATTCTCCTCATGGACTACCCGCCGAAGCCGAGATTCTCAAGGCGGTTTTTGTCCCGCGCTCCGCAGCCTCCGTGGACAGCGCAAGGGTCGTTGTCGAGGTGCAAAGCATGGCAGGGGATCTCGAGCCTTTTGAGCTCTCCGGCCTGGTGAAAACAGTCCAGGCGCAGCCAGTGGCCTTGAGACCTGTGCTTGCCTGCCAGGTTGAAGGGGATATCAACAGGAATGGAAAGCTCGAAATCCTTGATCTCATAGAAATGCTTAAAATCCTGGGCGGGAAAGCCTACGAGGGACCCTGTTCGGACCTCGACCGGAACGGCGGCACGGATGTCTTTGACTTGATTGAGCTGCTTCGCTTTCTTTCCGGCAGTTAAAGTATTCAGATAAACGGATCAGAAAACTTTGTGATCGAGCAGGATTTTTATTCCGATCCCGATCAGTATCAGCCCGCCCGCGGTTTCCAGGTACCTGGTTCTCCTCTTTTTCAACAGACTGCCGAAATACATGCCCAGCAAGGTGAAGAGGGCGGCCACCACTCCGATTACCACGCTCGGCACCCAGATCGAGACAGACACCAGGGAAAGGCTCAGTCCGACCACCAGGGCATCCATGCTTACGGCCAGGGAGAGCAGAACCAGCCATTTGCCGGTAGTGGGGTCTTTACTCTTCACGAATTCCCTGCCGCTGGAGGACTCCTGGATCATTTTGAGGCCGATAAAAGCGAGCAGAAAAAATGCGACCCAATGGTCGTAATCTTTGATATAGCGCTCGAGGCGGACTCCCCCTGTCCAGCCTAAAATTGGCATGAGAAACTGGAAAAGGCCGAAATGGAAGGACAGCCTGAAGAACTGGCGGAACGAGACCCATTTGTATTTCAGGCTCAATCCTACGGCAACCGCCAGGGCATCCATGGCCAGGGCCACAGCGAGCAGGAAAATGTAAACCGGGCTCATTTCTGTCGGATTTATAATCTTAAAGTTGTGATAAAAAATGCCTCCCGAAACCTGGTTTCGGGAGGCATTAAAAAAATCGGGCCTTACTCTTCCAGATTGATTTTGACTTTCCGCCGGAAACCCTTGGTGAGGAAGGCGTAATATATCAGGCCGAGTACCACCCAGCCTGTTACATAAATCAGAACATTTTTCTCAAGGCTCAGGAAGATCGCAGCACAGACAACCATTCCGATCAGCGGCATGATAATGAAACGCCAGATTCCATAAATGCCGAGACTGCCCTCTCTTTTTTTGATAACATATTCGAAAATCACACTGAGGTTTACAGCGAAAAAGCCGATAAAAGCGCCGTAATTTAGAATCTGGGCAGCGATCTCGAAATTCAAGACGAAAGCCAGTACCAGAGAGACCACGGCAATTATCAACAGATTGTAAGTCGGGATCTTGTGCTTTTTGCTCACGAAGGCGAAGATTTTCCTGGGTAATAGCCCGTCGCGCCCCATGCCGTACATCAGGCGGGAGGCAGAGGTCTGGAAAGCCAGGGCGCATGACAGGCCTGCCACGATCATTATGAAATAGATAAAATAGCGGAAGTAACTGGTGCCGATTTTTTCCGAAATATTGAGCACCGCGCTGACATCCCTGGGCAGATTGTTGAAATCCGGCCATACCATTTGGGAGAGGTAAGCCAGGGTGACAAAAATAACCCCGCAGATCACGCAGACCAGAATCGTCGCCCGGCCGATATTGACCCGCGGGTTTTCCACTTCCTCGGCCAGGGTGGAGACCCCGTCAAACCCGATATATGAAAAAACCGCGATCGAGGTGGCGGCCATGATGAGTGAGAAATCGAATGTCTCAGGATTGTAGAAAGGCTTGGAGGAAAGAAGGACCCCTTCACCGACTCCCTTGGTCAGGGCTAGAATCGCCAGCGCTCCAAAGAGGATTGCGGCGGCTATCATCCCTACGTTCATGACCGTGTTGGCCCCTGCGGTCACTTTGATCCCGAAAAAGTTCACCGCGGTCATGAAGACCACGAAAGCGACGATCCAGACCCATGACGGCACTCCTGGAGCGATATTCACGCTCAAGTCCCGGGCTGCGATAACGCTCAACAGGGGAACCAGGAGGTAACTTAAAAATAAGGCCCAGCCCACCACAAACCCGGCATGTGGGTGAATCGCATTCTGGGTGTAAGAGTAAGCCGAGCCTGCTATCGGATGCCGGGCCGCCATTTTGGCGTAGCTGGTAGAGGTAAAGAACAAAGCCACTACTGCAACAATATAAGCGGTTGACATATGGCCTACAGAGGCAATGGCTACTATGCCCAGCATGGGAAAAGGCGCGGTGGGGGTGACAGAGGCAAGCCCGTAAGAGACCAAATGCCGCAGCTTTAAAACACGCTTGAACTCCTGTTTGTAACCGTAAGAGGCCAGCGATTCATCCTGAGGTTGTGCATCCTTGTTCTGATCCAATCCTACCTCCTGTGGGGACAGATAATGAGGCCCGTTTATGGGCTGGTCTGGAATTTATTATAAGTTTTGGGTTTGACAGAGATTCCGGGCTGAATGAATACATTGTAAATGTTCTGTAATTATTGCTGTATAAGAACTCCTCCGTATTTTCAGCCTGTTCGATTCAGCTATTTAAAGACAAACGTGAAGAAGTTAATTTAAGGCTGGAGTCTAATCAAGAAAAAAGGGTTGTAAAGTGCTTTGCAAATAGTGTACAATTAGATTCAAAGTTTTTAATTTGTAATATGGATCAGTCAGAGGACGAGCTAAAAAAACATACGTTAACAAAATATCTTATGCAGGAAACAAATCAGCAAGGAGCAGCGAGTTGATCGGCTTGAAAGATGTGCAGAAGGCAGGCCGTTTGCTTGAAGGTATAGCCAACAGGACGCCGGTTATCACCTCCCGGACTCTTGACAGGATCAGCGGTGCCAAGGTATACCTGAAGTGCGAGAATTTCCAGCGGACAGGTTCTTTCAAGTTTCGCGGAGCCTACAATGCACTGAGTCAGCTCTCGGCTGAAGAGCGCAGGGCCGGGGTGGTCACCCACTCCAGCGGCAATCACGCTCAGGCCCTGGCCCTGGCTGCGGCAGCCGCTGGTGTGCGGGCGAAAATTGTCATGCCCAGCGGAAGTTCTCCGGTCAAACGGGAAGCGGTTAAAGGTTACGGAGCGGAGGTCATCACTTGCGAGAATAGTCTCAAATCCAGGGAGGAGACAGCCGGGGCGCTCGTTGCCTCAGAAGGTCTGGCCCTGATCCATCCTTACAACAATGAGCGGGTGATGGCTGGAGCGGGCACCGCGGCGCTTGAGCTGTGCGAAGAGGTGGGCGAGCTCGATTTCCTGCTCGCTCCGGTCGGGGGAGGGGGGCTCTTAAGCGGTACGGCGGCAGCCGCCAAGGGGCTTTTTCCGGGAGTTACTGTCTGGGGTGTGGAGCCTAAAGGAGCGGATGATGCCTGTCGCTCGTTCCGTAGCGGAAAAATCGTGCCCCAGACAGATCCGCGCACTATCGCTGACGGCTTACGGACCTCCCTGGGCAGTCTCACTTTTGAGGTGATAGGAAAACTGGTCGACGATATAGTGCTGGCAGAGGAAGAGGAGATCCTCGAGACAATGCGCTTTCTCTGGGAGAGGATGAAGCTCGTAGTGGAGCCCTCTGGCGCAGTCTCTCTGGTGCCAGTGCTTAAAGGAAAGCTCCCTGGAGATCGAAATTGTAAGATAGGGGTAATTATCAGCGGCGGGAATTTGGATCTAAAGCGGTTTTTCGAAGGGTATTTAAATAAGTAGTATTCCGATTAACAAATAAAAGACTTAAAATATTTATAGAGACCTTTGAAAAAATAACGGGTAAAAGGATAATATTCGATATATCGCAGGGGCGGTTCGCGACCCGCCCCTACAATAACCTATTGATTTTCATAGCGTTATAAAAAGCAAACCAGGCCCTCTAGTTAAAATAATAAAATTTATCAAAGATTTCTTACAGGCATTTTTCCACCTGAATGCTTTAGAGTAACCAGCATAATTTTCCCAAGGAAGGAATGCTGAAACGTTTAAGAATCTTAAAGATTACCTGCGCCATTTAATCTGGCAGGAAAGGGCTCAGCTCAGGGAAACCACCAGGGTCTATATTATTATTCTAATCAGTATAACTGTAATGGTTTCCATATTCGGAATGGCCTATTACCTTCTGGAGAGATTCCAGGGAACACCGCGAACATTGATCGAATGCCTGTATTTCGTCTGGATCACCATGGCTTCGATTGGCTATACGGATGAGGGATTCACCGGGGGAACATTTATCCGTTTGGTAACCATTATTGTCGGTATCTATCTGGTAACGCGGTTCATTATCCTGAGCGCCCATATTTACGCCCGCGTGGTGGTGGAGGAGGTATACAATCTGAAAGTTCTTAACGAGATGAGAAAGTCACTGGAGCGGGCGGAAGGGCATTTCATTATATTCGGTGATGACCGCGAGCTGATCAACAAGATTATCCAGGGCCTGGTGGAACAGCATGATGTATATCTGGTAAGCGAGGATATAAAGCTTCTCCAGGAATTCAAAGATATGTATAAGGCTCTTAAATATATCGTGGCAAAACCTTCCAGTGCGGAGACCGTGGATCTTTTGCGGCCTGAAGCTGCCAAGTGCGCCTACCTTCTTTACCTTGAAGATGAGAGAAACGTCCTCCTGGCTGCGATGCTTGAAAATCGGGTGCGGGTTATCAGCACTTTTTCCGGAGATTTCTCTCATATCCAGCGTTTCAGGCGTGTGGGGGTTGAGCCGATTTCTCCGCATTTCAGCGGCGGGTTGAAAATGGTCTCTGTCATGATCCGCCCCAAGTCCACTGATTTCCTGGATCGCTTCCTTTTCCCTGTCGATGGTTTGCTTGAATTCAGAGTTATGCCGAAAAGGATAGCTGAAGGGGGATGGCAATATGTACCGCTGGCTCAAGTGGTCGACGGCAAGATTCGTTTCGACGCTTCTTCGAATGAAGGGACAAAGGTGCTGGCCATTGGATTCAAAGATCCGTTATCCGCTGTGAGAAAACTCGGCCGTCTGGAAGCTCCTGATCTGCCGGTACGCACTGATAAATTCCTTGTTCTCGGCGGCGGAACAATCGGGAATACTATCATCGAGGAACTGATCGCTACGCGGAGAGAGATAATTATTGTTGAGCCTGTGGCCGCCAAAATTGACTCTTTACAAAAACGTTTTGGCAAAGATGGTCTGGAGTTCCATTTGGGAACGGGACTCGGTAAAGATTACAGCCTGGAACAGTTCGATGCGGTTGCTATCTGTACTCCTTATGATGAAAAAAATTTCGCCCTGGGTCTTGATTTTGTCGATACCCCCCTGTTGCGCATTGTGCGCGCGGTAGATGATGATATGGAATTCCATTACCGCCGTATCGGCGCAATCCCGGTGTTTGTCGGCAAAGTGGGTTCGGACAGGATGCTGCGCGAGGTGACTAATAAATATGTCAATGAAGTGCTCCATCAGATGCTGACTCAAAGCTATAGGATAGACCAGGTCTTTATTACTAAAACCTGTACCCTGAGGGAGCTCAAAGAGAATTTTCCGATCCGGGCCATAGCTCTCTGCCGGGAAAATAACTGCTTTTTCGGGGTGGAAGATGAAGAAGAGCTCCAGGATGGCGATACCCTGATTGTTTGCGGGCATGTGGATCTTAATAAAAGCTTGCGTATCCACCATCGGCTGGAAGATTGAGTTTTTATCCGTCTCTCCGTTGCTCTTGCCAAGCTCTGCCTGAGAGCAGTGAGCTATGTTATGATAGAAATTGTTTGGCCATGTTCAGACTCCAAAATGTAAATGTCAATATATCCGGTAAGACTATTCTGGCTGGAATCGATCTCTGCCTGCCGGAAGGCGTCCGGGCTGCGATAGTGGGCCCGAGCGGAAGCGGCAAGTCAACCTTGTTGAAATTGCTCTGCTTCATGGTCAAACCGTCTTCCGGATCTGTAGAGTTCGACGGCCAGAGGGCGAGCGCTCTCTCGATCCCGGCCTTGCGCAGAAAAATTCCCCTCACCTATCAGGAACCTGTCCTCTGGGGCGAAACAGTAGCCGAAAATTTTACCCTGCCGTTCACTTTCAATTCCGCGATAGGGGAGCGTGGCCCCTCGGATGAGGAGATCGCTGCATACCTCGAATGCGTGGAGCTTGATCCTGAATTTCTTCACAAACGGGTGGACACTCTCTCAGGCGGCGAGAAACAGCGGGTGGCGATTGCCCGGGCTTTGTGTCTCAAGCCCCGGGCCCTGCTCCTGGATGAGCCGACATCCGCTCTCGATCTGGTAACCGCAGAAAATATTTTCAACAATATCACCGCCAGCTTACCCGGACTGGCCCTTATCATGGCCACCCATTCCCCGGAGCTGATCCAGCGTACCCGGATGCAGGTGCTGATCAAGGACGGCAGAATACAATCCGTGGAAGAAAGTCTGGACATTTCCAAACTCAAGAAATTTCTGGATAAGGGAAAATGAGCCCCAAGTATTATGAAATTACGATGATCGGGCTTTTTGCGGCTTACGGTATCATGCTGCCCCTGTGGCTCATAGTGCAGACCAATAAGCTGGCCTTGAACCGGGATTTTTTCGTCTCTGTCCTGCGCATGAGCCTTCAGCTTTTAGCTGTCGGTTATATTTTGAAATATATTTTCAAAATCAGTATCTGGTATGTGGTTGTGGGAGTGATCCTGGCCATGATTTTCTTTGGGGCCAGGACTGTGATAGACCGCACCGGATTGAAATTCAAAGGGTTGGGTCTGTTGCTCTTCCTGTCCATGCTCGCTGGAGCGGGCGCTGTGATTGCATTTGTGGCGATCCTGGTGATCAGGATCGAGCCGTGGTATGAGCCCCGCTATATTATCCCCCTGGCCGGCATGATTATCGGCAACTCGATGAACGGGTGCGCTCTGGCCCTTGAGCGTTTCTACAACAGTGTCAAAGAGCAGCACGGGCTTGTCGAGACCCTCGTAGCCTTGGGAGCCACCTCCAGAGAGGCCACCTGCAAAATGCTGCGCGCCAGTTTCCGGGCCAGCATGCTCCCCACCCTGAGCAATATGAGCGGCATGGGAATTGTTTTTCTGCCCGGCATGATGACCGGACAAATCCTGAGCGGTATGGAGCCTCTAGCGGCGATCCGCTATCAGCTGGTGATCATGCTGGCTATCCTCGGCTCAGTGGCTTTTGCCAGTTACCTGATCCTGATCCTCGAGCAGCGCAGGTTTTTCGATGAATATCACCTTCTGCGCAGCGAAATTTTTAATCAGTAAATTGTTTATAGCTACAGGACTCTTCAGGCAGGGGAAGATTGCGGAATGAGTTTCAAAGTGGCGCCCGAGACAATCCAAAACATTTCCAGCATAGCCCGGCGCATCTATGATTCCGGCGGCAGGGCCTTTTTCGTGGGCGGATTTGTCCGTGACAGTCTCCTGGGCCGAAAGCCCAAGGATATCGATATAGAGGTCTACGGGCTTTCTATGGAGACACTGCAAAAAATCCTGGCCGAAAGCGGAAAAATAATTCTGGTGGGCAGGCAGTTCGGGGTGCTGCGAGTGGCTGGCCTTGATGTGGACTGGTCTGTCCCCAGGCAGGACAGCGCAGGCCGTCACCCCAGGGTAGCCGCAGACCCTTCGATGACTCCGGCAGAGGCAAGCCGCAGGCGCGACCTGACCATGAACTCCATGCTCCAGGATGTGCTCACCGGCGAGATACTCGATCCCTGGAGCGGCCAAAGGGACATGGAACAGGGTGTGTTGCGCACACCGGACTCCGGGCTTTTTGTCGAGGACCCCTTGCGCTTTTACCGGGTGATGCAGTTTGCCGCCCGTTTCGAGATGCAGCCTGGCCCTGAGCTGAACGAAGTCTGCCAGCGGATGGATATCGCCAAAGTTTCGGTCGAGCGGATCGAGGAGGAGTTCAACAAGCTCCTGCTCGAAGCGGACCGTCCATCCCTGGGCCTGCGCTGGCTGAATGAGCTAGGCCGGCTCCCCGAGGTCCTGCCTGAGCTTGCCCCTTTGAAAGATACGCCCCAGGACCCGGAGTGGCACCCTGAGGGCAATGTCTGGCGGCACACTCTCCAGGTGGTGGATGCAGCGGCGGCCCTGCGCTCTGGCGATAAACAGCGCGATTTGATCCTCATGTGGGCCGCGCTGTGCCACGATATCGGCAAGCCGGTCACCACTGCAATGCGCGAAGGGCATATCCGCAGCATGGAGCATGACCGGGAGGGGGAAAAGCTCACTAAGGCCCTTCTAAAGCGATTGGTTAAAACCAGCCTGATAGTGAAGGGCGTTTCAAAGCTCGTGGCAGAACACATGAAAGTCCTGCAGTTCTACCAGAACAAGTCTACGGAAAAAGGTTTCAAGCGCCTGGCCCTTAAGCTTGCCCCTGAGGCTGATCTCGAGCTGCTTGCCGCCCTCGCCCTTGCCGACTCCAGGGGTATAAATACAGAAGGCGACTTACCCCTGAATGTGGAAAGCGAAATGGTGGACTGGTTCCTGAAAACAGCGCGCGAGTCCCAGGTCAGCAAGGAGCCTGAGAAACCGGTCCTCCTGGGCCGCCACCTGATCGGGATTATCGAGCCGGGTCCTGAAATGGGCAAGATACTTAAAAAAGCCTACCGGATACAGATTGATGAGGGAGTGAGGGATGTGGAGGTGCTTAAAAGGAAAGTGATTGGGGAGGGGTGAGGGGGAAGGGGGGAAGCGGAGAAACGGGGAAACGGAGAAGCGGAGAAACGGGGAAACGGGGAAGCGGAGAAACGGGGAAGCGGAGAAGCGGGGAAACGGAGAAGCGGAGAAACGGGGAAGCGGAGAAGCGGGGAAACGGAGAAACGGAGAAGCGGAGAAACGGAGAAACGGGGAAGCGGAGAAACGGGGAAGCGGAGAAACGGGGAAGCGGAGAAACGGAGAAACGTGGAAGAGGGGAACCTGAGAAGGGGAAACGGAAAAACGCAGAAGCGGAGAAGCGGGGAATTGGAGAACAGGAAATAGCATCAATATTTTTTTATCATAGGATTTTTAAACCCTGGTTTCTTCTATTCCTTATTTTTTAATCGAAAGAAATTCCTCGAAGCTCTGCTTCATGGTAGCCAGTTGCTGATTACAGGTGTAGGGGCATGGCATGCCGTGCCCGTTGCGGGTGTGGATGAAAGTATGGCTCCAAATTCATAAATCGAATTTCGAATAGATACCTTGCGGCTTTCTACGGGGCAGTTCATTCAGCAGACATTTTATCACGTACTAGCGGGGACTTAAAATGAAACCTATAGACAGGCGCCGGTTCCTTAGCGAGACGGGTAAGGTCTTATTAAGCCTGGCCGGTGGAGATTTTCTGCTTGGTTCGGCCCGGGCTTTTACGGATTCTCCTGAGGGCAAGAGGCCCAACTTTGTTTTTATCCTTATCGATGACATGGGCTGGCGGGATTCAGGCTGCTACGGAAGCACATTCTACGAGACCCCGAATATCGACAGGCTCGCCCGGGGAGGGATGAGATTCACGGATGCCTATGCCGCCTGCCCGGTGTGCTCGCCTACGCGGGCTAGTATAATGACCGGCAAATACCCGGCCAGGCTCCACCTGACTGACTATCTCAAGGGACGCCGGACAAAGGAGAACTCACCGGTCCTCCCTGCGGAATATCTGGACCAGCTTCCCCTGGAGGAGATAACTATCGCCGAGGCGCTGAAAGGGGCTGGCTATACTACGGGCCATATCGGCAAATGGCATCTCGGTGGCGAGCCTTACTATCCCGAAAAACAGGGTTTCGACCTCAATGTCGGGGGGACCCACAGCGGCATGCCCCGGGATTATTTTTTTCCGGCGTGGGGTGATAATCCCCCCATTGTCGGCCTGGAGGGCGAATACCTGACCGACCGTCTGGCCTGGGAAGCCGAGAAGTTTATCGAGGACAACCGGGACAGGCCTTTTTTCCTGTATCTGGCGCACTATGCAGTCCATATTCCCATTCATACTATTTTGCGTTCAAGTTAAGATTAACAATCCAAGGCCAGCCTGTTATGCTGTGAACCCGTTGGGGATTTTTTTCCAAACAGGCAAGTTGATCGACAAGTTGATCTTCGACGGCATTCATTGAGTTGAAAGCTCG
>DATKXY010000187.1:0-2478 GCA_035528795.1 archaeon | reverse complement strand
ACAACACCTGTTCGTCATCAGCCCCATCCGGCCGTTCCCAACGGTCGCAATTCCTGAGGTGATCCCAGGTCTCCTCGGGATTGCTCACGGGCTTCTCACTATCGATCAACATGGCCACATATTCCGCCTTGTTGCTCTCGTGCGCCGTCTTGAAGTCGCCATACGCTGCTGGACGACCGCCGCACGCCACCAATCGAGGCATCCGCCCGGAGAAACCGCACCGTTCCAGCAGCTGCCGAAACCCTTGGCGGCATCGCACGTGAAGTCCCTTTGAATCCCCGCCACCTTCTATGTAGATGTACGCTCTCACCAGCGCATGCCTCCTATCTCGCCCTTGAGCCACAACTGGCCAAGACGGTACCTATCCAGCCATTGGGTAAGTTCCTTGCTGTCCAGGCGCTGCATCCGGGTTCTGCCGTCCTGCTTCTCGCAGACTATTACCGATTCGGGGGTTTCGGTTAGAGCATCTACCAGAATGTCTGAATGCGTCGTGACAATCAACTGACAACGTTCTGACGCCGACAACATCAGTTTTGCCAGATTGGGCAACACATCGGGATGCAAGCCCAGCTCCGGTTCTTCTAAACAAACCAACGGTGGTGGATCAGGGTGACAGAGAATTGCAAGCAGGCACAAATACCGTAGTGTGCCGTCAGAGAGTCTTGTAGCAGGTATGCTGTATTCTCTCTCCGTCATAAGGAGTTGCACCCATCCTCCACCAATATCGATCTCGAAATCTTTGATTTCAGGATAGAGCGAGGACAAAGCTCCGACCAATTCCTTCCGGACATGGCGACGTAGATAGTTTAGCACCAAGGCCAAGTTCTCGTAGCTTTCTAACAAATACTCCTTGG
The DNA here is from genome assembly GCA_035528795.1 of archaeon. GTDB lineage: Bacteria > Gemmatimonadota > Glassbacteria > GWA2-58-10 > GWA2-58-10 > DATKXY01. The sequence continues at coordinate 1,624 of DATKXY010000187.1, read as the reverse complement.
GAAGGTCGGCTTTCTGCGCCTGGCGTGGAGCCGTATATCGACCAAAGGTCCATTCACGATAAAGCCGAAAACGTGCATAAGTATCTGCCAGATAGGACAGGACCGGATAGCGTTCCGGGTCTCTGAGTTGTGAAAGAACGGATTCTTCTGGATTAATGGTTTCTCTTGGCAACTGCCTCTCTTCGCCCTCCTTCTGTTCCGACGGTGCTGAGGTTTCGTATTGTGGCTTCTTCTCTGTCAGGCGAATATCCCCACGATCGTTTCGATAGAAAAAAAAGGGATCATCATACCCACTCCAAGCGTCTCTGTTCTCAATTCGTTCCCTTGTCACCTCAAACCGCTTGCCGTGCTCCACAAACGAGAAACTGTGCCGGATCGGCATTTCGTCTTGTTTAGGATTGCTAATGACTGCCTCTATAGTGGCGGTTGGACTCTTCGCTCCTTTCCATAGCCAATCGCTCACGCCACCGGCCTCTTTGACAGGTGCAGACAGGTCTTTCGGCGCAGAGCGCAGCAGACTGATTGCCTCCAATAGATTGGATTTCCCGGAGCCGTTAGGACCAATCAGTACGTTCAACGACTTCAGCGGAATCGGTTTGGTGTCGGGTCCGAAAGACAGAAGGTTCCTCAAAACCAGTTCGACCAGCAACGGTTCTTTCATGTTCCATTCCTTCCGAAGATTAAGCGTGTTCGGTACTTTTTTGAGCAAGCGGCCATTTTTCTTTTTTATGACGCTCGATGACTTCTCTCACGGCCTCGGTCATAGCCAAAAGAGCTTTGTCTTGCAAAGATAACCGTTTCTTCATATGCCGCTGACCCTTTGAACAATAGTGTTATATGAACTTTGAGCGACAATCTTCACTTTACCATGTTTGCCCTCCGCTATCAATATTTGTACAGCCATAATTGTAACGCCTCTGTCACATTCAGGCCAATCAGGCATAATTAAAGGTGTCCGGTACATTTTTTTCTTTCAAAGTATGGCCAGTCAGCTATTAATCCCAACGCCCCGGCAGTTCAAAATGGACCTGCCGGTTCTCAATCTTATGGTGCGGCTCCCTGATATCTTCGTCCTGTAAGCCCCCAATCTACCAACCCAAATAATCCCTGTCCACCATAAAAACAAATCAGCGTTAATCTGCGATTAAATATTTCTTCGTGTTCTTCGTGCCTTCGTGGTGAAAAAATCCGTGAAATCCGTGGTTAATAAAGCACTTTTTTGGTCATTTTTCTGTTCCTTTTGTGCATTTTTTGCCATTTCTTGACTAATAAAATACCTTTTTAGCCAGCTTATGAAAAAGGCCATTTATATGGCCTTGTTGACGAAGGCATGTAAACCACTACGAACTCCGAACTAACAATGAACTACGAACAACGAACTACGAACTTAATCTTTTTCAACCAAACCCGTCCATACCTGACGACAAAATCCAAAAAAAATAAAAAATTTTTATCTCCATCCCCGGCCTCGATTTACGCCAACCCGGCATCAAAAATCGGGGTGTTTTTTCGCATCAAACGCGCACATCCGTGCATTTATAGAGGGATCGTTTTTTTTGGCCCCCAGCTAAAAGGACGGAAATCCCTTAGCGGAATAACAAATGCAACCTACTCAATACGCAAT
>DATKXY010000186.1:0-13677 GCA_035528795.1 archaeon | reverse complement strand
CTCCCACCGGTCTCATCCGCGCTACCTTGAGTGCAAGTCCGGCCTTATGGACTATCTCGACCACCTCATCCACATTTTTATAGGCTTCGGGCATTTCTTCATTAAGGGTTTGCTTTCCCCGGGCCAGGACATAGATACCCGCATCCTCAAGTTCTTTGGCGATCGACCTGCCCCGGGCCTCTTTGATCGCCTTATGCCTTGAGAGCACTCTTCCTGCGCCGTGGCAGCTGGAGCCGAAGCTTTCGGCCATAGCCTTTTCTGTGCCAGCAAGGACATAGCTTGCTGAGCCCATATCGCCTGGAACCAGCACGGGCTGGCCCACAGCGCGGTAGTCGGCGGGCACCTCGGGCCTTCCCGGTCCGAAAGAGCGGGTGGCTCCCTTGCGGTGCACCCAAACCGTGCGCTTTTTGCCGCCTGTTTCATGGGTTTCAAGCTTGGCGATATTGTGCCCCACATCGTAGACAAGGCGGGCTTTAAGCTGGGCAGGAGATATTTTAAGCGTACGCTTTATCGATTCCAGCGCCCTGTGCATTAAAAGCTGGCGGTTGGCCCAGCCGTAATTAGCCGCTGCAGCCATGGAGGCGATATAATGCCGGCCGGTCTCGCTTTTAATATATGCGCATGCCAGCTGACGGTCAGGCAGGTTAAAGCCCAGTTTTCCAATCTCGCGGTTCATTATGCCCAATGAATCCTCGCACACCTGGTAGCCGAAACCCCGCGAGCCCGAGTGAATAAAGACCACGAACTGGCCTTTCCGCAGCCCGAAAACATTGGCCGTATGTTCATCATAGATTTCCACCACCTCCTGGAGCTCGAGGAAATGGTTTCCGCTCCCGAGAGTGCCGAGCTGATCACTTCCACGCTTAAAGGCCCGCTCCGAGACCAGACCCGGGTCAGCGCCGGCAATACAGCCTCCATCCTCGCAGTGCTCAAGGTCCGCATCACTGCCGTAACCACGGGCCACTATCCAGCGGGCGCCCTCGCGGACAACTTTCTCAAGCGCTTTGCGCTCGAGTACAAGGTCGCCTCCTTTCCCTACTCCGCAGGGCACATCGCGGAAAAGCCCGGACACCATATCGCGCACCCGGCTCTTTACCTCCTCGTAACCCAGATCCGTGGCCACCAGGCGCACGCCGCAGTTGATATCATAACCCACCCCGCCAGGGCTGATCACTCCCTCCTCGGCATCCATGGCCGCAACTCCTCCGATGGGAAACCCATAGCCCCAGTGAATGTCAGGCATGGCCATGGAACTGCCTACCACACCCGGCAGCCAGGCCACATTGGCGACCTGCTCGATCGCATTTTCCTTGCGAATTGCCTCGAGCATCTCTTCTGAAGCGTATATCAACCCTGGTACCCGCATACCCCCTTCCTGCGGGATCTGCCAGCGGTAGTTATCAAGCTTCTTGAATTCCATAACCGCACTCCTTCCTCGAGAAAATCTGAATTACCGGGATTGTCAAGGCTTTTTATCTTACGGTTTCGAGACCCCATTGTCAAGCGCCGGATAATAAAGCGCTGAAAATATTCAGGCTGGCAGGATTGATAAGGAATAACCTCAAGCACTCTCAACTATTATTTCACCAGCAGAGTAAAGATACGTCATGGTGCGCGTTTATTCCCTTCCCGGCACCAGCGCCGGGTCAGATTTCACTCAAACGACTGCGCGCTTTGACAGGAGCTGGCTATCGCCGGAGGGGATCAAGGAAGGAAAAGGCTTTGCAACCTGGGCCACACAAACAGGATAATCCACTGTCAGCCGCCTTTTGCCGGGCTCGGATTGAACGAGAACTTGTGGTTTCCCAATTAGCCGGGAGATTAATCGAGTGTTCAGCGCTCTAAAGTCAGGCCGGGGCGCCCTGCTTCGAAAACGACCTGCGTACTTTTGCACCCAATAAGTAGATCATCCAAACCAGGTGCCAGAGCAGTCCGGTGGCAAAGACACCCAGGCGGGTAAGCTCATGGCCTGCGGATACCGCATAGGCGACAAGATAGATCATGACGGCTGTGGCCGAGGCTGTCACCGCCAGAGCAGCGGCATAGCCGCCCGCATCCATGCGCCAGAAACGCCTGCCTAAGAGCCAAAACAAAATAATCCCTACCGGAACCGGCCAGATAAGGGCCTGGGTATTCCAGACAAAGCTGTTGAATTCCCATCCTTTGGCAAACTTGATTGCCAGAGTAAGGATGCAGTTGATCAAAAAGAGCACAGGCAGGATATAACCGTAAAGAGCGGCAAAAAAGGAAACACCGACCGGCCGCTTCCGCCACAGGTCATCATAGTGGTGGTTGCGCTGGTAAACTATGTAAGCCAAGAGCAGACCGAAAAAACTGACCGCATAAGCTATTGTCATGCCGATTACGACACTGAATCCTTTATCCATGTTTACTCCCGGGTATAATTAGTGTGGCAAACAGGCTTTAATGTAAATCAGGCTCGGGGCTTTGTCAATCAACTAAGCTTTGACCCCGATTGGTTCCCTGGTCTGAAGCGCATCTATAACCTACGCCTGGAGCCGAGCTTGCCAAAAGAAGCTTGATTTATTATTTTGCAATAAGTTATGAGTTAAAATTCAATCCAGTCACAATTGTCCAAAGAGGAATAACATTCGTGACCCGTCATCCGGTTCTTAAAGCCTTTCGCCGCCAGTTTACAACCGGCCTCATAATTTTAATACCGGTGATTACCACGATCTTTCTGGTGACCTGGCTTTTCCGCGCACTGGACCAGATCCTGGGCCGCCATCTCGCCCGCTTTTTCGGGGAATACATTTACGGTGTCGGTTTTTTGAGCCTGTTCCTTTTGATCTGGCTGGTGGGTCTGGTGGGCAGGACTTATTTTGGGGGTAAGCTGAATAATTTCAAGGATATTCTGTTAGCACGCATTCCCCTGATAGGAACGATTTTCAATTCGATCAAAAAGGTGTCGGATGGGCTGCTGGAGATGGAGGCCGGCAATTTCGAGCAGGTGGTGATTATCGAGTATCCGCGCAAAGGCTTATATGCAGTGGGTTTCGTGACCAGCCGTGAACCGGCTGATCTTTTCCTGGCAAAAGAAAGCTCAGCCGGAAAACAGGTAGCTCATGTCTTCATCCCCACAGTACCCAATCCGACCTCCGGCTATATTCTACTAGTGCCTGAGGACGAGCTCCAGCGCCTCGATCTTTCGGTTGAAGAGGGATTGAAGCTCGTCTTAAGCCTTGGGATGATCCATCCCGAGGATTATGTGGTGAGCAGACAAGTCGCTGCTGCCAGGATTAAGGCTCCGCCGGAAGACAAATCTCCTTTCCCTGAGGACAGTCAAAAAAACTCAAATCCTGATTAAACCGATAAGGAGCTTAATCCTCTTTATCGAATATCGGGCGGTGTCAGATTCTTACAAATTCACTCTAAGAGAATATCTCTTACATTTTTAACCACAAAGACACTAAGACACAAAGGGCTTATAAGACTATTCGTTTGATACCATTTTTGATAACCGGGACATTGAAATTGACAAACGAACCCAGTCGGTATCCTGTAAGTCTTAAATATGTCAGGATTTGAGAGCGGTCTAAGGGCAGAAGTCTTTCTACGGCTTTCAGCTCGACTATCACGCATTCCTCAACAAGAAAATCTAATCTCAAACCTGAATCCAACTGCTGGCCATTGTAAAGCACAGCTAAGGAAAGCTGTTGAGAAATCCTTAGCTTTCGTTTCTTAACTTCATACGACAGGCAATTTTCATAGACGCTTTCCAGCAGACCGGGTCCCAGGCTGGAATGTACGCAGAATGCGGCGTCTACAATTTGCCGTGCAACTAGATTAACCTCAGGGGGAATCGGTTTTATTGGCTTTATTGAATCCTGGTTTTTCATAATTCAACAAATGATAGCAACAAAGTACAAAAATAAATATACACTCCTCTTTGTGTCTTTGTGTCTTTGTGGTTAGATAAAATAAATCGGAATGTCCCAGCTAAAGGTAGTGAGATATGACTTGTCAAAAATCAAGCAATAATATGGATTATCAAATAAAAAACCTCAAGCTTGGAGAATTGACTTTCGGGCTTGAGGTTGTGAAGCAACATCCCACGGAGGGGCTTAAGGGGTCAATAGATCACCAATCGCTAAAGATTGTTATTCAGAAGCAGTCTGATGCCGCAATGATAGAAACCATATTACACGAAATAATACACGCAATTTACCATTTTTCACAGATAAAGGGCTGCGAAAAGGATGTAACTCGTTTGACACACTGGTTATTAGCCGTACTAAAAGACAACCCTGAGTTTGTAGGGGTAATTGGCTCTATTTAATCATTTTTGTGTTTGGTTTTATCTGCCAAAACATAGACTTGGCCCGGCTTTGGCGTTGGTGGTAATGGTTCTCCCTTAGTTACAGTTACTTCTGTACCAGTGCTTGTGTTTTTGTATTGTCCTGACTCTGGTGCTTTTGTACCAGGCGAGATTTTTTTAGCCATAGTAATTTCCTTGAGGTTATTGTTCTTTGGAAAGTAAAATCACATTACGGGACACGTGCTGACCATAGGGTTAGTGGGGCCTTTGGGAATCCGATGGACTGGGTCCAAAGGGAACCCTACTAACGCAGCTGACGCACGTGTCCCGTTTTTATTTGTAACTTCTTTGAGTGTCTTATCTATATAATCCCGTTAAATTAATCCTACCTCAAGAAATTGAGATAGTCAATAAGAAAATCAAAATTATTATCTCATTTCAATCCTAGAAATATTTGGCTTGAGATGCCTTTTTGTTCTGCCTTCTTTAAAACCTCTAAGGATATAGGAATCTCCATACGTCTTCCATCTAAAATTTCTTGCACTGAAACAACTTCTATCTTGGGATATGTTTGTGCGAATTGCCTGTTTTCATATTGTCCATATTTTTTACTTTCTTTTACAAGATTATCCATTGAATACAAAGTAATAAGATATCCCATTGCTGCCTGTTCCCTTTCTATTGTACCATTTAAATCTCTAATAACCGAAGGTGAAAGTGTTTCGCCCGATTTAACACTAAACAGTACATCTTTTGTTATTGGCTGATCTTTTTCGTCATTATCCTTAACAAAAGATATACCGTCTATGCCTTGATCTCCGCCTTTCTTTTCATTGATTATTGCTCGGTTATCTGAAAAAGTAAGAATGGACCATTTTTCAAATTCTTTTCTAGTACGATCATCTTTCTTATGTGCTAGAGCTATTGCACTTTTCATATCACGGGGAATACCGTTTAATTCGATATTTTCTAAAATGCTACTGCCAAAATGTTCGCTAAGCCGCTTCAAAATTAGCGATATACTTTGATACGTTATATCCATTCCAATCCATCTACGCCTCAATCTTTCAGCAACGGCAATAGTTGTGCCGCATCCACAATAGGCATCTAAAACAATATCTCCCTCATTGCTGCTTGCTTTAATAATGCGTTCTAAAAGCGTTTCGGGTTTCTGTGTTGGGTAGCCGAGTCTTTCCCGCGCCATTGCATTAATTGAAGCAATTTTAAAAACATCTGATGGATGTCTAAATTGGCCTTTTGATCTCGTTGCACTTTCAATACCCGTTGCTATTCTTCTTAATACTTCATCGCTACGAGGCTCCATTACGTCTTTAGCATTAAAGATTACATCTTCTGATTTGGAATATCTGAAAATTACATCGTGCTTTCTTGAAAAATCATAGCGGGGTATTCCTCCCGTTTCATACCACCAAATTATCTCATTCCTAAAATCTCCGCCCCGACCACAAAATATTGAATCAATTATTAACTTCAAATAATGAGATGCTGTGGGATCACAATGCAGATAAAAACTCCCGATAGGCTTTAAAACTCTAAATATTTCTGCAATCCTAAGGGTCATACTAATGAGATACGATAATAGGCCTCCTTTTCTAAGAACCTTTAAAAATCCTTGCATAAGTTCCATGCTTTGTCTTGTAAAAACCCCGTTATGATTACTTATAATTTCAGCGAAGCCCTCCTCCGCCATATCGTCCCAAGTCCATGTATCTACAAAAGCTTGTGCCTGGGCTTTATCTTCTTCTCCAAGATTATTATAAATCTGATTGTAATTTCGCTTGGAATTAAATGGTGGGTCAATATAACACAAGTCTATGGTATCTTTTTCAATATATTTTCGGAGCACTTCAAGATTATCACCATAGTAGAGTTTATTTTGCCATTGTTCCATTTTATTCCTCCAATGCCAAAGGTATTTGTTCGTTAAGCTTGGGCAGCGCCCTTTGTACCATTCTATAAAACATACCCCAATTTGCAGATGCCCTTTCAAAACCTATCAACATATAAAGATGTTTTTGAAGCTCAGGATGTCCTATGTCCTCAGTAAGCCATTGTTGATGCTTTGATTTTCTTCTTCCTTTTTCATCTGGCGGATTAAGGTGATTTAATTCATCCAAAAGTCCAGGGGCCAATCGTTCATATACGAGATCATTAGTATATTTTCCTACAATACTTGGTCTATTTACCTTCATTCCCTTCCATTGCCAGCCTCTTAGCTTAAACATTAATTCGTAAAACTCATCTGGAAATCGCTTGGCCCATTTTGCTTGTTCCACTAAAAGATACTTATCAAGAATCTTTCGGAGAGCTATTTTGTCTCTTACTTCTTGATATCCAGTAACTTCGTCAATAAGTGAAATAAGACCAACTTGAGCAAATCCAGATTGTAATATTTCACACTGATAGGCAATTATTTTTTGTCTTTTCCCAACTAATAAACCTTCTCGTCGTCCTTCAAGTATGGTTCTACATATTTCGGATAATAATCTTGCATCATAGCCAACTATAGTTTTGCCTTCATCTTTTACCCTAATTGGTTCCAAGAGGGTCCTATCAAAAACCCTGTCAAATAATGGTTTGAGCGATTTTTGACCAAAAAAACGGTCCATCCTTTTTCCGGGAACTTGTCGCCCAGAAGAGGTTGTTTCTTCTGTTACTTTAAGTATAACTTGCAATCGTCTTGAAGCTAATAGCCTTTGCCCATCGTCAGTAACATAACAGGGAATATCTATGCCACTAATTAGTAAAGTTCCTTTATGTGTTACTTTTTTCATTTTATACCCCTAGTCCTTTTTGGATTGTGAAGTTGAAAAGATCATGATGTTTGCGGTAGTTATGTCGGTAGCAGAATTCAGTAATATAGCGGGGGAGATAGCGTAGACTGACTTTATGATATTGTCCCACTATCCCTCGCTTGAGAAGTGCCCAAAACGAGTCGATGGTATTGGTATGAATATCACCGTCAACGTACCAGACATTATGATTAATCGTCTTATGAGGCATCATCTGCTTGATTCGGATATAGCCCTTGAACTCATCGGTTATCAGGGTGGTATTGGTTATGTCAACGTTCCGGCGGACTAAATTTTGTAACTTGCGGGCCTGTAGTTGATCTTTGCGAACAATACGAGCTTTAATATTACCATTCCGCTCTACCATACCAAAAACGGGAATCTTTTTCGTGCCACGTCCGCGCTTTGGCTTTGGGCCGGGAGCGCCTTTTCTCGGTTTGCCGCCAATATAAGTTTCGTCAGCCTCAACGATACCATGAAGCATATTTCGTTGTTCTGGCTCAAACATTGCTTCTCGGATTTTCATTGAAATACGCCAGGCCGTATCTTTATTGACCTTTAAATCACGGGATAGTTGACGAGAAGAGATTCCTTTCTTAGCGTTAAGAATAAGGCAAACAGCAAGGAACCATTTTTGAAGCGGCAGGCGGGTATGGTGAAAGATAGTTCCAACGGTTACGCTGAAACTGGTATTGCAATTGTTACAATGATGGCGCTTTTCCTTTGGCATTGAAGTTGTATTAATTGACTGGCAATAAGGACAGCGGGATTTGTCTTTCCAGCGGGCTTGTTCAATATAGGACAAACAATCATCTTGGGCTGGAAAGAGTTTAAAAATCTCGACTAAGTTCATTTTTCTACCCCCTGTTAGGACAAGTTCTAATTTAATATAAGGGATAGAAAAGAAAAAGTCAATAGTTATTTACTACCTTTACTTGGGACATTCCGAAATAAATTTCAAATATTTTTGGTCAGTGTTTACCGGCGAAGGATAGTGCCGGCCCGCATGTTCTTAAATGGCTGGAAAGCCTGGCTGGAAAGATCCGGCTGTTCAAGCGCAGGGTGCGCTCAGAGCCCTGAGCCTACTTTTACGGTCAGGGAATCGCTGCGGCTGACGCCCATATTGTCGGTCACCATGTAAATCACAGTAAAAGTCCCCTGGATATTGAAAGCGCGGTTGCCGATCACGGAGACTGTATCTGCCGTAGCGTCGATTCCGCTTCCCGCCCCATAGTCCCATTTGCGTTTGGCTATCGAGCCGCCGGGATCGGAATCCAAAGCCATAAAGAATACACTGTCCCCGGCAGCGATCGACTGGTTGCCGATAGGGGAGATTATCTCGACATTTGGCGGATTGTTGGCAAGCACGGTCAATTTAATGGAGTCTGCGCCGACCCCGCCCGCCTCGTCAGTGACCGTATAAGTGATGGTGAATTTCCCTGCTGTGGTGAAGGTCTTGGGACCGGTGACTGAGGTCGTATCGTCCTTGGCCTGGACCCCGCTTCCCGCACCGAAACTCCAGCCGCGGCTCACTACCGCACCCTCCGGATCATAGTCGCTGGCCCTAAAGGCTATCGGGACCCAGGCCGCCAATGTAGTATCGGTAGAGGGATTTAATATGGTGGCAGTGGGGAGTACATTTTCTGCCACGGTGACAATCACTGAGTCTACTCCCTGGGCTCCACTATTATCCGTGACCATGTAGCGGACAATGAAACTTCCCACAGCTCCGAAAATTTTCGGGCCGGTCTCTCGAGTACTATCCGAATAAGCAGGCTCGATTCCGCTGCCTGCATCCCAGGTCCAAAGACGCTCGACCACTTCGCCGTCCGGATCCGAGTCGGTCGCCGTGAAACTGACCTCCGTTCCCCGGTAAATAGTCGTATCCCGGGAAGGAGACAGAATCTCGGCCACTGGCGGCGAAGGTCCAGCCAGGACAGTTACGACCACTGAATCGGCTGCCGACACACCCAGAAGATCTGTTACCCGATAGACAAGCTCGAATGTTCCGACCTGTGAAAATGTGCGCCAGCCTGGCCTGGCAAAAGAATCCACTCTGGATTCAAGACCGCTCCCCTCAGGGTAAAGCCAGCCGCGGCGCACTATCCTGACTGTAGTCTCGATATCCAAAGCTTCCAGGTAAAGGCTGTCGCCTTTATATAGAGTGGTATCGGAATGGGGTGAGATGATAGCCGCGACCGGAGGCAGGCTCTCGGAAAGAACGGTCACCAGCACTGTGTCAGCGGCTGATCTTCCCAGGTTATCCACTATCTGATAAACAAGCTTGAATGTACCCGCCTGGTTCCAGACTATGCTTCCCGGATCCTTCTGCGTGGAATTAGGGATGCCGCTTCCCTCGCCGAAATACCAGAGACGGCCGATTACGGTGGATCCTGAGGGTACGTACTCTTTGACAAAGGGTGTCATCGAGTATTCGACCAGTATAATTGTATCTGCCGGCGGGTTTTTGATTATCACCCCGAAATCAGGGGTAGGCAGGACGATTACTTTGATGAAGGCGGAACCGCTGCGGTTTTGCTCATCTGTCACGCTGACAGTGATACCATGGGTCCCCACAGGCAGGCTGTCTGTTGAGAACCCGGAGCTTTCGGAGAGCATTCCTGCGATATTCGAGCGCCAGACGAAGTGTCCCCCCACCACTGGAGCATTATCAAAGCCTGTGCGGGCCTCCGCCCGGAAAGTAATCGAATCCCCCCTGGGAAACTCGCTGCTGTCCCCTGGAGAGAGGATAGAGACAAGAAGCGTCTCTGACTCCGGATCGAACGGGTTATCCCGCGGAGCATCGCGGCAGGAGCCCGCCCAGAGTAAAAAAATCATCAGTACAAACGCTGTTAGCTCTATTTTTTTCAAAATGAACAGGACATGCTGAGATTAATTTTTTGCCCGCTTTGAGGGGTGGTTTTAAGCTCCAGAGCTATGCCCGTGCGAGGCAGAAAAAAGAAATAATCCAAAATATTCACAGCATACAAACCCGCCGCGGCATAGAAAAAGCCATTCGCCAGACGAAGCCTGCTCTGCGCTTTATCATGCAGATCGCTGAATTGTTCAGGCTGCGCATCCTGCGTGAGGGCCCTGTATTGTTTCATGTAATCTCTGTAGTCGGCGTTATAAAATGCTCCAGCCGCCAGGCATCCCACTGTACCCGCCAGCAGACCCCACCCTTTCAGCTTGTGCCCCGAGACCAGACGCGCCCCACCGGGCACAAAAGCCCAGGCCATGCTTACAGGTCTTCCTCCTCCGACCCGCATGGATTCTTTATCTTTGTCTAGAGGCGACTTTCGGCCCGCCGCCCCCTTTTTTTCCTGGCTTATGGGGGCATACTTTTCAGTCAACAGTGTGTTCGCTGCGTTTATTTTTTCCAGCATCTTGTCGATTCTATTATTCAAATTCTGGATTTCGGCGCTGACCCGGCTGATTTCATCCTGGGTCGGCATTTTCTGCTCAAACCGCACGAGCTTGCCAAAGACCCAGCCTGCCCGCCCTCTATACATGATCTGATACCACTCGGGCCTTATTTCAGTCACGGAAAAACGCTCCCCTCTGTTGGCCCTTCCGAGACGGACATACTTAGTGCCGGGGCCGCTGCGGATATTGGCATAGCGGTTGGCAATCACCACCTCGCCGACTATCTGCGCCTGGAGAGATTGCGCCAGAGTGCTTAGAATGCAAAGGCTTACGATTAAAAAAATCAACCGTTTTGCCTGGATAATAAGGAAATTGATGCCGCCTGAAGGCATGAGTAACACCCCTCCATTATCTGAAGACAAATAACCTAAAAGAGAGCCATTGGTTCAATGTTAAATACAAGCTGTTATTTTATATAGACTTAGACCATTTCGCGTATCAGGTGCAAGTATCTCAAGTGGTCTCGACTGTATTTCCAGGTATGCATAATTCGGGCCACCAGGCATCCCAGCCTGGCAGTCGAATTATTTCCCCTTGCTTTATCTTACAACTGAATTATAATAAAATTTCAATTCTATAAAATATTCCAATTAGGCTATACTCTTGTTTATTTAAGCAAGGGAACCACATGCGGAATTGCGGATATTTCAGTCTTTTTGCACCCAAAGCCGGCGTTTCTGAGGTTTTATTGCCCGTCACTCAAGGAGCTGTTCAATGGATACCCTGGTTTTGATTCTGGTGACCTTTTTCGGCTATCTGGTGGTTTATCAAACTTATGGGAAATATCTGAGCCGGAAGGTTTTCCGGCTCGATCCAGCGGCTGTCGTCCCCTCGCGGGAAATGGAGGACGGCAACGATTATGTGCCGACCCGCAAGGGTATTATTTTCGGCCATCATTTTGCCTCGATCGCCGGGACAGGCCCGATTGTCGGTCCTGCTATCGGGGTTATCTGGGGCTGGCTGCCGGCCCTGTTATGGGTTTTTGCAGGCGCCGTGATTATGGGCGGGGTACACGACCTGGGCGCGCTGGTGGTTTCCCTGCGCAACCAGGGGAAGTCCCTTTCCGAGATCGCTGCTAAATATATCAACCGGCGGGTGCGGCTGATCTTTTTCCTGATTATGTTTCTGGAATTATTGGTGGTAATTGCCGTATTCGGCCTGGTGATCGCGATCATTTTCAGCATCTTCCCCTCAGCAGTCATCCCCATTTGGATCCAGATACCGATCGCTGTGGGCCTGGGCTGGATAGTCAACCGCCTGGGTGGAAATGTCTTCCTCTCGACATTTGTCGCTGTAGCCTTGATGTATTTTACAATTTATCTTGGCAGCCTTTATCCATTGTCAATGGGCCAGGTGTTCGACATGCCTGCGACCGGCACCTGGACCATCTTGCTTCTTATCTACGCCTTTATCGCCTCGATTCTGCCGGTCACCGTGCTCCTTCAGCCGCGGGATTATATTAACGCCTGGCAGCTTTTTATTTCTATGGGCATTCTGGCTGCAGGGGCTCTTGTGGCAAGCGGCACACGTGGAATGGCAATAGTGGCCCCGGCGATCAACCTGCATGCCGAGGGACTACCCCCGCTTTGGCCGTTCCTTTTTATCACTATCGCCTGCGGAGCGATAAGCGGCTTCCATAGTATCGTGAGCTCAGGCACCACCAGCAAACAGACCTCGAGCGAGCCGGATGCGCTGTTTATAGGCTATGGCTCCATGCTGCTTGAATCCTCCCTGGCCGTGCTGGTGCTTGTCGCTGTGGCAGCAGGGATCGGCCTTGGATATACAACCGCCCAAGGCGAGGTCTTGACCGGCCCAGCCGCCTGGCAGCATCATTACCACTCCTGGAGCACGGCCGGGGGCCTGGCTTCCAATATCAATGCGGTGGTAATCGGCTCGGCAAATATGATGGATGTGATAGGGATACCGAAATCTTTCGGTATAGCGCTGATCGGGGTCTTTATCGCCTCGTTTGCCGGTACTACTCTCGATACGGCAACCCGCACTCAGCGTTATATCCTTTCCGAGCTCTTCTCGGACCTTAAAATGAAGCAATTGGCCGGACGTTACACCGCCACTTTTATTGCAGTGCTGACCGCTGCGATCCTTGCTTTTGCCACCGGAGCCGACGGCAAAGGAGCGCTGACACTCTGGCCTATGTTCGGCGCAGTGAATCAGCTCCTTGCCGCTCTGGCTCTCCTGGTAGTGACTATCTACCTGCGGGAGAGGGGAAAAGCCTATTACCTCGTAACAGGTCTGCCCTGTCTGTTTATGGTAATCATGACCACCTGGGCCATGCTTTTGAACGAGGGAATTTTTATCAGGGAAGGTCAATATCTGCTGGCGGCGATAAACGCTTTTACTCTGTTTCTCGCTGTCTGGATGATAGTGGAGGCTGTGCCGCGTCTGTTCCATCCCATACAGAAGACACCGGCTCAGGCCGTGGCCTGAAAAGGTGCGATTAATTCTCTCAAGCACCTTTATAATACAGGACTGTAGCGCTCTAGCATTCTCACCTGGGAGAGCAGTTTCAGGGCTCTGCCGGCTGGGATTCCGGGACGCTCCAGGCTGTTTCTGATCGCCTCCCGCGCTTCGTAATAGAGCGAGACCTCGCAGAGCATCGATACCTTGAGGACCAGCCAGCCGAACTTTTTTCCCATTCCGGCTTGAGTCTGGAATTCAAGCTCTTCAAGAGTCCCCAATGCTTCCAGACGGGCGCTCAGCGTGTCGAGCTCCCTTTCATCCAGCACGCGGAAATAACTGCTGTCCGACCGCTCCTGAGAACTCACCACCCAGCAATAGCTGCGGCCCGGTTTTAAAAGATCAGCGACAGATGAGCCATCCAGGCTGTCCCCGCTGATAAAACGCTCCAGCACAGGCTCCCTTATACTGTCCTCGTATAGCCTGAATGAGACTTCTGACCCTCGGGCCTGCCATTTGAAAGCTGTCGGAACATCCAGGAGTGCAGAACCTACCGGGTAAACCAGGAAATCCTCCACAGTGTCTGGCGGAGCTGAATTTGGGTAAATTCGTCTGAGGGCGGCCTGAAGTTGTGCTTGTTTAATGTGGAGTTCAGAGAGCGCCCGACTGAGAGAATCGAAAAACCATGCCCGGGGTTTAAGACCCTGCGGAACAATCAGGCGCTCTCCCGGTGCGATCCGC
>DATKXY010000185.1:0-3882 GCA_035528795.1 archaeon | reverse complement strand
GCTTATGGGAAAAGCTCCTCGAGAATATCCGCCGCATCCTCGACAAACTTGGGGCAGCGGTTGTCTAAGAGTTTCTCCTCCCTGGCAGTCTTATACCCTTCCGGGGTGCTGATATCGCAGCCGAGGATTTCCCGGCACTCTATCGAGGAGTTGCGCTCTTTGAACCGGGCCACGAACTCCCTGACTGTCTCATAAGTCTTGGCCTTGACTTCCCGGTCGGGAATGCCCTCTGAGTGCACCGTTTTAAGCCCGATAACCAGGATCGCCCCGCTGACAGCACCGCAAACCCCGGCCAGGCGCCCCATCCCGCCGCCCAGACCCTGGGTCACCCGGAAAGCGAGATTTTTCTCCAGCCCCAGCTCCGGGCCGTAGGCAGCCACAATCGACTGGGCGCAGTTATGGCCTTCCTGGAAGAATAAGACCGCCTCTTCCACCTTGCGCATACCGGTCTCTCCTTTAGCCTATGTCGAAGACACGAGAACCGGGGATATCAGTCGAACTCGAGGCGGCTGATAGCCCCGAGGAAAAAGACCGTCATCCCGCCTATTGACACCCAGCCTGCACCGGGGGCTTCTGCAGCACCCATGAAAATGCCAGCCAGGAAAACCGCGCAGCCGGCGAACATCACCCAGAGCCAGATGCGGCCCCATAAAGAGACCGGCCAGAGATTGTATATCCGCCCCGAGTCGCGCTCTTCATCGCTGAGCTTTCTCATCGACCAGACCGTGCGTACCTTGTCCGCATCCGGGGGCGCGCTGACAAGACTCACTAAAACGCAGACCACCAGAGCGCCCAGAGCACTCGCCAAAGTACCGGCGAGCATGGAGTTACGGGCCAGCCAGGAGCCTGTATCAAGCCCGAAAAAGGCAGCGTACTTGAAGGGAAATATCACCAGAGCTCCCAATGCGATGCCGCTCAGATAGCCCCAGATCGCTCCCCGGCTGTTGGCCCTGCGCCAGAGCAGCCCGGTGAGTACCGCGATCACGAATATGGGCATATCCACGAAGCTTACTACAGTGAGATAGGCTTCCACGGCGTTTTCGAAAAACGGGATGATAAAGGAGAAAAATATCATCAGCACCCCGATAACCAGGGTCACGGTGCGGACAACCCAGAGTATTTCGCTCCCTGAGGCCTGGCGGCGGAAAATGTTACGGTAAATGTCATTGGTAAAGATAGTTGCTGCGCTGGTCAGGTTGGCATCGATGGTCGAAAACTGGGAGGCCAGCAGACCCACACAGACCATGCCCATCAGGCCCACCGGGAGGAGATTCACCATCAGGGACGGGAAAGCGTAGTCCTGGTGGGCCAGATCCGGGTAGAGGATCCTGGCGGCCAGGGCAGGGATAAAAGTAAGCAGAATATAGGGCACGGTGACCGCACCAGCCAGCACCAGTCCTTTGGCCAGACTCTTGGTGTCCCTGGCCGAGAAAGATTTCTGCACCAGGCCCGAATCGCAGCTCGCCCACTGGATGCCAAGTAAGAAAATCGCCAGCACAAAACTCCAGCTGTAAGGGCCGGAAACAGGCATCAGGTCCAGATGCTGCGGGCTGATCCTGGAGAGGGTTTCGGTCATGCCGTGGAAGGAGCCTACCGCATGCATGGCCAGGGGAAGCACTATAAGCGCGCCGATCATGATAAAGACAAAACACAAGGCGTCGAGGATCGCCACGGACCACATCCCGCCGAGGAAAGTGTAGATAATCACCAGGACCGAGAAAATAGCGACCCAGAAAATGTAGCTGCCGCCGATCACCCAGCCCTGGGGCAGTCCGAGCGATTGGCCGTAGCTGTTGAGAGTTCCGGTGACCGCAGGCCCGGAGATCATCTCCGAGGCCCGCACCGCGGTGTTAAGCACAACGCCCAGCCAAAACGCCAGGCGTATCACCCCGAAAAAGCCTACCAGCCCGCGGGTTCCCCGGCTGTAGCGGCGCTCGAGAAACTCAGGCAAAGTGGCAATGCGCAGCCTTCTGAAAATGGGCAGGATAAACAGCCCGGCCAGGGCCAGCGCCATGCAGCCTGTCCAGCCCTGCCAGGCTATGGAAATCCCGTGCTTGTATACTGTGCCGGTCTGGCTGACTATCCCGTAGAGGTTGATATTGGTCGCCGCCATGGTGGCGGCCAGGATAAATGGAGGCAGGTTGCGGCCGGCCAGGGTAAAATCCTCGGCTGACCCCACCCAGCGATAGAACCTGGAGCCGAACCATAGGATCCCGAGCATGAAAATAACGATCAGAGATATATCAATCCAGTGGATGTTGATTCCTGAGCCATCTCCGGCTGCGGCAAGCTGCGCGGGAATAAGCAGGAGAAAAAAGGCTGCCGAGAGAAGTTTACCCGGATCTTTTTTAGCCCGAATCATGTCGCCTCCTGCAAAAAGTTTTATACCGGCTTCCGGCGGACACCAGGACTCATGTAGCAAAATATGCCAGACGCAAGCTGGATTTCCTTGTAACAACCTTCTCTCAGCGCTCGTTAAGCGTAATATCCGAGGGCCCTGCCTGGAATAACCTGGGCCATGGCATTGTTCAGGTCAAGATTCTTTCAGAAAAAAATTTTTTGCCGTTATCTATTAAAAGAGGATTGGAACATCGCGCCCTCTGGCTTCAAACAAGCTAAAAAGCTCAAGGCTCTTTGTCAATTCGAAAGCCGAGCGAGCCTTAACTTGCAGAAGAGCTTTGATTTTATTAAATTTAATATGCAAGCTTAAGAAAAACGATTGGAACTTTTGTGTTTGCTCGAGGGGTATTACTTAAGTGTAATATCGATTACAAAATGCGGGTGTGATAGAATGTCAGAGGACATTTCCCATATCATCCACAGTTGGGAATTCGATCCCGGCAAGACCTACCGTAAGATTGTCGGGGATGACGGGCGCGAAAAAGTCCAGGTCCGGGTGGATAACGCCGCTTTTCAGGGAATACTGCAGATGGAGCTGGACGACCGACCGGACGGCAAACGTCCCTACGGTTACGATTTCGTTCTGGATTACCACCGCGAGGCTCTGAAGCGTTACGAGAAAGCCCACGGCTCTACGGAAGGTTTTCTTCTCGATCCTGGAAGCTGTGCAGAGCTTTTCGATGAGAGCCTGCGCATTTACAACCGCTATGTGTTCCTCCTGCAGTTGCAGGACTATGCCAGGGTCGTGCGCGACACAGAGCGCAATATGCAGCTCTTCCGCTTTGTCAACCGTTATGCCGAACGCGAGCAGGACAGGACGAATCTCGAGAAATGGTGGCCTTATATCCTGCGCATTAACGGTACTGGGCGGGCCATGCTGGCCATTCAGGAGAACCATGATTTCGAGCTGGCTCTTTCAATCGTGGCCGGCACCAAGGAAAAGATCAAGAGCCTCAAAGAAATGGACGCCGAGGAGTTCCATCTTGAAATTGAGCGCTCCCTAAAGGCTCTCGATGACATGGAAGACTCTCTCAAGGCTCACAAACCCATGAGCGAAAAGGAAAAAATTCAGCGGTCACTCGATCTGGCAGTCAATGAGGAGCGTTTCGAGGATGCCGCCCGTCTGCGCGACCAGTTGAAATCTTATGATGACTATAATCTCGAATGATAAACCCGGTGAGACACCGGGAAGTCAGGCTGGCTTTCCAGTGTAGAGCGGGATATATTTAAGATTCTTACACATTTCACTCTGAGAGATTATCTCTCACAATTTTCTAACTGACTGATAAATAAAGTGTTCAAGGCTCAGAGGCACAAAGGCACAAAGAGACATAGAGAACCTGAAAATCCACGAAGAAAGGCGAAAATTGAACGACTGTTTTTGGCGTTTAACCTGATAATTTCATAATAAACAGTTACAATAACTTTGTGCCTTTGCCACTTTGTGCCTGAAAGTTTAAATTTTGCGAATGACTTGTTTTA
>DATKXY010000184.1:0-27786 GCA_035528795.1 archaeon | reverse complement strand
CAATGGTCTGCGTGTTCTGGCCACTGGCGAATATAGCAGCGATATCATTCACGGCTTCAGGCGACCCCAAAAAGCCGAAGCAGTTTCTGCCGTCCGGCGGCATGACAGTGTCTTCTGGTGCTCCGTCGCCATTCAGGTCGCTGACCGCACACGCCATCATTCCCATTGCGCCGTGCCCCCAGGTATTTCCTGAGCCGGCAGGGAACATGCTTTTAGAGTTCCTGGCTGTATAATCATAATAGAAGGGACCGGAACCGCCGGTATAGATATGTACTTGCATGTTGTTGCCCTGGCTGACCCTGGACTGCAGCTTCTCGGCGAAGGTTTGGCTGGCCAGGCAGCCCACCAGGACGGCTAGAGCAAGCAGTAATTTTAAATACCTCTGTTGCATATTAAATAGTCTCCTGTTGAAATGACTGAAGTCAAACAAGAGAAACAAGATAAACTGCCGTGAATCAGAAGCGGAACTCCGTTCCGAGACGGATCTGCCTGGCGATTCCCCACTGGGCCGCATTCATTGTGGCCATCATCATCTGGTAGGCGATCTCTCCCTTGGTCGCCTCCAGTCTGGTCAGCAGGCCGTCGCCGTTGAAATCCGCATTGAACCTGACATCCTCGATCTTGTTCCTGCCGGGGACGTCCCATTTCCAGCCTTCCACAGGGGCGTGCCCGTACTGGTAAGTATCGTATTTATAAGCTTTGGGATAGCCAGCGTGGATCTTCCGGTTGGTGACGTTATAGATTTCCGTAAATACGCTCAGGCGACGGGCTCCACCCATGGAAAAAGTCTTGGTGAACCGCAGGTCCAGGTTGTAATTCCAGCGGCCCCTGAAGAGCTTGGGGTCACTGTAGAAATCTCCCCGTGTACCAGGCACCGGTTCACCGCTTTCAACTGAGAAGACGCCGTAAACCCGGAGGTCCTTAAGGATCAGATTGGCCATTGTCCCTGCCTGAAAATCCTCTGGGAATAGATAGTTGATCCTGCCGGAGAACTTATGAGTCCTGTCACCCTCGATAGGCCTGAGATCGTCCGGCGGCACCACAGCTTCACCAGTGGCCGGGTCATAGGCGAAGGCGTTAGTCAGAGGACTGTTCGGCGCGCTGCCGGTGGTCCTGGAAAACTGGATGGTGTAAATCCCGTCAAAAGAGAAGTTGTTGGAAAACCTCTTCTTCACGGTCAGATCCATGCCCTTGATATTGCCGTCGTCCCGGTTTGTATACGGTGTATACCAGCCCCTGATTCTCCGCTCGGTATAATAATACCATACATCGCGGAAGGATTCTTTCTGGGCGACATTGCCCGCGATGTCGCGGTAATAGGCCACTAGATCGAGCACCACGTCATTGGAGGCCAGGTAGCTCAGACCGGCTTCGAAAGCGTCCGTCCGGGAGAAGTCCAGAGATCCGTCATTGCTGCCGCTATAGAGCACGGACATGTTGGGGATCTGGGTGAAGGCGCCGTAGGAGAAACGGAGCTGGGACTTGTCGGTGACCGGGAAAGCTACGTCGAAGCGGGGAGACCATTCATGTTTTATCTTGGGGAAGGTTCCCTCTCCGCTCCTGTTGGTCTCGGAAAGGCCCCAGTTTTCCCTGGGCCTGAAAGAATCGAAGCGCATGCCGTAATCGAACACGAAGTCGCCCAGGTCTGTCCGGTTCTGGGCATAGAAGGCCATTATGCGGGGCGTGTAGTTGAACTCGAATTCATAGACCCTTTCCGAGTTCCAGTTCCCGGGGTTGATCTTCTGGTTGTCGAGCATTGAGTACTGGATCCCTGTCTTGGCCCGGTTCCAGCGGTTAATCTGAAAATCCACGTCCAATTTCAGATTGTGCTGTCTCTCGCGGCCGTACCTGTACTGCAGCAGGTAGAGGTTTTCTTCGAACATCCGGAAAGGCGTTTCGAAAAACCAGCCCTGGTACCAGCGTGTAACCCCGTCGGGATAATACAGCCGCTTTGCCTCTGTGGTCATCTGGACCCAGCGGTCGGGATAATTTTCCACCTCGAACTTGATGTCATCAGGCGACCAGCTCATGAATGTTTTGCGCTCGAAATTCACCTCGAGGTTCGAGCCGTTGACACTGGTGTTCATGAAGTGGGTATAACGGAACTGCATAGCCACACTGCGCTGGGCGCTCTGGAGAAAGTCCCAGTCCATACCGAACAGGGTGTTGTAAGTTTTTAATCTCCGTGCTCTGTTCTGGGGGATGAAAGCAATCGTATCGGTGCCCCAGTTCCTGTTCGGCAGCTCGGACTTGGTGATCCAGCCGTCCAGGAAGTAGTTCCCGCTGGCGTTAGCGGGCCCGTTGGGGTAAGCACGCTGGTTTCTCGACCAGTTGTGGGTGCCGATGAACTTGAGTTTCTTGAGCGGGGAATAGGTCAGTTTCCCGGCTGCCATGGTCCTGTCGCCCCAGTTATCACTGCGGCGCACCGGGTTGGGCGGCGACCACAGCGAGGCGTCCTTGCCGGTCTTGCCGGCGTAAAACTCGTGCCCGACCCTGAATTCCTCGAGACTGAAAGCGTTCTCGGGTTGGCTGAGGACCGGGTCGTTGACCACGGAGGCGTTCAGGCGGTCGACAAAGTCCTGGTTCACTCCCCGGAAACCCTCGTCTGCGTGGGTAGGGAAGTTATCCGCCGTGCCCTGCATTTCGCCGGAGATGTGGAAGAAAAGGTTATCGACTACCGGTATCGGGCCTCCGATAGAGGCGACGAGCTGGTTGTAGCCGTAATCGGAGGTACGCGGGTTCTGCTCGTCGGTTGTAAACCGAATATTTCCTCTGAAATTCGGCCCGCCTTCCTTGGTCACGATATTGATAATACCCGACTGGGCGTTGCCATACTCGGCCTGGAAGCCGCCGGTGATGATATCTACCTCTTCCACCGCACCGGTGGAAAACTCGAGCGGATTGGTGTCCTGGCCGGTGAGTGCCTCCTGTTCATTACTTTGGCTATTCCACCAGCCGCCTCCGCTCCAGGTGTGGTCGTGCGGATCGGCTGTGTTGTTGCGCACCATCACACCGTCAACCACCATCAGCTCCTCACCTAAGCGGCCGCCGCGGATGCGCAGTCCCTGGTCTTTACTGCCGATACCGCCGATCTGTACTCCTGCTTCGAGGATCATCAGGTCTTCGAGCTTGGTCGCCGGAGCATCTTCGATGTAGTCAGAGGTCATGCGCTGCTTGGATACCGTGTTGTCCCGCGGCATCAGGACTTCGCTTTCACCCTCGACAGTGATCCCCTCGAGCTGAACCACAGTGGAGCTGAGTGAAGCATCTACCGTGGTGGTCTGGCCGGCGAGGATCAACTGGTTGGCGACCGTGGTTTTCTGGTAGCCGGTGAAGGTGAAAGTGATATCCCTGCGGCCCGGTGGAACGCTGAGGATAAAATAGTAACCGTCAGCGTTGGTTACATTGCCCAGACGAGTGCCCTCCACGGTGACCTGGGCTCCAGCCAGGGGCGCGCCGGTGTCCTTGTCCCGGAGAGTGCCCTCGATTTTACCGGTGGTAAGCTGGGCGAAAAGATTTGCTGAGACTGTGAGCAGGACAAGCATGAAGGCGGTTCCTGCAGCTATCCATGCTCGTTTAAACGCTTTTCGTTGCATAAAAACCCCCATTAAAAATGGACTTAACGCAACAGCGGGAACATCAGTGATTATACTTCATAAGCACATCTCCGGTTTTGGTGAATGGTTGAACTGACCGAACTAATAAGGATAATTACGGTATAATTCTTCGGTAGAAATTCGGTCTTGAATTCATCGAAATTGTTGGTGTAATACAAAAAAATCGTATATCCTTGATATTGGATGTGCCTGGGTCAAGTGAATAATACCCCCAATTTTAAATTATTAACCGGGTAGGCTTTCTAAGCCATAAACGAAAAAATTAAGGAATTTCAAATCGTTTCTTGAAACTGTAACAAGATAAGAGACTGGGTTAAACTCGTATCCAGTGATTGAAGCCGGTACGATCGTATAATGCCCATCCGGAACCTGGAAGGTGTACATTCCAGCGGCATCTGTAAGAGTAGTCACCTCCTTATCGCCGAGCATGATTATTGTTACATTTCCTATAAACCCTTGCGCGCAGTAAACCCTTCCACTAACTGCATATGTCGCCTCGGTCGACGTGGTGTCAGATACTGTGGTGTCGGTTGCTGTTGAATCGGTCAGCGCTGTGTCCAGGGGACTTAACAGCGTGAGTTTTTTATCCCTGATATTTACTAAAAGCTTCACGACATCAATGATGTTGTAAAAGCCGTCATCATTGTAATCCGCCTTGGGGCTGTTTGGGACATTGACACCCAGTACTAACAAGGTTATTGCGTCCGAGACATCTATTACACCATCCAGGTTGAGGTCTTCTTTATACCTTTCACCGGCAGGGTAAAGAAATACTCGAGAATGGTCTATCGCGCTAAGAATGGGAAGCCCGGAAAAGTACAAAAGCGCGATCGCCAGGTAAATTATTTTCAGAATAAAGCGGCAGTTGAGCATAACTTATTACCACATTCAAAACGGAGCCCTTGGTTTCCACGGGCGAATCCCTAAAAGGAATAAAAAGAAAGGCCGGTCTCTGAAGTTACAAATAGTCTATTATATTTTTATTAAACTCCAAAGCTTAACCGGTCATTCGATACTCCCTTGCATAGGCCCCGCATAGTTAGTACTGATTACAAAATCATCCACCCAATAGGTACAGTCTTTTTCGCAGTAGCCCACGTAAAGCCCTAACATTACCATGTTCAGCTTGAGATTTTCGACATCCCGCCAGCGGAATCCGTTAAAATGCATAATTTTTCCCCCGTCGATCCAGAGCGCCTGCTCCCCGTTTTTCTTCCCGATATCGTTGACTTTCACCATCACCTCGATGCAGTACCACTTTCCCCGCTCGAAGAAAAAGGATCTCTCCGGGTAGAAAAAGTTGCCCCAATACCTGCCGTCCGGGGACTGCTTCATGTCTGGCCAGTAGGTGTAAAAAGCGACCTGTCCCGGGGGTGGGCCATCGCCCTCCTTACGCACCGGATCGAGGCTGGTGATAAAGCGGTCTGTGCCGTCGGGCATCTGTCCCGCCTTGCCTAGCACTGAGCGCGGGTTGTCGGGACGGCAGCCCCAGAACTGGCACCAGTGCATGCCTTTGCCCGGGTCGAAATCCTCAGCGAACTTGACATAAAAGCGGATGTATGTTTGGTCGTAGCCGGGTAGGAACCAGGTCCTGATCCAGCTGTCCGACTGCTTGTAAGCATGGCCCCTGATTATTTCTCCCTCCCCCTTATAGGCCAGGGTTGTGAGCCGGTAGGATTTTTTTCCGGAATGCACGTAGTCAGGCCTGGTCTCAAATCCGCCCCGGGCTGGGTCTTCGTTGTATTTTTCCCATTTGTCCCCCAGGCTGCCTGATTCGAAATCCTCGCTCAGGATGACCTCGGAGGCTGCTGGATAGCAGAACAGTCCCAAGATCAGAGCGGCCTGGAGCAGCACGAAGATTTTACCGGTTTTCATCGGATTTCCTTTTTGAAAAGATTCGAGCTTTTACTCCGGCGTGGACTTGAGTCTCACAATTTGAGCCGGGGCATTTTTTTTTCGATCTTCTCCACCAGGCGCCTTATGATTGAATTCAGAGGTTTATCAGTCTTTTTTCCCCAGCCCGCCGCTTTAATACGGATTTCCGTAAGCCCCGAAATGACCGCCTCATTTACCGTAAGCCTTTTTATCTTCTCCAGGTGTTTTTGGTTAAGTCCTCCGGCGGCGATTATCTCTACTGCTCCGGCAGGCTCGGTCGTCCCGTCCGGATAGTGTGAAAGGGCAATGTTCATCCCGGCGACAAAATTGGTGGTGGGCACACTGGCTATTTTTTGCGCCCAATCAGACAACCCCCGTGATTCGAGGACCCGGGCAAGCCCCTGCTGCATGAGGGGCAGGTAGTCCACCTGGAAAAAACCCCCGACACATTTGATTCCCCTGGCAAAGGCAAGGGTGGTGAAACTTGTGAAAAGTGCGGGAAGCAGCCTTCGCTCCTGCAGCTTCCCCCACAGGTCATCGGGAGTCAAGGGGATAGAGATGTTCTTCCCCGGAGCGATTCCGGTAAGGGTCGGCCCCGAGCCGTTTTCCCTGATTAACAGCGGCACGCGCCTTCCCTCATCATCCACGCTCCAGAAAAAAACTGTGCCGCAGCCGCGAAAATCCTCGCTGGCCAGGTGGTTTCCGGTTCCGCACTTTGAAAGCATTTCCAGCTGCTCGAGGTTCCAGCAGCCGAACTGCCTGTCCAGAGACTTGAGAACCCCGTTTCTCAGCTCAGGATCGAACAGCAGGTTGTGGGTGAGAGAACCCTCATCCCGGATGTCTTTTTCAAGAAGCGCTGTGACGACACGCTCCATCTCCAGATAAGCCAATTCAGGAATATTATCCTGGATGGACGGAGCGAACATTTTTTTCCACACTCCCGTGCTCAGGACCACCGCCTGCTCGGAATAATCCGGCAAGGAGAGAATTTCATTTCTGGCGTAATCACTCAGCAAAGCCGAAAGGCATATTCTCTCGCTTTCCGAAAGTTCCCCATCCTGGGAAAGCTTTTCCAGATAACTCACAGCTTTGGATACCATCTGCCCTGTGATCGGACCGGTAACGCTGACCAGGCTGTGCGAGTATTTCAATGGGAGGAGCGGAACTTTGAGGAATGTCCTGGCTTTTTTGTCTGGCGAGACAGGGACTTCTATTTTACGGGAGAGAATGATTCCGCGGGGAAAGCTGTAGTTGCTCAATGGCACGATGCCGCAAGCCAGAACCGGGACAATCGGTATAACCTCGGCAGAGGCGGCCAGGATTTTCGGCAGGGAAAAGATGATTGTGCCCTGCACGGTGATGAATTTGTAGTCCACCCCGTGATGGTTTGCAGTCAAGGCTACAGGGGTATCTGCGAAATGACGTTCGAGAAGCCCGGCGGTTTTGTATCCTAGCAATCGGCGGGCGTACATGCTGACAGTCTCGATAAGGTCTTCTCTGGGTTGGATAGAATCAGCCACGTACTTGAAAAAACTCCCGGCATACTCTTCCAGCCGAAGCCGACCATACTCCTGGACAATCTTTGCAATTTCCGGATGCCCATCCAGAATGCTTTGATAAATTTTTTCCAAGAGGAATGCCCTGCTGAGCTATTGGTTAAGGTTTACAACTACTGGAACTGCTGATACTAGCCCTTTGATTTCGATGTTTTCCTTATTCGCGTGGACAAAAATTCTCAGGATCATTCTTGCGACAGTTTTATTAATAGTACTCTCCAGTGTGAGATTTTTATGAGCATCCGCTTTAATAAAGACTGGCTCCAAAATTAATCTTAATGTATATTGGTCAAAAGTGGGAAGGCGTAAGATAATTAGTAAGATACTAATATTATAGTAAATAATTAAATATTTGTCAAGAGTGATCAAATTAATAATTTGACAAAAAAGAGTAAGGATGTTATATATAAAATCAAGAATAATTTTTTTTGCTTTTTTTTCCGGGTAAATATAGATTGGCGTGGTTTATAAAATTGTGTCACAGGATGTATATTATTCTTACCTTTTGTTGACGAGAGGGATCAAAAATGGACTTTAGATCGGAAATGCTGGCAGCCAGGGTAAGAAGATTGAGACTCCAAAAAGAAATAGGCATTGAGCAGCTGGCCAGGGATGCGGGAGTGGACAAGAATACGATAGTCAGGATAGAGAAAGGGGAGGGCAGGCCGAACCTGAAAACGCTGGTGAACATCTGCAATGCACTTGGGGTGTCGGTGGATAAGCTGATAGACATGAAAGCCCTCGAAAGTGAGGATTATTTTGTCCATCGTCGTAAAGGGAAAAAGAGCAAAGCCAAAGACAGTGAGCCGGGTCTCAGAGTGGGGGATCTGAACGCCAAGCTTCCGTACGGCATCATGAATACGGTGGTGCTGGAGATATTCGGAGAGGGGAAGATGCGCAGCCACAAGGGAGAGGAACTTTTGTTTTGCCTGAAAGGCCGGGTGGGTGTCAGGATCGGAAGCACGCCCGTTGTGCTGAATAAGGGTGATTCCATATTATTTTTCGGCAGAGAGCCCCATCTGTACTTCAATGCGGATAAAAGCGGGAATTCCTCTGAGGCGGTCGCCTTGAGCGTCTGGCTGGATGAGGATGTTGACCCGGAAACTCATCAGCTCAAACAATACCATATTTAGCAGCTTTAATAGTGTAATATAAAAGTTCAATGCCATTCCATGATAACAGGTGTTTCTTCTATATTAGGTCAAAGAAGTTCCGGAAAAAACCTCGCCTACACAATCCTTGCCGTTCCACCTCAAATAATCCGGGTGGGACAACGGTTTTCAGTTCTGTTCGGATAAATTGTTATTCAAGCCTGCTGACTATATTCAAAGTATAACATTAGAAAGATCGAAGCAAAAACCAAGGAGGGCTTATGTTCTGTGAGACTGCCTGCCACATTTTATTTCTCTCCGACAGCGCCGCATCGAGTTCAGCTAAAAAGATTCAAGCGAGGAGCATCGAAAGGTATCTCAAATTTTATTTCCCGCTGGCCTTTTTTCTGTTTTCCGTGTTCCTGACCCCTCTTTTTGGGAATTCCCCGGTCAGGCTGTGGGAGGAAGACCTGGTTCTTCCAAGTTACCAGATCGGCGGTCCCGATCTCAACCCCATTTTCTACACAGGAAAGATCTACCAAGGAGCCCAGGGCCGCGTTTACCCTTATGCAATGATTGATGTCTTGACTGACAACCGAAATGAGAGAACATACAGGGCTGTTTACCTGGAGAATGAATATCTGAAGCTCGGCGTTTTGCCGGAGATCGGGGGAAGACTTTTCTCAGCCCTGGATAAGACAAACAGCTATGATTTTATTTACCGCCAGCACGTGATCAAGCCTGCACTTATCGGGATGCTAGGCGCATGGATTTCCGGCGGCATAGAATGGAATATCCCCCACCATCACCGGGCGTCCACATTCATGCCTGTCGATTATACGCTGAAAGAAAATGCGGACGGCAGCAGGACAGTCTGGTTCGGTGAACTGGAGCTGCGGCACCGCATGAAGTGGGTAATCGGCATTACGGTCTACCCTGGTAAATCCTATTTCAAGGCGACTGTTAAGTTGTTCAACCGCACGCCGCTGGCACATTCTATCTTGTATTGGGCAAACCTCTCCGTGCACGCCAACAAAGACTACCAGGTAATTTTCCCCCCGAGCACTCAGTTCGCCACGGACCACAGCAAGGTACAATTCACGGAATGGCCGGTTTCATTCAGCGTTTACCGCGGGGTGAATTTCAGCAAGGGAATTGACCTGAGCTGGTGGAAGAACCATCCGCGGCAAACCTCCTGTTTTGCCTGGAACTACGAGGACGATTTTGTGGCCGGGTATGATCACGGCAAGGGCGCGGGTGTCTGTCATGTTGCCGACCACCATATCGTGTCCGGCAAGAAATTCTTCGAATGGGGCAACGGGCCTGTGGGCAGAATGTGGGACAAGATTCTCACCGAAACCGACGGCCCGTACCTGGAAATCATGACCGGGGCGTGGTCGGATAATCAGCCTGACTACAGCTGGTGCCAGCCTTACGAGGTCAAGATCGTCGACCAGTACTGGTATCCGATCCGCCGGATCAGAGGCGTCAAAAATGCGAACCTGGACGCAGCGGTCAATTTGGAGATCACCAGTGGAGGCAAAGTGTTTGTCGGTTTCAACACCACCGCAAGATATCAGGATGTCAGGGTGGTGCTCGAGGCAGACGGCAGGATACTGTTTGAGCAAACGGTTTCGATCAGCCCCGAAGAGCCGTTCACCCGGGAGGCTCCTCTGCCAGGCGGTGTCAAAGAGGAAGATCTGAGAGTTTCCCTGCTCACCTCTGACAACCAGGAGCTGATCAGTTACCGGCCGGTCAGGCCGGAAAAGATGTCCAAGCCGGAGCCGGTCAAGCCTCCCAGGGACCCTGAAAATATTGAGACGATCGAGGAGCTCTACCTCACCGGCCTCCGTCTCGAGCAGTTTTACAATCCGGCGATAGAGCCTTACCCTTATTATGAAGAAGCTTTGCGGAGAGATCCCGGCGATTATCGAGTCAATACTGCGCTCGGCATACTCTATTGCAAAAGGCACATGTTCGAAGAAGCGGAAGAAGTCCTCCGCAGGGCAGTCGAAAGGGCCTCCAGGAACTATACTATGCCGAAAGACAGCGAGGCTTTCTACTATCTGGGGGTGGCTCTGAAAGCTCAGGGCAAGTATGACCAGGCTGATGATTATTTTTTCAAAGCTACCTGGAGCCATGCCTTCCACGCTGCGGCCTACTATGAGCTGGCAGAGCTGGCCTGCCTCAAGGGCAGTCTGGACAAGGCCCTGTCCTTTGTCGAGCGCTCTCTTTCCACGAACGCTCTCAACACAGAGGCAATTAATTTAAAGGTTACCCTGCTGCGCCGGATGGGGAGCTACGAGGAGGCCTTGAAGGCTGCCGTTACCGTGCTGGCGCTCAATCCGCTCGAATCCAGGGCGGAATACGAAAAAGCTCTGCTTGAAGTAGCGATGGGGCAGAAAAATGAGCCGCAAGAAGTCCGTAATGTTTTGAAAAAAGTGATGGGATACAATGCTCAGTCTTATCTGGAGCTGGCTGTCGGCTACAGCAACTGCGGTTTTGGGGATGAGGCACTGAAAGTCCTTGAGCAGTATGCCGGGGATCAGCAGCAAAAGAGCAGCGTGCATCCGATGGTCTATTACTGGCTCGGATATCTGTTCGATAAGAAGGGAGAATCCGGGAAGGCATTGGACTACTACCGGCTGGGCGGCGAAATGCCGCCAGATCGCTGTTTTCCGTTCCGCGCAGAATCGATCGAGGTACTGCACACGGCTGCCCAAAAGAACCAGTCTGACGCCCGATGTCATTACTATCTCGGCAATCTCCTGTATGATCACCAGCCGGCAAAAGCGGTAAAAGAGTGGGAAAAGTCCCGCCTGCTGGATGATACTTTCTGGACCGTACACCGGAATCTCGGTTTTGCCTATTTTTATTTCGAAAACGATCCGGCGAAATCCATCGCGAGCTATGAAAAAGCTCTGGCCTGCAATCAGAAAGAGCCGAGAATCTTCTATGAGCTGGACCTGGCTTATGAGGCTGGAGGGGTTTCACCGCAGAAGCGTCTCGAGCTGCTGCAAAAAAACCACTCCACCCTGCTCGAGCGCTATGACGCTCTGACCAGGGAAATTCTCCTCTTAGTCCAGCTTGGATACTACGACAAAGCCATAGATCTGACGTCCAACTACCATTTCCACAAGTGGGAGGGTTTCGGGGTAATTCACGATATTTATGTGGATGCCTATCTCCTGAGGGGACAGCAGAAGTTTAAAGCGCTGAACTATACCGCTGCGCTGAATGATTTCAAAAAAGCCCTCGAGTACCCTGATAATCTGGAGGTCGGCAAGCCATACATGGACGAAGGCTCATCGAGAGTATATTTTTTCATCGGTACCGCGTATGAAGCCCTGGGGGAAAGAGGTAAAGCTGAGGAGCACTTTAAAAAAGCGGTTTCCGGGAGAGCGATGCCCTCTGAAATCCTCTATTACCAGGGAATGGCTTACAGGAAACTGGGAAAGAATCGGGAGGCTGAGAGTATTTTCGACAGCCTTATCGAATACGGACAGGAACGCCTGGAAGGCGGCGAAGAATCGAGCGTTTTTGCCAAATTTGGGGAAAAGCAGTCCCCGAGAGTTTTGCAATCCGAGGCCCATTACCTGACAGGTCTGGGGTATCTAGGCCAAGGCCGCAAGGAAGACGCCCGCCGGGAGCTGGAAAAAGCGCTTGAATTGAATGTCAATCATCTGGGGGCCGGAACGCACCTGACTGAAATCTGATTCACAGTGCAAGCTGATCTTAAAGGGTGATATCAGAACCGTTCGCCGGTCCGGAGCCCCTCAGGCCCGCGGCTCCCTCTTTTTAAACATCCGCTTATGTCGTGTTCTCTTTTTGGATTGAAGCTTCAGAAAGCGCACCTTTAAACTGAGAAAGGACAGGGTATG
The DNA here is from genome assembly GCA_035528795.1 of archaeon. Classification (GTDB taxonomy): domain Bacteria; phylum Gemmatimonadota; class Glassbacteria; order GWA2-58-10; family GWA2-58-10; genus DATKXY01. The sequence goes on along the minus strand of DATKXY010000184.1, from coordinate 15,766 downwards.
AAAAGGGTTCTCGCTTTGCTGGCGGCTTTGTTCCTTGGCGCTTTCGGTTGCGCTGAAAGCGTAAACCGCCCGGGAGAGGGTGAGCTCGAATTCGCACAGGCAGCCCAGGTCGACAGCCTGGTGGCCCAGGAGCTCGAGCCGGGCGGACCGGGCTGCGCCGTGGCGATCTTCAAGGATGGCGCAATCGCTTTCAAGCGCGGCTACGGAATGGCCAACCTGGACTATCGCCTCCCGGTCACCTCCGCCACCGTGTTCGACATAGCCTCCATTTCCAAGCAGTTCACCGCTGCCTGTATCCTGATGCTGGCCGAGCGCGGAGAACTTTCCCTGGATGACGATATCCGCAGGTTTATCCCCGAGTTTCCAGATTACGGTACAAAGATCGAAATCCGCCATTTGATCCATCATACCAGCGGCATCAGGGACTGGGTCTGGCTGTTGGCCCTGGCGGGGATGCCTTTTGAAAACATTCTCTCCCGCCAGGATCTTTACCGCCTTATCACCCGTCAGAAAGGACTGGTCTTTGCCCCGGGCGATGGATACAAGTACAGCAATTCAGGCTACAACCTGCTGGCCCTGATTGTCGAGCGGGTCACAGGCATGTCCTTTGCAGATTTTGCTGCGCGGGAGATATTCGAGCCCCTGGGAATGAAAAACACCCTGATCTTCGATGACCGCCGCATGGTGGTCAGGAACCGGGCATTCGGCTATATCCCGGACGAGGACAGCGGTTACTGCATGGAACAGTACTTCAACCCTGCTATCCTGGGCTCCAGCAATATTCACTCGACCGTTGAAGACCTGTTTCTCTGGGACCGGAATTTTTACAGTAACAAGGTCGGCCCTCCCGATTTGGCCGGAAAGATGGCGACACAGGGCAGGCTGAACAGCGGCGATACGATCGACTATGCATTCGGCCTGGAAGTCCGGGAACGCAGGGGGCTGAAGACCGTAAGCCATGAAGGCGACTGGGCGGGGTTCCTGTCCTGTATGCTGCGGTTTCCCGAGCAAAAATTCACTGTGGTCTGCCTGGCCAATACCCAGGCATTCAGTCCTAAGGCGCTCTGCTACAGGATCGCCGACCTTTGCCTGGCGGATCGGTACGGGCAGGAAGTCCCCTCCGAGCCGCAGGAGCAGCCTGTGGAGCGGATCCCGGTCGCGGTCGATCCTGTACTTTATGATCACTACGCCGGGGTCTACGAGGCGGATAACGGGAGGAAGATAACTGTTAAAAAAGAAAACGGCCGCTTGATGGGCCGCCTGCCGGGCCGTCGGAAATTCGAGATGCTCCCATGCTCAGAGTCCGAATTTTTCCTGAAAGAAAGAAATGTCCTCGTAACCTTCCTACGGGACGAGCGGGGCCAGGTAAGCCGCCTGGAGTGGCAACAGGGCCAGCGGACCGTTGCCTATGTCAATCTGAAAAACCGGCCCCCGACCTCCCAAAGCCCGGAAAAGCTGGCCGAATACGCTGGCGATTACTTCAGCGATGAACTGATAGTGACTTATCAGGTCACAGCCGGGGAAGACGGGCTGGTCTTGAAAACGCCGATCAAAAGCAGATACCTGATGGATTTAACCGGAATTACAGGCAGCGACCCTTTACGGCCTCTTGAAAAAGATAAATACCGGTTCGCTTTTATGTATCTGCTTTTCGAGCGTAATGCCCGGGGGAAAGTCAACGGATTCACCCTGATTCACGAAGGGGCAGGGTTGAGGATGAAGTTCGCCAGGAACTGAGCCCGGACTGGCCAGGGAAGGCGGACTTCCACGATCCGGTTGACAGGCGGATTAAAGGCGGTCCTTTTAACTACGGTCCAAATCGCGGCTGATAAGCCGGAGAGATGCCAACCGATAACCGCTCAGGAGGCGACCTTGAAAAAAAGCATTCCTGTTCTTCTGTTTCTCTGCTGCCTGATCTGGCTGGTTCACTCAGCCTCGGGCCAGGGACTTCCCACGGCCGTGCCGGAGGAAGCTGGCCTTTCCTCCGAGCGGCTGAAGCGGATAAACAGAGTCATGCAGGGCTATGTTGAGCGCAGGGAGCTGGCCGGAATAATCACCATTGTGGCCCGCCAGGGCCGGGTGGTTCACTTTGAGCGATACGGGGTGAAAGATTTCGAATCCACCGAGCCCCTGCGCTTCGACAGCATCTTCCGGATTTACTCCATGACTAAGCCTGTCACCAGCGCAGCAGTGATGATGCTTTACGAGGAGGGTCTTTTCCAGCTCGATGACCCGGTGGAGAAGTTCATTCCTGAGTTCGGGGAGATAAAAGTCTTTGAAAAAACCGGGGATGGTTATAAGCTGACAGACCTCAAGCGGAAGATAACTGTCAAGGACCTTCTGCTGCATACCTCAGGCCTGAACTACAGCTTTCCCGAGGATTCGGATTTTCAGAGATTGCAGCGGAAGATCAATTCAGAGAAACATACTGGCACCCTGAAAGAGATGGTCCGGAAACTGGTCAAGCTCCCTGTTTCACACCAACCCGGGGAAAAATGGCAGTACAGCACCCTTTCCACTGATATCCTCGGCTATCTGGTCGAGGTGCTTTCCGACCTGCCTTTCGACCGGTTTCTGGAACAGCGGATATTCAAACCCTTGGGAATGAAAGATACGGGATTCTACGTGCCGGGAGAGAAAATCAGCCGGTTCACCGCCCTTTACGGGCCCCCGGAAAATAGCGGGGAGCGCTTGAAACTTATCGATGCGCCGGAGACAAGCCACTATACTGCCGGTCCGCCCAGCTATTTTTCGGGCGGCGGCGGACTTGTCTCCACTGCGCCGGATTATGTCCGTTTCGCCCAGATGATGCTCAATGGCGGCGAATTGGAGGGCCGGCGCCTTTTAAGCCGCAAAACGGTCGAGCTGATGACTGCAAACCACCTTCCGGACGAGATGATCCCTTTTGGCTTCAATACCCCGGAGTTGGAGTACGTTACCAGAGGCTACGGCTTCGGACTGGGTTACGCCGTGCTGATTGATGTAGCTAAGTCTGAAACCCTTGGCTCGAAAGGCACATACAGGTGGGCTGGAGCTGCCAACACCGACCACTGGATCGACCCGGAAGAAAAACTCATCGGCATTATTCTGACTCAGTTTATGCCGAACGGTTATTACCCGATCGACAGGCAGTTCAAGGTGCTCGTGTATCAGGCCATTGATGATTGAAAGACCGCGGGCGATTTCACTTTTTTAAATATACCGGATTGCAAAGTCTGGCACCGGGAGACCGGGAAAAACAGAAGCCGTTACTGGGATTTTCCCCGAACCGCCTTTTTTTATTTATGATAGTCTCAGCAGTAAGTGTCCGGGTCCTAGGTGCTGGCTGCCAGCGTTTCCCGGGATGGAAGGTTTCAAAGCTTCTAAGTCCGTCGGCAGGGGAAGCCTGATGGTCAAGGTGACCAATCTCAATTAAATTTCCGGAAACTTGTATCCTGTGACCATGAAAACCTGCACAATCCTGTCCACATCGGAGTTAAAGAATATCATCCGGTTGTCCGGTGAAAAGAACGGGTGCGGGTGGGCTGGGTTTCTGCCGGATGATCCAGTGTTCAAAAGGTGCTCCACTTTCAGCTCCGGGTTATCCCCGTCGCTCAATGTTCCCAGAACCAGCCTGACCAGGGGCTTTCCGGTTTCTTTGTCTATCCTGTAGGTATCGGAAACCAGATACATTCCGGTCAGGTCGGAGCTGAAATGCCAGATATCAGAATCAATGATGTTTCTCGTGATTTCGACATACTTGCCGCCGGGAATGTTGACTCCCAGATGCGAGGTTTTCTCATCTGTAGGTATGGGCCAGGCAAGGAATATCGGCCTCTCTCCTGCGCGCTCGCCGGCGCGGATTCTCATGGCGCTTAAAACCGCTCCAGACCTGCCGAGCCACTGCTCGTGCCCCTGGATGAACTGCACCGAATCGCGCCCCACCGGGATATCTCTCCAGTTCGTGCCGTCATCCCTGATCACGTGAAGGTCTCCCTCCCTGCCGGATACCGATCTTACGCACCTGCCGGTAACCAGAAGGCTATCGCCATGATTGTTCTGAAGCATTATGTCGTGCGAGAGGAGCGGGTCTGTGGAGCGGCAGTACTGCGGATGGGCGTTATGAAAGCCCTGGTCCTTGAACACGAGCTTGACAGAGGAGTTTTCCAGGTCGAAAACCAGCAGGCCGAACGGGGCGTTCACGGTTTTGCCGTCGCCCAGGAATGCGGCGATACAGAGCCGCTTACTGTCAGAGGAGATCGAGCTCAGGGTAAACGGACCATTGGGCCTGTATTTTGTGCCCGGGATCGGGCCTTCTTGTTTGAGCAGGGTCTGGCGGGTGAAATTTTCCAGGGAGACCCTTTTTAGATAAAGAGCCCCGCCGAATGTAGAGGTGTTGTTGACAAAATAATACATCCATTTCCCGTCCGGGCTTACCGAAGGCGCCATCGCTCCATTTTCATCAGTGATCTGTCTCAGGCTGAAATCGTCTTCTAGATCACACAGCCATAGATTCCCCTGCCTGATAAAGACAAACCGTTTGGAGTCAGGAGTGAAAATCTGGGCTTCAGTGTATACATTGTTGCTGCCGACAGCCGGGTTAGTGGTGATTTGAACCACCAGCAGCCCTTCAGGCGAGTTTTGATCCAGAAGGTCCGGGCGCTCCCTGCTTTCGCGGATGATTTCGTTGTATACCGGGGGTTCGACAGGATATTTCGCCAGCGCCGCATCATGTGTTTCCGGTGCAGATTCACATTGAAAGAATACGGCACTGGCAAAAATCACCAGGCCGAGGCGGGGAAAGGGCCGGGTTGAGATCTCCAATGCTTTCATATCCAATCTCTCCTGAGCGTAGAATGTGGAAGAATAGTTATTCCAGCCACCAATTTATAATTGACTCCAGGTCCTGGTCGGCAAGTGAATACAAAATTTTCAGATTGTTCGCCGCGTTTTTCTCGACATAAGCCGTGCGGGGAAAAGCGAGTTCCTCTTGCAAAAGCGTCTCCGCAGCGGGCTGTTTTGCGCCGTCCTTGATTTCCACTAGCAGAAGCTTTCTGGGCGCGATGCACCCGGCAAGGTCCGGCAGATCATAGGCTGTCAATGCCGCGGCCACGGCGCAGAAAAAGTTAAACTTGTAGAACCTGGTGCTCACTATCGAGCGGTAGGAGACCGGCGGCCCGACAAGGGCGATTCTTCCGAGCGAGCGGTCGAAAGCCGCGGCGTGAAGCAGGGTGGGGCACAGCTCGTCAAAGGCCACCGCGCCTGATTTGCTCCAATCGACATCGTCCCTGGTCTTCAGAAAATTCGCCACTCTGACCGCATCGCCGGCCTGGACTCCCACTATGCTCCGGCCGATCAGGACCGCCGTATAAGCGGCGACCTCTTTGGCTCGCCGCGATGACCCGGGTCCGGTCTCGCCTGTACCGATCAAATCAGCCGCCGCTACGATGAAACCCTTGTGGACCAGACTTTCGATTTGCCTGCCCGGTGCGGCTTCGGCGGCTTTTCCCTCAGGATGGAGGTATATCAATGCCGGGAATCTGCCGCCGCCGCCGGGTATGAAAAGAAGAAGCGGTATCATGTAATCGCCCTCGCCATGCAGGGCCCACATCTCGATCTTATAACCATTCCGGCTGTATCTGCCGCGATAAACCGGCTCTTTCCCCGGTTCCGGAACGAGATAACCCGAAAGTTCTTCCGCCTTTTTCCTGACTTTTTCCAATCGGCCCTCAAGCTCCTTCCTCGATTCTTCCATTCCTTCCAGCAGTTTCAGCGTTTCTTGCTTATTGATGCTGAACACGGTTTCCCCGCCCAGATATGTTGAAATCTGGCCGGTGGGCGTTACATTCAGTTCTTCCTCCTCGAGGATCGGAAGGTCTTCCTGGACAGGGCTGCCGGGCCAATCGAGGGTCTTTTGAAAGAAGGCATATATCGCCTCGTTGTTTTTACGGGTAAATCCATGTTCGCTGTCATCCTCGACCATTTCCAGGTTTTCCTCGTTGCCGAGCGCTTTATAAGCCCGCTTGACCTCTCTGAATGTCTCGCGGGCCCCCTGTATACTGTAATAGTCCCTGGTAGTGGTCACGAGGAGTGTGGGCAGGGGAGCTCTGAGGACATGCAGCTCGGCAGAGGTTATACCCTCCGCTATGCCGCGGTAGAAATTGTGTTCGGCATCCTGCGGTCCTACGAACCCGAGGAGCCTCCTGGCGCTGGTCAGGTAACAGGAAGGAGCGGCCGCCTTGACCCTTTTATCAAATGCGGAAGTATAAGCTGTTTGGGTCCCACCGCCCGAGCAGCCTGTCATCCCGATCCTTTCGGGATCGACCTCGCGGCGCGTAAGGAGATAGTCGATCGCCCTGACACAGTCCCAGGTCCAGTATCTGGCCAGGGAAAAACCGGAGATGAAACATTGATCGCCGCAATAGGAATGCTCCATGGTAGGATTTCCGGGTCCGATCAGGGTCTCTTTCTTTTCCGGATCGTAATATTGAAGCCTCTCGCCCTGGCCCAGGGGGTCCATGGCGAATACTACAAATCCCTTTTTTACCAGGTTGTGGATCAGCACCTGATAGGCAGCGCGTCTGAAAGCCTGGGGCGAATGCCCGATAGCGTTGAGAATGGTCGGCCTTCTCTTCTTGACTCCATCCGGGATAAAAAGGCATCCGGTAACATAAAACCCGGGCATGGATTCAAAAATTATCTTCTCTATCCTGTATCCATCTTTCTTCAATACTCCGGTGACCCTCGGGTTCAGAGGCGTCTTTTCCGGAAAAGGACCAACCAGCTTCAAAAAGCTTTCTTTTATCTCCTGCTGCCTATTCAGCCAGTCTTCCTTTGTCTTCAAACCGGCCACTTTTTCATCCCGGCGATCGAGACAGCCGAAAGCCAGCCTGTTGAGGTGATGGATCAGCATATTTTCCGCATCGCTGCATTCAACCCACCTACTCAGGACCTCCAGCCTTTCTTCCTGAGCTTGAGTCGGTCGGGTCGCCGGGATGAGAACGAGCGCTGTCAACAGGATAAAAGACTGAAATATACTGGATAATCTCATATTGAATCCCCCTGGAAGTTGGGAAAGAGTGAGTTGGAGGTTTCAGGACCACAGTTCGCCTGCTGAGCTCCATTGTCAAGCAAGTCGTATCGAGCGTTTAAAATCCTTGATTGATCAGCCTTGTATAAAAGCTTTTACAGGGTTCTCAGAATACTATCTCCTTCTTGATCGGCATCCATGTGCGTCGGCCGTTCTGCCATATCTCCGGTATTTGATCCTCCATATCGACCACCACATAAACCAGGTGGCGGCCTGAGAGCCCTTTCACATCCCACTCGACCTTTGCAGTGCCGAACTCGCCTGGGGCGATCGATGGGATGACCGTCTCGCCGATCAGGTTGTCTATATTATAACTCCTGGACCGCCTTGGGCGAACTGGCTGGCCGTCGAAGAAGCTTACCACCACGTTTCTGGCTTCCCTGGCCCGGGGAAGAAGCCCGTAAAGGTTCTGGTTGCGGACCATGGCGCTCACCCGGACTTTGTCGCCCCGCCGGTCGAAAGTGATAAAGGACGGGTGGTAGAGGATCAGGTTCGCCATGTTATAGACTATCAGCTCACGGCTGGTAATGTTGTTCGTTTTGTCTGTTTCGGCTAGCCTGTCCTCCGGGTCTGCTTGGAGGTAAAGAGTGTTATGGGTATAGCCATATCCCCGGATCTCTTTCTGCGGGGACAATGTAAAACCCTTGCTGGCATCGATCTGGCGCTGGACAGCGCGCCACTTGACCTGGGCCTGGCCGGTCCCGCCGGGCTCGATCAGAGGAATGACCTGGTCCTCGCCGATCTTTTCGCCTCCTGCCGCAGGGTCGCCGTTGAAGAAACGCACGACCACATGGCTGGCCGGGGTGTTGCCGTTGTTTTTGACCAGTCCGGTCAAGGTTACCTCGTCTCCATCGCAGGGTCGGTCATCCGAGAGCAGGATATTGGTATCTTCGAGCCAGTTGAAAGTCAGCTCTCTCTTGTGGCGGCCCATTGACCGGTCGGAATAGACCACCCGGTTTTTGCCTTGTTTGAGCGAGGGCAGGCTCATCGCCCGGTAAAAGAGGTCGGTGACGATCCTGATATCCCCCAGTGTGACATCAGAGGCGGATTTTGAGGCTTCAAGGCTGAAGCGCAGCAGATAGGAGTACTTGTTCGGGCTGTACATAGTTACGGCTTGAGTCTGGTCTGAGGAAAGATCGATTATTGCCTCCCCGGTGCTTTCGGCTTTCCACAACGGGAGCCAGCTCTTGCCTTCGTCCGTGGATATCTCGACCGACAGGATGTCATCCTTGTTTTTCCGGTATCCTTTTGCCTGAACACTCATCGAGGGGATGAAATAGGGGACCCTGACCTTGTAGACCACATAACCCGTCTTTCCTGCGGCTGAGGGCTGGAACACTGGCGATTTGCCTCCTTTAGCCCTTATCCCTGAGAAGTCCTGTGCTTGCTCCTTGAGCTGGCTTGGATCGACATTGAACTCCAGAGTGCCGTTTGCATAAATGATCGGGGGCACTGTCTCCCAGACCGACTCGCTGCCTGGATGAAGCTCTTTCCAGCGGGGTGAGAGGTCCTTGCGGCTCCACCACTTGCCCTGGTTGGTCCAGTTGAGGGTCAATTTTTCATTTTCTCTTAGATCGAGGCGCGGGTCCCAGCGCGGGCAGTTGCCATTGAAAAGAGTGAGGTTGTCGAAATGGGCGTTGAACCCGTCCAGCCAGTCGGATTGGGCGTTGAAAAACTGCAGGAACACGGTCGTATAAGACCAGTGGGAATTGTTCATGCCGCCTGTAAAGTCCACTGCCCGGCGGATCAGGTTGTCGTCCCGGTCGAGCTCGATCAGCGAGGCGACTGTCTTGTTGTCCCGGTTGAGGAAGTAGCCGCGCAGACGTGAATCATACAGGTGCCACTGGTTGTCGTAGTACACTGCGGATAAGGTGTGGCCGGAGGGCAGGCCAAGGGTCACCGGGTTTAGAAAGACCGCATTGAACCCGGCGGCCTTCCACAGGGCGTTGAGAGTGAGGCCGAACTCGCCGCAATAGCTGAAACCCCAGAGGTTGACATACTCCAGCGGATCATCGCAGCCTGAGCCTACCCGGTCGTAAAAGTTATTGACTGCGAAATAAAAGCAGGCCTTGACCTTCTCTTCATCGGTCATTAAAGGTCTGGTGAGGCTTTTCACCAGCGCTTCTATGGAGCTGAAATCCAGACAGCCTTCCACTTTGATCCGCACATCTTCTGCCGGGCCGATTAGCTCGATGCTCCGATTGACCGGCGAAGTTCGTCCCGCCGCATCGATCGTAAACTCGGCTTTGGAGCCCTTTATCACCTCGGTATGGATTCTGTGGGTCGGCGCTACCGAAAGCTCGACCTCTGCCGCGGCCCGGCTGCCGGCAATCAACACCGGCAGGAGCAAAAAGATTTTCGTCAAGCGAAACCTCATCTTACACTCTCCTTCGCAATATTATGTTAAAGTTAACCTCCATTAGCTTGGATCTGGCTTTCCGGGTCCTGACATCCTAGTTTCCGGCCAATGCGGCTTTTGCCGCCTGCCTGACCGCCACATCCGAATCTTCGAGGCCCTGACGGAGGTAGGGTTCCAGTATTTTATCATCAATGGTTCCGGAAAGCTCGAAAACCTTCAGTTTCACCTCTCTGCATTTATCCTTGAGTAGGCCTGCAGGATTGCCGGCTATGTCCATCTTTTTCAATTGGTTGAGCGAATTCAACGCGCGCCTGCGCTCGAAGCCCTCCTCCTCTCTGGCGGCTGCATCGATAGCCGCATCGCAGCCAAAATCCCGTCCGGTAATTTTCACCAGGCCTTTAACCGGCCCCCAGCGGGCAAAATCACTGCCATCCGCCTCCTCGCGGTTGCTGGGATCTGAAATGGCATCGAGCAGGGGCTTGATCGCCGCCGGGTCGCCCAGATCGCCGAGAGAGACTCCGGCTGCACTCCTGACCAGCATAGAGCCGTTTTTCAAAAGGTCGAGTAAAGGCTCTAAAGCCGCCGGATCCTTGTTTACGGCCAATGTTGAGGCGGCTGCGAGTCTGACCCGCTCATCCGGGTCCTCGAGGCCGCCCAGAAGAACCCGCCTTATCTGTTCTCTTACCTTTTTTCCTGGAAGCTCCCCGGGGCTTTCTTTCGATATTTCGCTGCTTATGGTTCCCAGAAGCTTGTATACACAGACTTTTACCCTCCAACTGTTGTCTGCGCCAAGACCGGACAGATCCTCGACCGCATCCCGTGCCCCTAGACAGTCGAGGGCCTGCACGGCCCGCCAGCGCACGGACTCATCCGGGTCTCTCAGGGCTTGAGTGGCTGTCTCGATTGCCCGGGGACTGCCTGAGAGCCCAAGGGCCTGGACAGCCCTCTCGCGCACGTCCTCGTCCTGGTCCCCGGAGGCTTTGACCAGCAAGGGAAGGCTTTCGGGAGTGTAATCGAGGGCTATTTGGCGCAAAGCCTCCAGACGTACCGCGGGATTGGGAGAATCAAGCTGGCTGGCAAGCTCTTGATATGTCCCGGCCCAGGCAGAGGTATGGACAAAAAGTACCGCCAGCAGCGGGAAAAAGAAGCGCTTCATTTTCATCCGGTGGTTTCTCCTTTGGTTTGAGTAATCTCCATGCTTGACAGTAAATATCAAATCAGTTAGTGCCGTCTCATCTCTGTTTGCCGGCTGCCCGCCAATCGAGCCATTTCTGAGCGTCTGCGCGGAAATTCAAACCGGTGAGCTTGACCAGACCCTTTACCGCTCCCCAGCGGGCCCAATCGCGGCCATCCTGCTCCTCGGTGTTCCGGGGGTCCGCCACAGCTTCAATCAGGGCATCGATTGCCGCCGGATCCCCGAGATCGCCCAGCGCTTCTCCGGCCGCGCCCCTGGCCAGCATGGAGCCGTTTTTCAAAAGGTCGAGTAAAGGCTCTAAAGCCGCCGGATCCTTGTTCACGGCCAATGCAGAAGCCGCAGCGAGCCTGACCCGCTCATCCGGTTCCTCGAGACCACCCAGAAGAACTTGTCTTATCTGTTCTCTTTTCTGTTTTCCCGGAAGCCCCACTGGGCTTTCATTCGAAATCACGCTGTCTATGGTTCCCAGAAATCTGTATACACTGACTTTCACCCGCCAGCTTTTGTCCGCGGCAAGAATGGCCAGATCCTCGATCACATCATTTGCCCCGAGTCGCTCGAGGGCCTGCACGGCCCGCCAGCGCACGAACTCATCCGGGTCTTTCAGGGCTTGAGTGACTGTCTCGATTGCCCGGGGGCTGCCCGAGAGCCCCAGGCCCTGGACAGCCCGCTCGCGCACGTCCTCGTCCTGGTCCCCGGCTGCCCGGATCAGCAAAGGCAGGCTTTCAGGAGTGCAGCCGAGCGCTATTTCACGCACAACCTCCAGGCGTACCGCCGGATTGGGAGAATCGAGCCTGGATGTCAGCTCATCCGATGTTTCTGCCCAAGCAGGCAATAGGCCTGCTAGGATTACCACCGACAAAAATATAGTTGATTTTTTCATCGAAAATTGATCTCCTCCATCTTTTATTTTATGATGTCTTCCTGAATTTTTTTTGGGCCGACTGCCTAAGGTAAAAACACTACCACCCTGACTCCGGCATGTTCTCTAAGTCATCAAAAGCTCCGGGAACACCTTGCGCGGGGCCGTAGAACAAGCTGCCGCCGTTGCTAGTCAGATAAAGCAGGCCCGGAATAAAAGGTATGAAAATTAGCTAAAAATATTTGAAATTTATTGTAGTCTATTCAGTTGATCGTCCTGAGATCATTCTCAATCTGTTTCTCAGGAGAATTCAGTAGTCAGAAGTCAGGAGTCAGAATATAAAATTCCCCCACCGCCCCAAGTAACATGCCCTGGCCTTTTCTACCATGCTTCGGACTCAATGTATTTGGGGTGGGGACTACTGACTACTGACTTCTGTATTCTTGCTTTGCTGTAAATCATTGATTTTTGAGACTTTTTGCAATTGTGAGAGATAATCTCTCAGAGTGAAATGTGTGAGAATCTAATGCTGCCTTGGGAAACATGCGGTTAGGGATTTTCATGGCTACTATCCCCGGCCATTGGCCCGATATACCCGGTACTGATAACCACGTCATCGAACCAGACGGTGTTCTCTTTCACTGAGCGGTGAAGGTAGATTTCGAGGTTCAGCATGTTCAGCTTGAGAATCTCGGAGTCCCGCCAGCGGATGCCGGTCTGGTGGAATTTTTTATCCCCGTCAATCCAGAACGCCTGCTCGCCGTTTTGTTTTCCCGGGTCGTTGAGCTTGATCATGCACTCGAAGCAGTACCACCTTCCCCGCACGATTTGCACGGGGGTTTCCGGCTCGAAACGGTTGCCCCAGTATTTTCCGCTGTTGGGGTCGGGTTTCATATCGGGCCAGTAAGTATAGAAACCCATGATGCCCGGCGGAGGATATTCACCTCCGTGTAAGGCCGGCTCGAGGTTGGTCACGAAAAAGTTGGTGCCGTCGGCCCTTTGCCCCGCTTTGCCCAGGGGGGAATACTTATCATCAGTGCGGCTGCCGGTGATAAAGATATAGTGCATGTTCCTGCCCTGGTCGAAATCCTCGGCGAACATGCCGTACCAGCGGAAATAGGCCTTGTCCACGCCTGGCAGGAAAAAATGCTTGATATTGCTGCCCATGTCTTTGCCACCTCTGTCGAGGGTGGTCAGTCTGTAGGAGGCCTTGCCTGAGTGTACATACTGCGGGCGGTACTCGAAATCGGACCTGGCGGGATCATCAGTGTTTTTTTCCCACTGTTGCCCAAGGCTGCCGGACTCGAAGTCTTCTGTAAAAAGCACTTCACTGCGGAGTCCGCCCCCGAGGGATAGGAGAAAGCCAAGCAGCAGAGGCATTATCCGGCCCGCACAACTGGTAAGCGGATTCATGGAAAGCTCCCGGCTAAAAACTTAAAAATACGTTGATGATGGATACGGGAAAGCTTTAGATTCCGTAAAAATTGAGCTCCCGTCTTTTTTTCCAATTGCCGCGGGTGAAATCCGGGAAATTGACCGGAGCGCTTCTATTAGCCACAGACTGCTCGCTCAGGGGTGTGATCACGCTCCATGCGGCCGCGTCGTAGACATCCATCGGAGGAGCTGAGCGGCTGCGCACTGCCTGGATGAACTGGTCCAGCACCAGGTATTCGCACACCCCGCGGGCCAGGTCAATGGGCCTGCTGCCGTGTTTTTGCCACAGGGGATGCTCGAACTCCCGGTAATATCTGCCGGTTTCTTCCCAGTCGCGGGCTTCCGGGCTCATGCCTTCGATATAGATCTTGTTCATGTTGCCCATGAAAATGCCGCCTGCGCCCTGGACGCGGAAGATCCAGTCCCAGGGCCTTGGGCACTGAGTATCGTAGTAAAGGGTGATAGTCAGGCCATTCGCAGTGCGAATGATTGAGGTGTTCACATCGCCGTTGGCGAAATTTATTTTAGTGCCGGGGTGATCTGGGCCGAGCCTGTCAGCGAGAAAGCGGTTAAGGCTTACGCTTTTAGTGCTGACTGAAACCAGAAAATCGAACCGGTCTCCCCGGTTGACACCGGATAGCCAGGCCGCAGGGCCTGCGGCGTGAGTGGGGTATAGGTTGCCGTTGTGCTCTGCGCGGAGCTGCCCCCACCCGCTCAGTTCATTGTTGGGACCCACCCTGATATTACGCTCATCTTTCTGATAGCCCACCTCGAAGTGCAGCAGCTCGCCGAAGAGGCCCCGGCTCACCATGTTCTGAACCATCAGCACCTCGCGGAAGTAGCAGTAATTTTCGAGCATCATGCAGGGCAGGCCCGTGCGCTCGCTCGTTTCCACAAGCTGCCAGCACTCTTCGGCACTGACTGCCGCGGGTACCTCTGTGCCCCCGTACTTGAGGGCTCCCATGGCCGCCACCATCACAGGCGTATGCCATTCTTTCGGGGTGGCGGTAATTACCGCGTCCAGATCTTCCCTCTCGACCAGGCGGCGGAAATCCTCGGGCCCGCGCGAGTAGCCTTCCGGCCTGGCAAAACCCTCCCGCTCCACCAGGCGCTGTGCGCGCCCGAGGTGGTCTTCGTTGATGTCGCAGATCGCCGGAACCTCCACCCCCTCCATCATCAGCGCCAGCCTCAGGAGCACGGTGCCGCGAGAACCGACCCCGACAAAACCCAGGCGGACATTTTTTTCGATCAGTTCAGATCCCATCGATAAACGGTTTCCAAGTGCCATGGCCAGGCCTGCGATGGCTGATTCCCGGATGAAATTTCTTCGATTGGGATTGCTCGATATCATCTGCTTTCCTCCCTCTGGAAATGATCTGCCTTCATAAGCTTTTTACTATCAGCTTTTCAATCATTCAAGAGCTCTCAATGTATCTCGGAAATCGGGTATGAATTCGCTTAAATACAGTCCTTCTGTATGACCAAGCGGCCGAGGTATAATCTGGACAAGCAGAAGACCCGATATTTATCTTGACAAACGGCCAATCGAAAAACGAATCTTTAAAGAAGTCCGTTACTTCAATTCCTTGATCATGATTTTCCGAAAAGCGACCTTGCTGCCCTCGCCCCAGCTTTCACCACTGTGGACCTGGATGCCGATGAAACCTGAGCCGGAGAATCGAGGTTTCCCGTCGATTAAGGTGTCCTGGAAGTCGGTGACCTTCGTGTCTCTGATCCAAACCTGTATCCGGGGCGGCTGGCCTTCTATTCTGACTCTTATGGGATTGTATTCATATGGGTTCCAGTGGCTGAATCCCTCGAAGCAGTGCTGGAAGAAATCCCCTCCCTTGACCGGCAGAGGGCCGTAGATCGCGCCGACTTCTCCGGTTGGACGGTAGTCTATGGTCACCTGGTAATGGTTCCTTTCAGGAAGTATCCGCAGAAACAGACCGGTATCCAAAGGATAAGTGGTCAGCACCTCGGCATACAGCTCGAAATCAGAATATTTTTTCTCAGTGACCAGCAGGCCGCCCCTGCCGCCAGGCAGCTGGCCGCCGACAATGACGCCTTCTGCTACCTTCCAGTTTCCACCTTCGGAAAACTTGCTCCAGCCATTAAGGGTTTTCCCATCGAACAAAGAGACAAAACCTGTTAGATCGGCTTTGAATTCCGCAGCCGACGCTTTGAAAGATTTTATGCCAAAGATCAAAGTAAATAACAGACAGAAGTGAATAAACCTTTTCATCGGGTATCTCCAGATAAGAGTGGAATTAGGAAGAAAAAAGCCCGGATATTAAAAAAAACTTGACATAAGACGTTTATGAACTAATTCATAATATACTGATAATTAAATATGGTCAACAAAATTAATCTAATATGAATTATCCTGGTTTTTTTTCATCTTAAAAAAGAGGCATAACATGATGGTAAAACAGATTTTCGCCTCAATGGCACTGATTTTTTGTCTTTTTTCGGGGATAAACGCATACCAGCTCGGGCCGCATCCCCGTATTTTTATCAACAGGGAGAACCTGCCTGCACTAGCCGGGCGCTCTGCTAATGCATTGGCCGGGGAATACAGAGTGATCAAGACCGAGGCCGACCGGGCTGTGGCAGAGGGTGTGAAGAACCTGGAAAGCCGCTTTTCCTACCCGCTTGATCTGGTCAGTCTGGGGATCTGCTATCTGATCGAGCGGGAGCGGGGAGGCGTGTCGGACAAGTATGCGGAAGCTGTGAAAAAATTCTGGGGTGACGGCCGGGTAATGGATCTGGATGGAGAGGGGGCTTTCGGCTATTACGCACTGGTATACGACTGGATCTACGATGCGCTCACTCCCGCGGAAAGGA
>DATKXY010000183.1:0-63279 GCA_035528795.1 archaeon | reverse complement strand
GAGCTTTCAACTCAATGAATGCCGTCGAAGATCAACTTGTCGATCAACTTGCCTGTTTGGAAAAAAATCCCCAACGGGTTCACAGCATAACAGGCTGGCCTTGGATTGTTAATCTTAACTTGAACGCAAAATAGTATGAAACCAATTTTGCAGCACAATTTTAGGAGCTTCAAAAGAACATTTTTGTTAACCCCAATACCGTTCACTTAAAACGACAACACTCTCTTTTTGTCACCCCCGCGAAAGCGGGGGTCCAGAAAATCGGCTTAAAAACCTGGATTCCCGCTTGCGCGGGAATGACATCGTTTGCCTTTTCCGCCTAAAGTGAACAACATTGTTATTAACCCATATTATTCACAAATTACCACAAAACTTGTAGGGGCGGATCCATGTGTTCGCCCATGGTTCGGCAATTTTTCGAGGGTAATCGGGCGCACACGCGGGTGCGCCCCTACAAAAAACGGGAACGGAAAATTTTTATGAATTTTCCGGGATTAATAATCTGCACTTTTTAAAGGAGAAAACAAATTGTTCAGGATAATTAAGAGAGCTTTGTATTCGGTTCTGCTGGTAATCGCTGTATTCAGTCCACTGCCAGGAGCCGACCTTATACCTCCGCTGGATCAGCTTAAGCAGGATAGGCCGCGGGTATTCCTGCGGCCTGAAGCCACACCGTACGCAGTTTCTCTTGAAGAGCTCAAGGCAATCCCGGAAGATGAGGATTTCAGCCAGATGCTGGCCCAGCTCAAGGCACAAAATCATGCAGCGTGTCAGGCCCTGGTCTGGCTGCTGACCGGAGATAAGGCGGCAGCCGATACCGCGATTGCCATAATGCAGCGCTACCGGTTTTCAGGCGGCGATACTTTCGATGTTTATTTCTACTTGACGCAGTTCGGGCTGGCCTATGACTGGCTCTACAACTACGAGGGATTTGACCTGGCGACCAAGGCCAAGGTGCGCTCCAATATCATGCCTCTCGCCCAGCAAGGCCTTCAGAACACCTATGACCACATTTTTCATAATTACATCTGGATGTCGGCCGGAGGAACCGCCATCTGGGCTCTGGCCACAGGTGGAGAGGACACCGCAGCCAGCGCATTGTTTGAAAGTATCAGGGTTCGGTTCAATAGCGGCCTTTTCCCGGCAATGGAATACCTGGACGGTCTTCCGAGCGAGCCCCTGGGCTACTGGTCGCTTTACGATTTCACCCCGGCGGCTCTGATAGCGCTCGGTGCGCAAAGTGCGTCTGAAACAGACCTGACCGGCAAAATAGAGAGCGAACACGGAGACTGGCTGAGACATCACTATGAAAATGTGATTCACAGCGTTCTGCCCGACATGCGGTATATTCCCTGGGGAGACCTTCAGAGCGGCCCCAACGGCGGGGTTACGCATGAGATGGCTGGAGTGATGGATGCCGTGGCCTGGGCCATAAAATCGCCTCATGGTGTCTATTTCAGTGAATGGCTCGCCGGGAAACGTGGATTGAGAAGGTTTTACGGGGAAACCGCGATATTCTATGTGCTCTACACCCGCAGCCTGGAAACCGGTCCGTCCATGCCTCCGCTGAGCTATCTGGCCGGGGGTAACGGGCAAGGCGGGCATTTTATCGCGCGGAGCTGCTGGGATGACAGCGCAACTGTGGTTTCGCTCGGCTGCAAAGACCACTACGGGGACCATAACCACTATGATCAGGGCGGTTTCATGGTCTATCGTAACGGGCTGCTTGCTGTCGACCCCCCGGTATACAACCAAGTTCGCGGGCCGCAGCAGCCGACAGATGTCCACAATACTTTGCTGATCAACGGCAACAAACAGCGCGAGTGCCGGGGCCAGAATTTTGTGACGCTCGATGAATTCAAGCGCAATCTTACCGGGGGACAGAAACTGGAAACCGGAGATTTTCTTTTTTACAAAGAGGGCGGGGAGTGGGCCGCAGGCGCCGGCCAGTTTGCCCAGGCTTATAATCCCGAGGATGTCGAGAGTTGTGTGCGGCAGATTCTTTTCCTCCGGCCACGGTATGTGCTGGTTGTCGACCATCTGGCTGCTCCGGCAGGAAAACAGCTTTCTAAGGTGCAGTGGCTGGTTCAGTTACCTGTCAATCCGGAAATAAATGGAACCTCGGCTGTGGCTTCCAATGGCTTGAGCTGGATTCGCTGTACCCCTCTGATGCCTGAGGCATCCACTCCGGCTGTCAGCGCTACGAGCGTGGAAACATACCGCGTAAGCTACAGCTACAGCGGGGGAAGCAGGCTCAGCCTGGTGCATTTTCTGGAGGTCGGCGATGGCGAAATCTCCGGGCAGTTGCCGGATATCGGGATCAGCAGCACTGAAAAGGCTGTCGAGGTGACTCTGGACAGTTGGACAATCTCGTTCGACAGCCAGTCGCCGTTCGAAATCAATGCCCAGAAGCGGATTCCCGGTGATGTTGGAGGTGACGGCAAGGTCGATATTTTCGACCTTTTGGACCTGATCAAAGTGCTAGGCGGCTCCTCCATCCAGGCTCCGGGTGCGGATGTAAACAGTGACGGCAAGACTGATATTTTCGATCTGCTGGCATTACTGCTGATCTTTGTCTCTTAATTTTCAGGCAATTGCGGCCTCGAGGCAGGTCTGGCAGGCTGATAACACCGGCAGGAAACTTACTTTCGCTGATAAGCGCGGATGATAAGGTTCAGCGGCGGATGTAAGGAATTGTCTGGGGCCCTTCAGGCAGAATACAGACCGAAGCCCCTGCCCCGTGCTTGCGAATCAGCTCCGCGACAGTGGCTTCTAGATCATGGCAGGGCTTGAGAAAGGCGCTTTCAATCTGCTCATCGCTCAGATTCCGGCTGTAAAAATACACTTCCGCTTTCCGGCAGATCTGAGCGTGGATTTGCGCCTGCCACATATCCTGTCTCTGATAGCCCGGGGCGCGGATGGTTTTGAGCAGAGACTGCGGGTCTTTCGCTTCACCCAGCAGCTTTCCATATTCACCGTGCTCCGGTATCCCGTCCCAGCAGTCAGCGGCAATAATGATGCTCCCGCCTTTCCTGACTACATTGGCCGCCGCGCTCATTCCCTTGACTGATTGATAAAGATTGAGGTCCAGGGGATACCCCGAGCTGCTGCTCAATACGATGTCAAAGGCTTCTTTTACGGGGACCATTGACATTTCCCTGACCAAGGCACAGCCCCGGGCGTGCGCCTTTTCAAGGTCTCCAGCGAACACCCCTGTGATTTGTTTATCCCGGTTCAGCGACACATTCAGCAGAAAAGTCGGCGGCACGATGGATGCCGCCTCGAGAATCTCTTCCCACAACGGATTGCCGTAAGTTACGCCCCAGCGCGCGGTCGGGCTTTCGATATTTTTTACGCTATGGTTCCTGCAGATTGTCTCCAGCAGCGCCAATCCCGGCATACAGGCTTTGCCCCCACCCGAGAATCCGGAAAAAAAGTGAGGCTCTATGAAACCGGTGAGAATGCGGACATCACATTTCACGTACTCGTCATGAAGCCAGATATCCTTTCCTCCCCTGGTCCTGCCGACCAGAACGTGGGAATCCCGGTCAATGGCGGAGTTCTGCACAATGCGGCATCTGTCAACGGTTTGATTACCCAGCATTTCCCGCAGCTCGGTTTCCGTGTTCGCCCGGTGAGTCCCGGTGGCAATGAAAAGGACTATCCGGTCAGGAGAAATAGGAGCGAGCTCTTCTTTCAACGCGGACATAAATACACGGTTTGGCGCCGGTCTGGTGATATCGCTCAATACTATTCCGATTTTACAATCGGCCTGGACTAACGATTTAAGCGGCTGAGATCCAGTAGGACTACGCAGCGCCTCCCGTACTGCGCCGGTCGGGTCAGCGAGCCCGCTAATATATTCAGACTCCAGGACTTTCAGATTTAAATTGTCCGGCAGCCTGATTTCCAGGCCTTCCTTGCCATACGCCAGCTTAATCTGCACGAGCCGAAAATCCTCATTTTAGAGTTTATTAAAGATATAGTGTTTTGCCGCGTATTGTAACCAGAATTTAAAAAGTGCATTGTCCTGAAGTTAAAGCAAATTCAGGCTGGCACAGGGTGCTTTGGCTCTTTATTTCGGAATCACGGATGGCAAGGATTCGACACCGATTTCACTAGTCACCGTCGCCCTGCTGCCCTGGGGAAAGGGTTGTGCAGTATCCGTGGAAACAGAGTTTTTCCTTACATATTTTTTTATTTTTAAGGGAAAAACCTTGTCTGTGGGCAATGATAGTGTAACTTTATTTAGGGATCTGCGACAATCGCTTTCTTTGTCAAGCTCCACTCGTATTTTGTTAAAAAATCTTGAGAGAAATGAGACTTTTTCAGGATGATAGTTATGTCCTTGCCGGTCTGAAATAAAGAGCGTCAACATAATTGTTTTGATCCCTTTAAAAGATGAGTCGTTTTTATGGCCAGTCAAACCTCACAGGAAAGGGTAGATTATGGGTACTGAATATGACAGAAGGGATTTTCTGAAACTCGGCGCAAAAATCGGCGCCGGATTGGTGTTGAGCGGCGCGGCTGTTTCCGCTTATTCGACCCTTCCGGGAACGCCCCCGCCGCCGATCAAGACTGCTCCGGCTGATCCGGTTCGGGTGGGTTTTGTGGGCGTAGGGGGCCAGGGTTCAAGCCATGTCGGGAATTTACTGAACATAGAGGGAGTAGAAATCCGGGCTGTCTGCGACATCGTAGAAGACAAGGTCGCCCGGATTCAGAGCCTGGTTGAGAAAGCGGGGCAGCGGAAGCCGGAAGGATATTCCCGCGGCAGCACCGACTTCAAACGAATGTGTGAGCGCAAGGATCTCGATCTGGTCTACACCGCTACCCCGTGGGAATGGCATGTCCCGATTTGCGTGGAGGCGATGAAAACCGGAAAGCATGCGGCGACTGAGGTACCGGCTGCAGTCACCTTGGATGAATGCTGGGAGCTGGTAGAAACCTCTGAAAAGACACAAAGGCACTGCGTAATGATGGAAAACTGCTGCTACGGGCAATCGGAGCTGATGGTGCTGAACATGGTCCGGAAGGGCCTTCTGGGCGAGATTGTGCACGGAGAAGCCGGATACCTTCACGATCTGCGCGCTCTGAAGTTCGCCTCCACCGGCGAAGGGCCCTGGCGCATGCCGCATTCGGTCAGACGCAACGGTAATGTATATCCCACCCACGGCCTGGGTCCGCTGGCGCAAACTATGAATATCAACCGGGGCGACCAGTTCGACTACCTCGTTTCCATGAGCAGCAAATCGAGAGGCCTGAACCTTTATGCAGCCAAAGAGTTCGGCGCCGACAACCCGCTGGCAAAGAAGACTTACGCCCTGGGGGATGTCAACAGCAGCCTGATCCGCACAAAAAACGGCGTGACAATTATCCTCATCCACGACTGCGATACACCGCGGCCCTATAGCCGGATCAATCTCGTGCAGGGAACGAAAGGTATTTTTCAGGGCTACCCGGACAGGATTTATATCGAGGGAAGGAGCGAGCCGCATACCTGGGAGACGCCCGAAGATTATGTCCGGGAGTACGAACATCCCCTGTGGAAGGAAGAAGGCGAACAAGCCAGGGGCGCAGGACACGGCGGCATGGATTACCTGGAGGACTACCGGCTGATCAAGGCACTGCGTACCGGAAAATATCCGGATCTGGATGTTTACGATGCCGTTGCCTGGAGCGCTGTCTCTGAGCTGAGCGAACGCTCTGTGACTGATAAGAGCCGTCCGATGGATTATCCAGACTTCACCCGCGGTATGTGGCAGACCAATTCTCCGATATTCATTTGCGATATGTGAGTGAATTTGAAGTTTGATTTATCAACGGATGATTTATCAGGAAAGGATAGGAGAGAAGCTTGTAGGATAGTATAGTCTGGCTTTCCGATAGACAAAAAGGGTTTGCCGTACCCGGCAAACCCTTTTTTAGTAAGCGCCATTGGTGGTCACAGGGAAAAGGAGATTCCGACTGAAATTCAGCCGGAATCCCAAGTAACAGCGCACACCGGCGGGAAAATTTCTTCTCCTTAGCCCGAGCAATTATAGTTGAGAGATCCAAATACCTTGTTCAAGCTCTCCAGGGACGCTCCCTCCTGAGGTCTCTCAAAAGAATTTCCTTTGCAATGAGCACATTCTCCCTTACCTGCCAGTCGAACATGCCCACCACTGCGAAATCGGCACCGTTCTCGAACACATAGCGCAGTCCCTGCTGGGGATGGATAGCCCCTGCTGCCAGGGTTTTAAACGCGATCCACGGTACGTCTACTGTCTTCATGAATTCGACAGTCTCTTCAGGACTTAAAGACCAGATATTGTCATTCTGTTCCGGATGACGGGCCGACCAGTAATTCTTGCTGTTAAGAGTTTTCATGTAAAAATCGGGCTTGAAGCCTGCTTTTTCGCTGGCCACTATCACTTCAAGATTGTGTCCTCCGATTCCTGCAGGTAAGTCATGAGATCTTATATAGTCGATCGCTTTTCCTAAGATCTCTACATCCCCGTCCTTAACCAGTTTGTCGCCTGCCGCACCCTGCACGTAAACCGCCGAGGCCCCGCTGTCGACCGCTTTCAGGATGGTCGATTCCAGATCCCCGGGCTTGGGATAACTCTCGGAGATCCACTGCATTTTACCGCTGCGTTCCTTCCAGTATTTCTGGAAAATCCCGATCGGATGGTCCCTGGGGTCTGCGATAACGGTATTTATCCCGTTCTCCTCGCATAGCTGCAGTGTGTCGAGGATCTTTTCATCCGTGTTGTATTGTCTGACCAGAGGAGAGACATATATCAGGTCGCGGGCGTGAGCATAGCCGCTGATCAGGTTTCCTCCGCAGATAAGCTTACTCACTGTGAGTTTGCCGATCTTGCCTGTCTGAAGGCCCGTAATGGGAGCCTCCTTCGCCGGTTTGGCAGGCTTTTCAAGCAGTGTTTTTTCTTCGCAGCTCAAAAACAACGAGGCTCCGGCCGCTCCGACTGCAGAGCCGGCAATGAATTTTCGGCGATTGATTTTCTTTGGCATGGCAAACCTCTCGCAAATACAGGTAAGTGAAGAGAGAAAAGAGAGCATAATAAATCAGGCAGTTTAAACATTTAATTTTATCAAATCATGAAGAGTTTTCAAAGTAAAAATGGACAAACAGGGATTTTCCAGAATTGCCTGGTCTTGAGAATTATCCGGATGACACGAGATTTTATTGGATATTTCCTGTAAAAAATATCCCGCCAGCGTGTGGCTGACATTTTTTCTGGAAATAGTATTTATTAAATTTGGCTTAAATCAAGAGATTCTTTAGCCTTTTTGTGATACAATAATCTTTTTTTAACCGGGTATCAAGGGTTTTTCAGCCCGAATTATTCATAAGCCATCAAGCCCTCGCTTGGGCACAACGAAGCATGAAAATCAAGAAGACACACCCAGCCCGCTTCGCACGCCCCCCTCAAGAGGGGACTTTCATGCAAACAGGATTGAATCTGACGGTTCTTTGCATTCGGGATGCTAGATTGGCAGCCGCAAAGTCTGAGGTCTGTTATACAACGGGGAGAAACTCATCTCACAGAAAGTCTAATGGAGCTTGGTATAAATGGCGCTGGCTATATATAATTAATTGGTGTCCTGTTGTCGTGTTTGGATAAGAAAAAGCGATTGGCGTTTTTTCGCATAAGCAGCAAAATATAATTACCAGATCTTTTAAAACCGTTCAAGCTTTTAAATAATCTTTAATAAAATGGATTATCAAAGATATCTGACAGAAGAGAGCAAGCCTTTTAATCCCTTAAAATTAACAAAGGAAACAGGAAAAATAGTTTGCCGGGGCAATGAAAGAAAATATACGGATTTTTATTGCACAGGAGTATATGGGGGAATTTCTACTGGCTATCTTATTGGTTGTAATTTAAGATGCTTTTTTTGTTGGGTGAATAAAAGCAGGGATTTTCCGGAAAAGTACGGAGAATATTATTCACCGGCACAGGTCTTTACTTTCCTGTTTTCTAATGCCAGAAAAGGGAGAGTCAAAAGAATGAGAATTTCCGGCGGAGAGCCGACTCTTTGCAAAGAACATCTGCTTGGTTTGCTTGAACTGGTCGAAAATATCAACTATTTATTCATTTTAGAAACGAATGGGCTGTTGATTGATAAAGAATATGCCAGGGATTTATCCAAATTCAAGAACATTCATGTCAGAGTGTCTTTAAAAGCAGGCACACTGAAAGGGTTTCAACACAGAACAGGCGCTTTGGCTGAATTTTATGAGCTCCCCTATAGAGCAATTATAAATCTATTAGACAATAATGTCTCAATGCATGCTGCATCGATGACTGATTCTAGATTAATGCCCAAAAAAGAAAGGGAAGCCATAATCAGGAGACTATTAACCATTGATAAAAGAACTGCTCTGGATTTGGAACAGGAAATTTGCGATCCTTACCCCAATACCCTGGAAAGGTTAAGACTTGCCGGTATTGAATTAAAATGATATAAGATACTCAACTTTTATACATTATGGGATTCAACCTCCAAATCGAGCATACCTGCAAGCTCATAAATTTTATCCGTGTAGTCCCCGTAGACCATTGCAAAATGAAAGCCATAATTATGCGCTTTTTTAACCAACCCTTTTGTATCCGGGATATTGACAAGCACTTTTAAAGAACAGCCCACTTCAGCGAAACCCTCACAACCGGTAATGGTTCCTTTCGTTACCAATATCTTGCTGGCCAGTGGATTGCATCTGGCTATGGTAACCGTTTTTTCTTCAAACTTTGACAGATCCATCTGTACTTTCGGTCCCCAGCCTTCGGTAATGAAGTTTTGCAATGAGTATGGCAAATCAGGTTTATCAAAACCCATCATCTTCATTGCCGGTACGTTATGACCCAGATACATGGTATTTCGATCTTTGATATATAAATTACCCATATATGCCGACTTTTTCGAGAGACCCATTAATAAGTCCATTGCTAATGAAACATTTATGTCTCCCTCGCATCCTGATGGATACCCTTCATCCTTCAGTAGAGAATGGGTCAAGCAGGGCACGACCTTCCAATCATAGGCCAGCTTGCTCGAACAGAATTCAAAGCATTCTATGGTAAATGCATTGCAATTATATCTCGTCAGCAGATTTTTTACTGCGCAATAAAAAAGAACGCTGGATATAACCCATTTCCTGTCGATACGCACTTCCTGGGCATTTTTAATCAATCTATCAGAAAGCTTTTCCACTTCTCCCATCATATCCCTACTGTTCATGACCCTGTCTCTCTCTTCAGTGAACTCTTTATAATCAATAAAAGTGGCGTTAAACCCGAATCTGTCGTTGAGGCCTTTGAAGTCCGTGCAGGCGCCGGGTGCAGGCCTGTTATTTAATGGTGTGTTTGAGATGATTAACAAATTGGTATTCTGGAAAACTTTTCTTGCCCTCAATATAGAGATAAGATCATTCAGCTCGTCATGATCGGCAGGCGCATAGCCTTCCAGACCTTTGCTCCTTAAACGGGCCGACAGTTCCCAATTAACATAATTTGTTATCATGGCCACAGGTTTTTTATATCTCTCGCCGATTAAAGAACCAGGGTATTGTGGATAGACATTGCCACTTATTAAATATAAATCCACTTTTTCATTGTCAGCCCTTAATTGTACCAATTGCTTTTCTCCAAAACCCGTTGCTTCAGGATACTCGATATAAACCGGTTCCAGTATCCTGGCGTCCTGACTTACATGTTGCTCAAGAGTTTTTATACTTTCAGCAGCATAATTTCGGAACCTTGCTTTTTCTTCCTCCGGAGGCGGGTTCGGGTTCCATCTGCATGGCCCGGTCCACACACCCCCATGAATTATATAACTACTGACCGGTTTGACATTGATTTTTACGTCCCGGGGACTGATATTTTTCTCATTCTTTGATAGTTGAAGTATTTGAGCATCTTGAACGGTTCCAGGATGAGACATTATTAATTTGCTTCCTAGTGTGCCGGCAGCACAAACACCCATATTTCCTAAGAAATCTCGCCTTTTAAGGTAGCCCATGATAATCTCCTTCATATTAATTGATAAACTGAACCTGGCCTCTCACGGCCACAACGAAGCATGAAAATATATCGGTAATTTAAGCTAAAGCGCTAAAGGGACAAAGGGACCAGGCACAGAGGCACAAGGCACATAATCTATGATACAGCTTATCCGGCAAATAAAGTATTACAACAGCACAGCTCATATGCTCTTGATTTCTTTCTAAAAATAATGTTCCCGCCTCAATCTTCTTTTTCGGTTTCCAGATTTCTATACCACCTGAGCAGGTAATTTATATAACCATCATTATTCATCAAACTGAGCGCTCATCCATACCATTATGAACAAACGATAGCCGGAAGTTTCTAGAATAACAATTTGGAATTCAGGAGCCAGGAGTCAGAATTCAGAATATTTTTTCAATAACACCAGAGGTTTTTGACCTTCTGATGACTCCTGTCTTGTACAGGCATAGCATGCTATGACCCTACAGTTATTGTTCGGTCTAAAGCAAATGCCTGAAAAAGCGAAAGCCTATTCTGTTCAACTAAATTTGGTAAATAATCCAGGATAAAAGATTAATAAGATAATAGCTAGCATAAAAGAATTTTTTCATTATTCGTTATGGCCTGCACCCGTGAACTGTACCACTAATTGTGCACGATTTCAAGCATTGGCTGAGGCTGAAAAGGTATATCTCTGAGCTTTTCTCGCAATTTCAGGAGTTGTTTTTGCGGCCAGCTCAAGAATTTTGAAGATATGGCCGACACGATTATATTTGCCCAGAGCTTTTTCATAATGCAAGGTTTAAAATACATAACAGTCGAGGGTCTGATGACAATTCCGGTGAAAGGGTCAAAAATTGATATACGACAGGCGACTGAAAATGATGTGCCCCTTATTCTTTCATTTATCAGAGAACTGGCGGGATATGAGCGTTTGTCGCATGAAGTCATTGCTACTGAAGAGACTTTGAGAAGAAATCTTTTTAGCGAAAGGTGTTATGCTGAGGTTATAATTGGATCATTCGATAGTAAGCCGGCAGGTTTTGCTCTTTTCTTTCACAATTTTTCGACTTTTCTCGGTCGTCCAGGCATTTATCTTGAAGATATTTATGTTAAACCGGAATACAGACAGAAAGGCATCGGAAAAGCTCTACTGTCTTTTTTGGCCGGGTTAGCCCAAGAGCGCGATTGCGGGAGACTGGAATGGTCGGTCCTGGACTGGAACGAGCCAGCCATAAAATTTTATAAAAACCTGGGTGCCGTGCCGATGGATGAATGGACAGTATTCAGGTTAACAGGAGAGGCACTGGATAAGCTTGCGAAAGAATGAAACCGTCTTTTTGTGCCCGATAATAATTTTCAGGCAGATCATTTTTATTCCATTAATTGTATTAAGCTTCATTTACCAGTCTTTATTTCTTGATCTGTTTCTATCCCGTATTATTCACAAATCACCACAAAACTCGTAGGGGCGGACCCATGTGTCCGCCCGTCGTTCGGTAATTTTTCGATGGTTATCGGGCGCACACGCGGGTGCGCCCCTACGAAAAACGGGAACGGAAAATTTTTTGAATTTGCTGGGCTATAAAGAGCAAAAAGATATAAGTTACTATTCTAATTAAGTTAAAGAGAATAAATTGACTACTGATTAAAATTGTTTGTCAAGAAGTTTGAGCAGCTCTTTTCTGCAGGCCGGGCAAAAATCACTTTTCTTCCGGTCAGTGTCCAGGAGCGAGTTGGAGAAGAACATGACACATGACGGATTCCCGCAGTGAGCCAGCCCAAAGGTATGGCCGAGTTCGTGCACGGCTTCCTTGACAGTCCTTGCTTTGAAAAGGGTGCGGTCGGGTTTCAGGCGATAGAATTCGGGCCACAGGCGAGCCAGAGAAATAATTGCTGCCGGGCCCCCAATCTCCGCCTCGCCGAACACAAACCGCAGCTCGGGAACGTAAAGATCCACATGCACTACAATCAGAATCCTCAAGCCGTCCTCAGGGATTTCAGCACCCAGGAGCCTGAATATTTTCGTGGAATGATATTGACCTCTGTCTGGATTGAAGGCAAAGGAGAGGTCTTTCGCAAGAGGAAAGATCGCGCAAGGAAATCCAAACCTTCGGGAGAGCTCGTGCGAGAGGCTCTCGAAAAGTTCGTTATCCTTGAAATTCACCGGTGAGATGTAGATTGTTTCCAGAGCTTTCATATTTGTGCCGCTGGACAGGATAGCTGGCCGGAGAAAGATCGAGCCTTACGGTGCGAAATCAGCGGGGAAATCCGATCCATTCTCTCCGAGAAAATGTTTGAGAGTTTTTGCATTTTCCACAGCATAGCCCTGCATGTCGTTGTTGAAATAAGCGTATACATCAAGACCCTTTTTCGAATACCCTTTCAAGCGCCCGGCCCAGGTTTGAAGTTCCTCGTTGGTATAGGAAGATGCATAAGCCTGCTGGGCACCGTGAAAGCGCACATAGATAAACTTCCCGGTGACGACACAGGGCGAGACCCGCAGCGGAAGATCATGGATGCAAAAAGCGATGCCTGCGCTGTCGAGGAGGCTGAAAAGGTCGTCCTCATACCAGACATTATTGCGGAATTCGAATGCGTAACAAAATCCCGCAGGGAGTTTTTCTAAAAAATCCCTGAGCAGCAGGAGATCCTTTTTTATTCCGGGCGGGAGCTGAAAAAGAACCGGCCCCAGCTTTTTTTCCAGGGGCCGGATCACTTCGAAGAAGTTCTTCAATGGCTCCTCGATCTCTTTGAGCCTTTTTATGTGCGTGATAAACCGGCTCGCTTTCATGGCAAAGACAAAATCTTCAGGCACCCGGTTTCTCCAATTCCCGCAAGTGGATGGCCGTGGGAGATGGTAAAATGAGCTGTTGATCTCTACAGTATTGAAATGCTGGACATAATGCTCCAGCCATTTCCTCTGTGGAAGATCCTCAGGGTAAAAGACTCCACGCCAGTGTTTGTAAGTAAAACCTGAGGTTCCGATAAAAAATTTGCCCTCGACTGCCATCGGTCTGCCTTTTATAGATGATAACAGGATAAATTATTGTTGTCCGGGTAAATGATAAACGCCGGCCGAGGTGCCAGTGCAAACTGCTGCTTGTGTTTTCCTGTCTGTCTTTATTATATAGAATAGCAACCTGGATCGCTAATAAGAATCTCAGCAGGGAAGGAACAGGACATTCCGGGGAATCCCAAGCGTTTCCGCAACGTTAAGCGTGTTGCCTGTCAAAAGGAAATACTTTTTATTTGATGTTACTTTATTTTTTTTCTCACGTTCTTAGTTTAAATGTTGGGAGATTTTTTTCCTAACTTATTTATAAAATCCTTCATTTTGAGATGATGCGAACCTTTCCAATAGACTTTATCGCATGCTGTACATTGATAGAATTCATCATAGTATAGCTTTGTCTCAGGCGGCAACCGATTCACGATCGTTTCTTTGGCGACTTTTATTATTATTCCGTTACAGACCAGGCAGCGATAAAATGGCTTGATCTGCTGGTAAATATTGAAATGCAGAATCACCTCGGTTAATTGTTCCACTGGATTCCGGGACCTGATCAAAAGCCCCTGTTTTACAGCTTTGATTTTCAGCAGCTCGAGATCACAGGTCAGAACAATGCGTTTTTCAGCTTCTGCTATTTTGACAATTTCGGGATCCTGGTAATTATTTTCATAGAGAGTATCAAAACCAAGCATTCGGAGGTATCTGGCGAGTTTGCCGAGATGGACATCCAGAATAAATTTTGGCTCACTCATGGCCTTCTCTCTTAATGCCCGAAACAATATCGAACCTGGTGCAAATTCAAGGGAAAGTTGACTCCGGGGCACCGCGGTTTTTTGGCATAACAAGCTCTAAAGATCGGGCTGACCGCTGGGATCCGCTCGGCAAGGCGCATTTTTCAGTGTTTCGCTGCCCCGGTAAAATTAATCGTAACTTATTATAAAAAGAAAGCTCAAAGAACACAGCAAAAAGGTTAAAAACCGGCTGTCCGCTTTCCACGAATTCACTAAACAGGGATTGATTCCACTTCAAACAACGAAAGGGACAAATGATGAAAATGACACAGGCATCGCTCTTATCTGCACTTCTTTTGATTGTGCCGGTAATGTTTGCACAGCAGAGTCAATTTACCACTTCTGAGATGCAGGAGCCGGTTTACAAGTTTCTGATTGAGCTTTACCGGGCCGGCCAACAGGAGAGCATGTGGAATGTTCCCCCGCAGGATGGTCACCTGCTGCAGATGTTAATCAAGATGTCCGGGGCAAAAAACGCACTTGAGATCGGAACCTCTAATGGTGTTTCAGCTATCTGGATAGCCCTGGGTCTCAAGGAAACCGGCGGTAAGCTGACAACACTGGAGATTGACCCTGTGCGGGCTAAACTGGCCCAGGAAAACTTTCGCCAGGCCGGTGTGGATGACCGGATTCTGCTGATTGAGGGAGACGCACTGAAAACCCTGCGGACCCTTACCGGGACCTATGATCTGGTTTTTATCGATGCTGCAAAGTCGCAGTACAAGCAGTACCTGGATCTAATTTATCCCCGCATTCCCAAGGGAGGCATTATAATTGCGCACAACGCCGTTCAAAGCGCGGCCTCGATGCGGGATTACCTGGAGCATGTCCGGAACCATCCACAGCTTGATACAGTAATTCTCACCACCGGAATCGACGGTGTGGCGCTGAGTTATAAAAAGTTGTAGTTTTGAACAATTGAAACTTAATAACTCCAGAAAATAGCCCTCGCTTTTGCCAATAATACGGAAATTATCAGACATTTTTGGACATATAGGATTTAAATTGAGCTGCAATCGTCCGGTTCAAAGCTGACTCGGCCCGCACAGCAGGATTGCCCGGTTTAGAGGTATATTATTCTCTATGGCCGGATGGGCGTTCCATCCCCTTTTCTCTCTGGTGTCCAGTAGCCTGGGTGATCCCCGGGAAATGGAAACCGGGCGGCTAGTTGCTCATTGATATCGACACCGAATCCCGGGGCTTCGTTCACATACATATAGCCGTTCTTGAATGTCGGGCATCCCGGAAAAACCTCTTGTGTTTCCTGCCCGAAGGCAGCCCGCTCCTGAATCCCGAAATTGTAAATGGCCAGATCGAGGTGCGCATTGGCCGCATGCCCGACAGGAGAGACATCGCCCGGCCCGTGCCATGCGCTTCGCACATTGAACCATTCGCATAACGCAGCGAGTTTTCTGGCCACGCTGAAACCGCCTATCTGGGAGATGTGCACCCGGATAAAATCGATCAGCCTCTCTGAAATAAGACCTACCCATTCGTGGGGATTATTAAACAGCTCACCCATGGCGATAGGGACGCTGGTCTGCTGACGGAGGATTCTGAAATATCCGTTATCCTCCGGAGCGAATGGGTCCTCGATGAAAAACGGGCGGTACCGCTCGAGTTGTTTTACCAGGTTAATCGCGTCAATCGGCGGTATGCGCTCATGGATATCATGCAATAATTCAATCTCAGCGCCGCATTTATTCCTGATATATTCGAACATTTGGGGTACTATCCGCACATAGGGTCCCGGGTCCATATATCCATCCGAGGGCATCCCGAACCCTTGTTCTTTGAAATGGGGCTTGCTCCCTGAAAGATGCGGGGAGCCATATCTGCCGAGCTGGATTCGAATATGCCTGTAGCCTTGTTCCATATATCCGCGGACACTGTCTTCCAGCTCGTCAAAGTCCCGGCCCTGGGCATGAGCATAGCAATCGACCGCGAAGCGGCATCTGCCTCCCAGCAACTGATAAACCGGCATATTGGCCCGCTTGCCCTTTATATCCCATAAAGCCATGTCCAGACCGCTCATTGCATTGTTCAAAACGGGGCCGTTCCGCCAGTACGAGCTCACGTACGAGGACTGCCACATGTCTTCTATGTTATCTGCATCTTTTCCTTTGGCGAAATGATTCAAATATTCATCCACTGCAGTCGCCACGGCCAACGGGCGCTGGGTAAAGGTGGCGCAGCCCAGTCCGTAAAGCCCGGGCTCGCTGGTCTCCACCTTCACCACTACAAGGCGGATTCCGTTCGGGCAGGTGAGAATCGATTTCACATTGGTAATTTTCAGACCAGGCAGTCCTCTGACGGCCTTGGAATAATTATTGGCCAGGGCTTCATCCCGGAAGGAGTTCCTGCCGAAAATCCCGGAGGCGCCTGCGGCTGTCACAAGCGCTAAACTCTTTATCAGACCACGCCGCTGCATTCAAACCTCCTTTCGATGTTAAAAGTTGTATGAAATAAGACTTGATCCGACTCCTCCAAATTAATATCGATCTCTGCAGAAATCATTTATCTTTCGTATTATGAAAAGGATTCCCGCAAGTTGCCAGCCAGTCATTTAAGAGCGGACTGAAACAAATTCTCAGAGAGCAGGAGTACTTGGCAAGGACAATTCTGTTGCGGAAAATAATAATTTCACACATTGCTGATTCCTGCCGTAAGCAGTGTGAAATCATGATCGGCTTGACACTCCACATAGATTGGCACAGAGCCGTCAGTTATGCACTAATGGATTTATTTAAAAAGATTATGGAGACTCTCAAGAATTCTGCAAAAATATTCTCACAAGGCCCCTGCTGTCCCATTTTCTCGCATCTGAATCCTGCCTTCAGAGACACTTCTCAGCACTATGACAAAAACCAGGGCTGTAAGCTTTCCTCAGAATCTCACCGTGATAGTCTTTTCTGTCTGTTCAGGATAAGATTGAAGGTGCTCAAAAACCTTGAACTGATTGGTGTCCGGGTCACCCACTTTCAGAGTGTAAAGGCCCTTTTTGAACACTTTGGGTTTAAAGGATGTTCCTTTGATACGCAGGGTATAGATAATTTCGCCGTTGGACTCATCCATAACCTGCAGCACCGGATCAGCCATACCGCTCACTTCGACTCCGGGCAGCCAGGCAACAGGCTTACGGTTGTAATTATCCGTTTGGTTGACCGTAATCGGCCAGCCGGGATAAGGCATTGCATCCGGTTTTGACGGGTCGACCCAGCGCGGCCAGTTCGCGATAGTTATCTCCCGTGTATTGCGGTTGAACCTGACTATTCCGTAACCCGGGGCCCGGTGGTTTATCCAGGTCGGCTCGATTCCATTGGCATGCGGGTTCGATACCGCATATACGGTGACTTTATTCCCGAATCCGTCCTCAAAGTCTCCTGTGTATTTCGGCGAGCCGGGCTTGCGGTTTTTGCCCGGCTCCGGAGGGAACCACCGCCTGGGCCAGACATTCGCCACAGAGGGGACACAGATAGCGAAACCGGCGTCATGCCAGTCATCGATACCATACTGGACAGTGCTTCCCAGGTGCTGGTCACCTGAGATATGGAAGGCGAAACCGCGCCGCATCCTGTCCAGGGCCTTATTCCGTCCTGTCTGCGGCCAGCCGTCGGAGTCATGGTCCTGGACTTTTATCTCACCCTCTTCGTATTCACCGGGTTTCACGACTTTGAGAATCGGGGTCACTTCATCCCCATTGGCCGGCGGGGGCAGGGTGGCGACATTAGCGAAAAGAGTCTGCGATATTACGACTTTCATCCAGGTGTGGTCACTCCAGTCTGCGGCCCAGCGCTCCAGGAAATCCAGTTGGCGCTGACCCAGCAGCTCAGCCCCGGGGGCGTCGCCCATAGTGGCGGCGTCATAGTCCGGATTCTGGGCCCATCCGTTAATGATTCTGGCTTCAGGCAATTTCATTTTAGGAGATGATTTCCACTTGCGGTCCTCGATGATCGCAAAGCTTATCCCGCCCAATTGCATGGGACCGTAATAAACCGAGATACCCTGCTCGACCGGTGTCGGGTCGTAAGGATCCGCCATGTGGCCCGTCTGGGCCTGCTGTACCATATTCACCCAGACCGGGGGCATGACATAGCCCCCGTTGTCCTGGGCGGCCGCGGGATTGCCACTCTCATCCCGGGCCGCTCTGCCGCCCGCTCCCCAGATATTGCCATGATAAACATCATGGTCGTCCGGAATAGAGACGCTGGGAATGTACCGCAAAATATCCCGGTATTCCCAGCCGAAAATATACCATTTCCTCAGGTAGTCCAATGCTGCTAAATTCACATCCGGAATTCTTAAAGTTCCATAGCCGCCGGTTCTCTCATAGATCTGGTCTCCTGTATATACCAGCAGGTCCGGCTGGTGGTAGCTGACATGCCTGACAATATCGGCATGGGGGAAACCGAAATCGTTGTTGCCCGTAAAGGCGGCGACAACGATTTCTTCCTTGTCCCTGGGGTCCTTCCTGATCGTGCCTGTGAAATAACGCTCTACTGTCTCGCTGTCAGCCGAAATGAGGGGATAAACCAGACGGTAAGGCGTGTCCCGGGTATCATCCCAATCGCTGACCCGGAAAGTTGCGGTTCTGGAGAGCGGATCTATCACTGCTTCGTCAATCGGCTTCCAATTCTCTGTCCCGGGTTCCTGGATCTGGAGCCGCACCACCCGGCAGCCGTTTCCGAGCGGCGCCATTTGTGCTTTAAGCTTCATAATCCTGCGGCTGAGAGTGTACTGGGCAAAAAGCACCGGACCCCAGGCGCGATCTTCATCCACGTCAACTTTACTCCCGGAAACTGTCCAGTCCTTGAGCCAGAAACAGACATTCCCGCCGCTGCCTTCACCCTCGCGCTCTTTATTGGGATCGCTCTGCCGGACCGGCCTTTCCCGCGACAAATCAACCTCTCCAGCCCCCACGGCACTGCAGACCAGCGCCACACTGCCCGCCAGCCAGTCCTGATGGACCTTATTCCGCACTGCTTCAGACAGTTGATTGCCCCCTTTGTCGTATACCCGGAGCGAAACTTTATAGTATTCTCCTGCCGGTTTCGCTGTCAGATGGAGCCGGATCTCATTAAACGGAGGCTTGATTTTTTTGACAGAGGGATAAGGTCCGCCGATAAACGGGCGCCCGCCGGTATCCAGGCCAACATTCAATCCATACCCTCGAACAGCGCTGTCCCGGTAGTCGTTGAATTCCCCCCGCGAGCCGACCTTGAAACCCACCCAGCCGTCTTTCAGGCTCAGATTGTCCGGATCGAGCTGTCCCAGGGTGACTTGCATTTCAAGGGTCCCTTTTCGAGCGCTCAATTCCCGGGTCAGCAGGTACACGTTGCGGTCGCCGCCGCTGCGATGGCATTCCAGCCTGCCCCGGGAAACCCGCCAGTCCTGCAGGGGATTGGTCCAGTACTCCGGCCCGGCCCAGACACGCCCGACAGTCTCTGGCCATAGACTGCGGAATTCGGCAGCACTGCCGGCATTCAGCAGATCAGGAAAGGTTATCAAGGCAAAGAGAAAAATAATTTGTAGCTGAAAGGTAATCCGCATCTCGCTTTTTCCTTCTTTTAGAGTTTAAGGGGAACGGGAATCAATATTCAGCTTTTTGTGGCTATTGAAAAACGCAGAGCGGAGCAGGAGGAAAGGCGCGCCACCCACTTCAATTAGTAGCCGGATGCCAGCTAAAAGTCAATTTTTTTAAGGAATAATTATGCAAAAAAAGGATCCGGTTTACCGGATCAGGAATGCATCGTGCTTTTTTAGCGGCAGAAGATCTGGGGCGGGCCGGCAGACTTTTTGCAATAACACAAAGGTGGAGATCATTCCAGGTTTAATCCGCAGCAAAAAGTCTGCCGGTCCGCCCCTTAATAATTTGATTTATATCACCTGATAGCCTGTTTCCCTCTCGAAAAAAATATGCCGATCTTGGCTTACCGGAAAAGAGCGATTATTTTAATGGAAGAAACAGCCAATCCCTGTGTTTCAAAACAGTCAGATAAAGGATGGATCTGATGAGAGCATTTGTGGTTAAAAAACCCTTTCAAGCCAGGGTCGAAGAGGTGAGGTTTCCTGAGCCGGGACCGGATGAGGTAACCATTCAGGTGGAAAGAGTCGGAGTTTGCGGGACGGATTTTCATATTTTCAAGGGAGAATATATAGGCCGCTATCCCCTTATTCCGGGCCACGAATTTTCTGGAACTATCGAGCGCCTCGGTGACAGGGTGACAGGATTCAAGCCAGGCGACCGCGTTACAGTAGATCCGAGCCTGTTTTGCGGCCGCTGCCGGTTCTGCCTTACCGGACGAACCAATCAGTGCGAGTCTTTCGGCGCTGTGGGGGTGACTGTCCCTGGTGCGCTGGCTGAATATGTAGCCGTACCGGTTGAAAAAGTTTTCAGGCTTCCGGATAGCTTGTCTTTCGCAGAGGGTGCATTCGTGGAGCCGGTCGCCTGTGTCGTTTTCGGAATGCGCAGGCTGCAGCTCGAATTCGGCGGCCGCGTGCTGGTATTCGGCGCCGGCAGTATCGGCCAGCTCCTGACCCAGGCAATCGCTCATGCCGGGGCGTCCGAGCTGGTCGTAGTGGACCTTGAGGAATCAAAACTGGCGCTGGCGGAAAAATTTGGCGCCACGAAAACGGTTTTAAGCAAGGATGCAGGGCGTGAGTTGGGTCAAGCCTTCTATCCCTACGGATTCGATGTGGTAGTTGACGCAACCGGTGTTCCGGAGGTCATTCAGCAGGCTTTCAAATATCTGGGTCCCGCGGGGAAATATTTGCAGTTTGGCGTGGCGCCTAAAGAAGCGGAAATCAGAATCAGTCCCTTTGATCTTTACCGTCAGGATTGGACATTGATCGGCTCGATGGCCATAAATCAAACGTTTCTGCCGGCGCTCAACTGGCTCAGGGAAAAGAGAGTCGATGTCGTGCCGCTGATCAGTGAAACGATTGAACTCGAGCAATTGGCAGAGTTTCTCGCCAGGCCCAAAGAAAAGAGTTTATTGAAAGTGCAGGTAAAATTAAGGTAATGCAAAGAGGATTCGGGGGGTCGAGTCGCTGATATTTTTTAGATTTAAAGGAGCCAGGGAGGTATCAGAACCCATCACACGGTCCGGACAGACCGGAGGTTCGGGAGTTAGGGGTTTCTCTGACAGGCTTGAAACATTGTTTGACAAGCCCTTTGAAGATCGTTAATTTAAGGAGCTTTGAGGGAAGCCGCTTTCCGAGCGGAAAAATTATCGAATGCTCCGGCCAGGGATTTTGTTTTTTTCTTGAGAGCTATTCTCAGCTTTGCAGTTACTACTCATTGACCCCCAATAACGACACAGGAGAAATCATGGCAATGAAGCTTGACGAAAAGGTTGAACCGATTTTTCAGGAGGTGATCAAGCGCAATCCCGGCGAAGTGGAATTTCACCAGGCGGTGCGGGAGGTGCTCGAATCCCTCGGGCCTGTGCTGGTCAAGTACCCGGAATTCGGCCATCGTAAGATCATCGAGCGTATCTGCGAGCCGGAGCGCCAGATTATTTTCCGGGTGCCCTGGCTGGATGACAAAGGAGAGGTGCAGATCAACCGCGGGTTTCGCGTGGAATTCAACAGCGCTCTGGGACCCTACAAGGGAGGGCTGCGGTTTCATCCCTCAGTTTACCTGGGGATCATCAAGTTTCTCGGTTTCGAGCAGGTCTTCAAGAACGCCCTCACCGGAATGCCGATCGGTGGCGCCAAAGGGGGCTCCGATTTCGATCCGAAAGGGAAATCGGAGGATGAGATCATGCGCTTCTGCCAGAGTTTCATGACCGAGCTGTACCGTCACCTGGGTGAGTACACGGATGTGCCGGCGGGGGATATCGGGGTCGGCCGGAGGGAGATCGGTTATTTATTCGGCCAGTATAAGCGTATCACCAACCGCTATGAATCAGGCGTCCTGACCGGCAAAGGGCTCGATTGGGGCGGGTCGATGGTCCGCACCGAAGCCACCGGCTACGGCACGGCTTTCTTTGTCAATGAGATGCTGAAAGTACGCGGGGATTCTTTGGATGGTAAAACCTGTGTCGTTTCCGGGGCCGGCAATGTTGCTATCCACGCTATAGAAAAGATCAAACAATTAGGAGGCAGGGTGGTGGCCTGCTCTGACTCCAACGGGTATATCTACGATGAAAAGGGGATTGATCTCGAACTGCTGAAGCAGCTCAAGGAGGTGGAACGCCGACGCATCAAGGATTACACCAGCTACCACAAGCGCACCAAATATGTAGCCAATGGCAATATCTGGGAAATCCCCTGCCAGGTCGCCATGCCCTCTGCTACCGAGAATGAGATTAACGGCAAGGATGCAGCCAGGCTGGTCGATAACGGCTGTATCGCGATCGGAGAGGGGGCGAACATGCCTACCACGCCGGAAGGGATCAGGGTTTTCCTTGAAGCGAATATCGCTTACGGTCCCGGGAAAGCAGCCAATGCCGGGGGGGTAGCCACCTCAGCCCTGGAGATGCAGCAGAACGCTAGCCGCGACACCTGGACATTCGAATACACGGAAAAGAGACTCCAGGAAATCATGAGTAACATTCATGACTTGTGCTACCAGACCGCGGAAGAGTTCGGGACTCCAGGCAACTATGTCAACGGAGCCAATATAGCCGGCTGTACCAAGGTGGCCAAGGCCATGGTGGCACTCGGACTGGTCTGACAATTATTTGTTCCGCTCCGAACAGAAAAGGCCCGGTTTTGCCGGGCCTTTTCTATCGGGATTTTCAGCGGAAACAAAGCGCTTTCTGGGACACTATATCTGCAACCAGCAGCAGGTTCTCCTCAATCAGATTGCAGACTTTGACTACATCCCTGTATTTAACGCTCTCCGGTATCAATGCCTCCAGGGCATTGGGCAGGCTGTCCAGCCAGGGCTTGTTGAAAAAACAACTCTCATCCTCCGGGAAAAGGGCCAGATAGAAGATATCGGTTTCGACCAGGTCCTGGAAGAAGTGTGTGCCGAAAGACAGCTCCGGAATCAGATTGCCGCTCGTAAAAGCGAGTTCCGCTAAAACCATGAACTTGTTGATCTCGGAAAAAGTGGCAGGGACGCCCAGTGACGGGGTCGATGTTCCCCAGCGCCCTGGCCCCAGCAACATTGTCGGCAGCTCTTTTTTATCCCCGGTTATTTTATTCAATCTTCCAACGAGACGGGCGATGTCGTATTTCCCGGACAGCGATAACAGGCTGTATTGCCCGGGATCAACCGAGATAATCCTTTTGATAGGCTGGGAGATGCTGCCGCCCATGAAATATCCCTCAGTCCGGAAGAAAATCCTTTCCTGTTTGACATGCACTGGAATTTCTACTTTTGGCTCCAGACCCTTGGTTTGCAGTGGGCGGCACTGGACCAGGTTGATTTGCGCTCTGCCGTCCGGCGCAAAATTGACTGTAAACTCCACATCCACCGGATATTCATAGGCCTGTTCCAGGGTCTTGAGCATTCTCTGCATGAGGCCCGGGAAAGGGGATTTGGACAGCAGTTTATCAAAAGTCAGAATCCAGGCCTCTTGACCTCTGGCGCCGCGCTGTTCCAGCTTTTGGGTCGTTTCGTAATCCTTTACCCCGTACCGGTCCAGGTCAATGCCCGGTTTTTCCCTCAACAGGGTCAGCAGCGGGACAGTCTGAAGGGCATTGTCATTCATATTCAGCAGGTCCACATCCCGCTGGGAAAACTTTCTGGCATCGTCGAAACCTTTGATGGGCCTTTTCAGGGGAGCGTCCAGGGCCACAATGCGGGGGTAATCCCCCTCCACCCGCTCCACGGCCCGGGTGCCCAGCCCCAGCACCAGACGCAGCATCCCCGCTCTGGGATCCATTTCCTTGTTCCAGACAAAGGTATTGTAAGAGACACCGACCCCGGCCAGCTCGGGAAAGTAGTAATGCTTGCGGTAAGCGCCGGAGACCCTCTGGATCAGCAGGGCCATCCGCTCTTCCTGCCCTCCCAGTCCGCGTTCCTGGCGGTATGTCAGGGCGTCTTCGCTCATGGTGCTGGCAAAGATATTCCTGACAGCTTCCTCAAGCTTTTCATAGCGCTGTTCAGGGGTTCCCTGGTTAGCCAGGAAGAAGCTTTCGTACTTGCCGGCGAAAGCGTTGCCGAAACTATCCTCCAGCAGGCTGCTCGAGCGCACGATAATCGGGTATTGGCCGAAATATTCCAGCATTTTCTGGAACTCTTCCCGGATCTCATCGGGAAATGTCCCATGCCGCATCTTTTCCCTTAAGCCACTGGCCACCTCGAAATAACCGTCCTCAGTTTTCTGCTGCATCAGGAGCTTCCACCAGCCATTGTGTACGATATAGGAATAATAGACATCTGAGCCTACAAAGAAGGAATCGTGGGCTTCCAGGTTCCGCTGCCAGTCAAAAGACCGGTCGCGGCGCAGAATGTTTCGGGCCAGAAGCATCCCTGTGGCCTTGCCGCCGATAAAACCGGTCCCGATCATGCGCGATTTTATCTCCAGCAGGTCTTTCAGGGTAAAATAACCGTGGGCCAAAGACAGCATGCGGTCCTCACGCCCGATCATGACACGGCAGAGCTGATCGACCATCTCCTCATGCTCTTTCGTGGCCGAGTGGTTTCTGGCCAGGTCCTCGGCCTGGAGAAAGAGCCGGTCCCAATAATCAAGCTGCCTTCTCGCATCGTCCGCGCCCCTGCGGCTGATTTCGGTCAGCAGTCTCGTAGCCTCGTAACTGTTGGCAACCGGGATGAAGCGGTCATCCTGCTTGATATGGGGAAGGAACATGGTGGGAGAATGCCGTCCAAACACTTTCAGGGGGTGAATGTGGATCTCTCCCTTGTAATTGTAAACATTGAGCAGAACCTGGGTGGTCTCCCGGATGCGGGCAATGGTCTTGAACGAGTGACTGCCCCGCATCAGGGCAAAGTAAGCCACTGTATCCAGCTCAAAAAGATAGGGACAGGTAACCCGGAAAAAATGCCCGATTATCAAATCGGTGGCCCAGGCGGAGAGAAGGTTGGAAAGGCAGTCGAACAAGTAGTAGACGCCTTTCCCTTCATTTGTAATGATAGCATGGATTCTGGTTGTAAAAGACTCGAATCCACGGTAGGCGTCCAGCTCGTAAACAACCACACCGCTGTCGGGCTTTACCAGAGGCTCATGCCGGGCGAATCTCATGTAAATTACTTTCTTCCCTCTTTTGAGGGCCTGCCGGACAAAGGGCATTGCCAGAAAACGGTAATCCTTGATGCTGTCGACGCTCCAGACCACATTGTCGCCGCTTCGCAATCCATCCAGGATGTCATCCAGACCGGTAAAGCCGGTGGTTACCCGAGCTGCCTTATTCATGTCAGGATTCTCTTTGGTGCGATTCAGAAGTGTATTGCTTGGATCTTGAGGAGCCGGTTCCGCTCCCTCCGGGCCGGTAGTTCCGGGATGTTCAAATAGCCTGTTTCAGCGGAAGACAGCCTTTTTTCGGCTGATAGAGCTGACCCGGATCCTTCATAAAAAATGCCATCCCCTCGGATTTTTCTCAAAATGTCCATTATCTTACCAGCCGGGTTTATAGTCGAAAAATTCGTAGCGCTCCGCTCCGCCTACCCTGAGATAACGCCGGCTGATCACCGGGCTTTTTTCATCTGCGCCTTCCGCGATAAACTCGGCAAGCAGCAGATAGCCGCCGCCTGCCTGGGGAAGGGTCAGGGATGCAGGGATGTATTGCTTCTCGTAAGCAGGAATGGTGACAGTGAGCGTCTTTCTTTGGCTCTCTTTCCCGCCCGAATTGAGAAGGCGCAGCACGACCCGCCCGGACACCTCTTGCGGATGATCGTTGACACCCACCATGTTAAACACTAGCTGTGATCCAGGCTCACGAGGGGGAACGTGCCTAGTGTAGCGCCCATCCACAAGGTCAATAAATACCGCGGCCGGAGCGAAACAATGTCTGAACCATTTCAGCGCCGGACCAAGGTTTAAAGCGGCTATCGGACCGACAAACCAGTCTCCGGTAAAACCGAAATCATTGGTCAGGTAACAGAAAGCGAGCACTCCGGCCAGCGAGCGCTCGGTTCTCAGCCATTCGGTCTGAAGCTGGACCCAATAGGCTTGCAGCTCCCTTCTTTCTTCGGCTGTGGCCTTTTCGCCAAGGTAGTAAGCAAAGGTGTTGGCGGTCAGTTTCGCCGGCCTGCCGTCACGCCAGAGCCAGATCCAGCCGTACTCATTGACTAGTTGCGCTGCGCTGCTAGTGAGTATGCTTCTCCGGTCCTCGGGCCAGTAGTGGAGGTCACCCAAGGGGTAAGGAGATCTGTCCAAGGTCTCCTTTAGATCCTCGCGGTGTCCATAGACCATGTACGGATGGGGTTCATCCATTTCATCCAGGGTCATGTGTTCGGAAGTCATGTAGCCTGCATCCCAGATTCGGGTCGGATCGAGGAT
The DNA here is from genome assembly GCA_035528795.1 of archaeon. Classification (GTDB taxonomy): domain Bacteria; phylum Gemmatimonadota; class Glassbacteria; order GWA2-58-10; family GWA2-58-10; genus DATKXY01. Next base: position 37,049 of record DATKXY010000183.1, on the reverse strand, counting down.
CTTGAGCTCCGGAATCAGGACATTGCCGATAAACGGGTCCCGGTTTTCATTGATCGCATCCCAGATTACAATGCTGGGATGGTTCCCATCGGCCCAGACCCAATCCGTGTACTCAGCCCGGATTTGATCATCCCAGCCGTGGTTTTGCCAGTAGAGCCATTCGTTTTGCACGAGGAGCCCGGATTCATCCGCGATGTCGTACCAGAGCTTGGGGGCGATTCCCACGCAGATACGCATGGCGTTCCATTGGAGTTTTTTCGGGATCTCATGCAGCAGCTTCTTGACCCATTCCTGGTTCCATGGGAGGTCTTTGCAGCCGGGGTCTTCAAAGAAGCGGTGCAGGGTGATATTCGTACCGCGAAGGATAATCTCCTGGCCGTTCAGAGAAAAATGCTTGCCTTTGCGACTGAAATCGCGCATCCCGAAATGGAGCTCGATCTTGTCGCTCAAGCCTTTATTATCGTCCCGGAGAACGATCGCGGCCGTGTACAGGAAAGGGTCGTCAGGAGTCCAGAGATGAGCATTCTCCATTGGGATTTCGATCACCGTTTGCGTGAGGTTGTCCCTCTTGACAATTTCCGTGTCGACGACAGGGGTTCCGGCCGGTTTGCCGGACTTTTTTTCGCGGATGGCGATTTCAACCTGGCACGTGTCTTGCATCCTATCGCCGTATTGAATTTGCGCGGGGTAAAAGCCCCGTATCAGCACCTTGGCTGTGACTTTCCGTTGATTGACAGAAGGCAGCAGCAGAGCGCTTTTTATGCGGAAGGGGCCGGTAAAGGATAAATACACATCATCCCAGATACCAGGCCAATAGGTGACTTTCTCCTTATCGGTACTGCCCGCGGCTGAGCTGGGAAGCCGCTTCCTGTCGCCTAAACAAAGTAGAAGTTCGTTTTCTTCTCCATAGCGAACAGCGTGGGCGGCGGGAAATTCGATCGGCGTATAACAGGAAATTGACTGGCCCAGCTCTATGCCGTTCAAATAAGCCTGGGTGACATATTTGCTTTTGAGAATGGTGAGTACGGCGTTCAGATTTTTAAGGTCTGGAGATACAAAGAAGCTTTTCCGGTACCAGTTGTAACGGGGCTTGTAGCTCCCCTGGTAATAATTCTCGAGCTGATCGATCCTGGGTTGGGCGAGAAAAATCAGTCCAGGCACCTGAATGCGGCGGGTGAACTTTTGGGGAGGAAAAGCCTTTTCGGTTTGCTCGAAGTCCCAGGTTCCATTCAGATCTATTACAGTTCGCGGTTCCTGGCAAATCCCGTTGACTGAAAACGGTAAGATGAGAAGAAATAAAGAGAAAAACGATAATTTCATAAATTCTCCCCTCTGTCGGTTTCATTGGTTATATTTTCGCAAACTGCTTAACCGGAACACATGCAGGCGGCACTCCAATTGGCAAACCTTTACTGTCTTTTAATTGATAATCAGGGGAAAGCCGGATTGAAAGAAAAAAATTTGGCGCTCTCATGGTCAATGTTAACTCAGTACACTGGATAAATCAAATCGGAATTTATAAAAAAATCAACCGAAAGTGATGAAGAAAACAAATATGTTGACAAGTAAATTATTTTTCGGATATATAATAAATATAGGAAAAAAAATAAGTTATGCGTTTTTCACGAAGCATAATAAGATTGCACGGAAGGAGTAATTTATGAGGTCCCGTATTTCTATCATTACTAAAGCTGCATTTTTTTTGGTTCTTGGTTCGGTAAGCGGAAATCTTTCGGCACAGATAGTCGATCCCAATACAGTGGATTTTAAAGTCAAGGCTTACGATGCTAATAATGCAGAGCTTGGGGATTTCAGGACAGCATCCGGTGCCGTGAGCGCCGACACAGTCGGGCACAAGTTCGATTTGTTGGTCCGCTGGGAAGCGCCCAAACAGGAGTTTAGCAGTGGTATTTATTACACGATAACATTCCCCAAAGGTACCGCTGTCAACGAGGATACTCTTAAGAATGAGGGTATCAAAATTACTTACAGGTATGACGAAGGCGGTCAACAAGTGGAATCGGTTTACTATGTCAAGGCGGCCGAAATTGAAATTAAGGCGGCAAACGATACCACAACGGCGACATACAGCGCCCTGACAACTCCTGAAATCAAGATCAAGGATCCTAATACTTTTGACATCAGCCGGGAAGTCGAGATAAAAATCCTGGCCGGTCTCTGGTATAGTAAAAGCACTGATACAGCCAATGAGCATTACGATGACGGTAATAGCCGGTATTGCATGGTTTTCCACTTAAACCACTCCTCCACGACTGTGCAAGACGGTAACTTTGCCGACTCGACTTCATTTTATCTGGTGGAGGACCCGCAGTTGAACCCGGAGATTGCCTTGTCTCTCACTTCTATTTCCTTTGGTGATATTCTAGTCGGCAGCAGTCAGGACACTTCTTTCACAATTACTAATGACGGGAATGCCTACCTTGTGGTAAGCGATATATCGAGCGACAATGGGGTGTTCACTGTCAGTCCAACAACGGCGACTATCCCCCCGGGTCAAAATCGGAATGTAACAGTCACTCTTAGTCCCACAGCCACCGGCAGTCAGAGCGCCATAGTTACGGTTACGAGCAATGACAGCGACGAGGGCACGCTTACAGTCAGTATGAGTGGAACCGGTGTATCTCCGGAGATAGGCCTATCTAAAACTTCACTGACAATCGCTAATGTCAGTGTCGGGAGCAGCGGCAGTGGAACTTTTATACTCACGAACGATGGCACTGCGGACCTTGTTGTCAGCAGCATGACCAGCAACAATAGCTTGTTCACTGTCAATCCGGCCTCTGTTACTATTGTTCCGGGTCAGTATCAGATTGTTACGATCACTTTCACCCCCACAGGGACAGAGAGCCAGAATGCAACTATCTCGATTATAAGCGACGACATAGATGAGGGTTTGCTCACAGTCGCTGTCAGCGGGAACGGCTCGCAAGCCCCGGAGATCACCTTGTCGGCAACTTCAGTATCTATCGGTGATGTGACAATCGGCAGCAGCGGCAGCGGAACTTTTACGATTACCAACGATGGGAACATTGATCTTGTGGTAAGCAGTATTATAAGTAATAACGGTATGTTTAAAGTCAGTCCGGCTTATGCCACTATCGCTAAGGGGCAGAGCCAGGTCGTTACACTGACTTTCACCCCTGCGGCAGCCGGCGCCCAAAACGCGACAATCACGGTCGCCAGTAATGACAGCGACGAGGGTACGCTCACAGTCGAAGTCAGCGCCACCGGGAAGACGGTTATAATACCGGTTTACTACTCGCTCTCAGGCAGTGTAAAAATCGGAAGTGCCGGGTTGGCCGATGCTTCGGTGCATATTACCGGCAGCGGGGTAGATACCACTTTCACCACCGGCCCGGATGGTTCCTACAGCCTGGCCGACCTTGCAGAGGGCACCTATACGGTCACCCCTTCGAAAACCAGTTATTCTTTCAGTCCTGCGAGCGTCCAGGTGACAATAAGCGGCTCGAATGCCAGCGCACAGGTTATCGCAGCCAGCACAATTACCAGGGATGTCATCTCTGTCGGAGATGCCAGGGCATATGCCGGGGGATATGATACGGTAGATGTATTCATAATCACGGAAAGCGACTATCCGGCTGCAGAAATAACCCTGAGTTTCGATCCGACAAAGTTCAGATATGTAGATGGAACTTTGACTTTCAATTCGGAGTTATGGAATCAATCCTGGGGAAGCCCCACCATTGCTCTGGACACTACGGCAGGTACAATCAAGGTGGGGTTCATCTCTTTTGTGAGCTTGAATGCGAAAATACCCAAAACCACAGCAAAGAAAAGACTTTTTTCAGTGGTGTTAAAGGTGAAAAACGGTGTTCCTCCAGGGACTGAAAAGATCTCGGTGAGCGGGATGTTCATCAATTCTGATTTTGAGGAAATGCGGGTAGCCGATACAAATTTAGTACCTGGGAATTTCGTTGTCCTGATCGGTGAGGTGTATGATTGGACATTGAGCGGCTCATTAAAGGGGGCCGGTTCGCTTGGGAATGAGATATTTTTCGCTGTTGACAATGAAATCGATATTCCGGGCGTAACATTTGAGATGCATTATGATAGTACCCTTTTAGAGTACCAAAGCGTCCAACTTTTTGGCCGTGCGGAAAAGATGGCTGTAACGAGTCAGAGTTTTCCGGGATTTGTCAGGGTTATATTGCTTGGAGCGACTGGAAATATCAAGCCGGGATCCAGTGATATAGGTAAGATTTCTTTCAAGGTAAAAGAGGGCGTCGAATCAGGTACTTTCACTACCTTGCGGCTGACTGACAAAGAAGAAAAAGTATTACTGACCACCCTGGAGCTTAAGATTATACTCCAGGCAGATGTGCCTGTTATCGATTCTCTCAGCGTGCCCAGTTTTTATCCGGGAGACAGCCTGGAAGTGATTGCTTGGGGCCGGTTCCCCCAGCCGGGGATCCAGGTTGACCTGGGCGACGATCCGAATATCGAGCTGCTCGGTGTCAACCAGGTCAGCGCAGCGGAGATGCGTTTAACCGTGTCAGTCAGCTGGGACGCCGGCGAGGGAGAAATGGACATCACCCTGGTCACTCCCGATGGAGACAGATTCCTGGGCTATAAGGGCTTTCCGATTGTCTTGCGCCCTGCGCCGAAGATAACCTCCGTGACGCCATCGGAAGTGCTTGTAGGTTCGCAGAGTGTCAGTCTGACAATCGACGGCTCATGGTTCAATAAAGGAGACAGCCTGTACTTTTCCGGCAGCGGGATCATTATCCGGAGCTCGGAATACATTTCTTCCAAGCAATGGACAGTCACGATGGATATCTCATCCGATGCGCCTTTAGGGTTCAGGGATATTATCGTGGTCAATCCCGCCGACAGTACCGGAGTGGGTAAAACATTGTTTAAAGTGCTCGGTTTACCGCGCATTTTCAGTGTCAGCCCGTTTTTTATCCTCCCGGGTCTGGACAGTGTGGCTGTGGCGATTAACGGCAGAGGGTTGGCAGAGGATGTCGTAGTTGAGTTCAGTGGCGACGGGATCAACTTATTGGGTCAGAGGCTGGCCGCCCCCAGCCAGCTGATTGCCATGATCTCTGTTGATAAAGATGCAGCGCCTGGCACAAGGGATTTACAGCTCAGGCTGAAAGATTATGCTTTTTCATATTCCGGTGCGTTGATGGTCAAAAAAGACCTGCCCCCGGAGATTGTCCTTCCGGATCAATTGACTGTAAGAGAAGGCGTACAGCTCTCTTTCATACTGCAAGGCCGGGATCCAGAGGGAGGCCCCCTGATTTTTCAGTCCGGCGAATTGCCTGTGGGAGCCTCATTGACCGGCCGCTCCTTTACCTGGCAGCCTGGTTACGACCAGCAAGGAACCTATAGCGTCGAATTTACCGTGTCTGACCGGTTGGGGGACTCAGTCAGCGGATCTGTTGACATAGAGGTTTTAAACAGAAACCAGCGGCCTGCTTTTACCCGGATCGGGAACCAGAAGAGCGCGGTCGGTGAAGAAACCGCATTCGAGATTACCGGTCGCGACCCTGACGGAGACCGTCTTGACTTGAGGGCGCAAGGGCTGCCTTCAGGCGTCTCCTATGAGCAGACAGACGATACCACTTTCGCTTTTCGCTGGACACCTTCAGCGGAAGACCTGGGTACTGTTCGCGCACACTTGACCCTGTCCGATCCATTTGGCGGCTATGACCGCCGGAACATGGCTTTCACCGCAACAGAACCGGACAGGCAAATCAATCAGCCTCCCGAGTTCGTCGATTTACAGTCCGAGGTAATAGATGAAGGGGAAACTTTCGAACTGGCTGTACAGGCGAGCGACCCTGATGGGGACCCGGTGGTGGTCTTTACGGGCCCTTTACCACAACACGCCGATTTCGATCCTGTAACGGGCAGTTTCTCATTCCGCCCGGATTACACTCAGGCCGGAGTATATTCTTTCCTGTTCGTGGCTACTGACGGGCTGTTGAGTGCAAATCAAAAAGTCACGGTGGAGGTAAAGGATAAAGACCTGGCCCCTGCCATCCTGCCGGTCGCGCCCAAGGAAGTTTTCGAAGGAGCCAGGCTTTCATTCGCTGTCGCCGCTGTGGATTCCGGCGGGGATGTTTTAAATTATACTGCGGATAATCTTCCCAGAGGGGCCTCACTTGATCCCCTGGCCGGGATTTTCCGGTTCACCCCGGACTACACCCAGGAGGGAGATTACTCGGTCAAGCTCCGGGCCACCGATCCGGCAGGGAATCATACAGAGACAACTGCATCGGTAAAGGTCAAACATGCAAATCAGCCGCCGCGGCTGGATAATATTCCCAGCCCGGCCGCTCAGCCCGGGGATACAATTTCGTTGTTCGTCTCCGCAGTGGATCCGGATGGGGATTCGCTCGAATTCGGTTTCACCTCCTCCGACCTGCCGGATACCTTGTTCGATAAAGGTACACAGATGTTCACTTATCATGCAGGGGATAAATCCGGAGCTTATGAAGGCTGGTTTATTGTCCGGGACAACTCAGGGGCTGCTGACTCGCAGATGGTCATAATCAATATCGTCGCTCAGGGTGCCAACAGCCCGCCGACAATTGGGGAGATACCAGATCGATATTATTATGCGGGAGACACTGTGAGTCTGACATTGTCGGCCCAGGACCCGGAGGGAGGCAAACTTTCCTACAGCGTGTACAATGCAGGGGACCTTCCAAATAAAATGCGGAACGTTTCTTCCGGTGGAACTTACGAGTTCACTGCAACTCGTGAAATGGCTGGCAGATACAGGGTCATTTTTCAGGTCTCAGACGGCACTCTGTCCGCAGTTACAGATGCGATAATCACCATAGAGACTGACAATTCTCCTCCTGAATTGAATCCGATAAGCACTCAAACCGTGAATGAAGGGGAGACCCTGGCAGTGAATTTCAGCGCCAGTGATCCGGATGGCGAGGCTTTAAGCTATAGTATCAGTCTGCTTCCGAGAGGGGCGGGATTTGATCGGACCAGCGGCAGGTTTACGATCACCCCGGACTTTGACCAGGCGGATACTCTTTCCCTGGGTGTCTCTGTAAGCGATGGGCAGGCCAGTGCGACCGGCAGCTTTCAACTGGTAATTATCGACACCAACCGTCCTCCAGTGATTCACAGGGTTCGTGATCCGGAGGTGGAAGAGGGGGGGCTGGTGGAGTTTGAAATAGAGGCTGATGACCCGGATGGGGACTCGCTCTGGATAGAAATCGATACCACCGGGATACCGTTTTTAGGCGGAGCATCACAAGCGAATGGAAACTCAGCGCGCCTTCGCGATGCCAGCGGGCTCTTGTTGGACTCGGATAAGCTGGAGGATGACAAGCAGATTCCGGCCGCCTGGATCAGTTTTTACGCGGTTGATCAGCATGGCGCCAGAAGCGCGGAGGAAGCGGTCGATATCGCAGTACTGCGCAGAAAATTGGCGCAGTTGACAGGCTTGGAGCCGGGACTGGTGGAACAACTGCTTTGGGACGGCCTGGGGATCAAGATAGAAGTCAAAAACAACACGACTCTGGCCATAAGCAGCAATATAAGCGTGCTCGAGCGCAGCGGAAGGTTGAAACAGTATCATGAGGATTTAGCTGCGGAGCTGCTTTTAAGCGGTGTTTCGGAATCCGGGGAGAAAAGAAAGCTCGATCCGGCAGGAGTTTACGGTTACACATATTTGAGCGCCAGCGGCGATGAGCTTGTCTTCTATGGGATTAGAAGGTCATGGAAGCTGGACTTGAGCGATCTGCCCGCTGAGACTGAAATTACGGTCACTTTCGATTATTTTGAGGAAGACCTGCCCAAGGATCTGGAGGGTTTCAAAGAGACAAAATTAAGCCTCTTTGGCCTGGATAGTGTAACCAGTCAATTCGTAAAAGTAGAGGACGCGGTAATTGACTGGTATAACAACGCAGTCATTTTCAAGGTGGACAACAGGTCATTAACCGATTATACCCTTGGATTTGAGAGTATTCTTCAGGCACCTTCTCTTAAAGTTGAAGTGCTGATCGGCGGCCAGGCAGTCGAGACCGACTCGACATATGATACCCGGGGCCCCTACACAGTGCGTGCTGCCGCTCCGGAAGGAGCGCTGGTTACCAATGCTACGCTTTACTACCGCCCAGACAGCCTTGCCGGCTATCAATCCGGGCCAATGCAAAAGATCACAGGCGATCAGAACATGTATGCAGGCCAGATCCCCGGGCTGGGCAAGGAAGGAACCATCCGGTATTACGTGCGTATGGTGATAGACTTTGAAACTGTCACCTCTCCCTCGAATTCGCCTGTTTCCTATCACGAGCTGAAGGTTCTTTTCTCCACTCCAGGCGATGTGGACAAGAACAGCAAGGTCGATATTTTTGACTTGCTCGAGCTCTTGAAAGTGCTCTCAGGCAGAGTTGCGAGCTCATCCAGCAGCGATGTCGACCGGAATGGAGCGACAAATATTTTCGATTTGCTGGAGTTACTGAAGATTCTCAGCCATTAGGATTATTCACTTGTCATAATCAATCGAATGCCCGCCATTCAACAGTGGCGGGCATTTTTTTACGCGCGCTTGTCGGACACATAACAGATTTATATATTAATTGAAAAGAATTCCTCGAAGCTCTGCTTCCGGGTTGCCTGCTGCTGATCACAGGCCTGGGAAACGGCGGGCCGTACCCTAAGACGGGGATTGAGTGAAAGTTTTACATTAAATTCATAAATCGAATTCCGGACAGATAACTTGCAGCTTGCCGTTTCACAGTTCATTGCAGATTGCAATAAAGTGCGGTGGCAACTGTTCGAAATATTGTTCTCAAAGGGGCGAATTTTTAAAAATGCTTTTTAATAGAGAAAAAAAACTTGTAAAAACGAGCGATCCGGTTAATACTAAAATAGCTCCTGAAAATTTTTAGCTTTTAAACCAGCACAAGCTTTTCCTGTACGCCCTGATATAACTTCAAACTCTGGAGGAGCACAGATGGAATCCATGGACCGCCGTAAGTTTATCAAACGCGCTGGTACGAGCGCAGTAGGCCTGGTAGCTGCCGGGCCTTTTATCAAGTCCGGGTTTGCCAAAGACAGTCCTAATGACCGGGTCAACGTGGCTGTGATGGGTATTCGCAGCCGGGGTCAGGCGCATGCAGAGGATTTAGCCCGGCTTAAAAATGTCGATGTCACCGTGCTTTGCGATATCGATGAGCGGCTTTTTCCAGAGACCGTAGCATTGGTTGAGAAGGTGTCAGGCAAGAAGCCGAGAACCGAAACAGATATCCGCAAGGTGCTCGAGGACAAGGATGTCCATGCAATCTCGATCGCCAGTCCCAACCACTGGCATGCCCTGGCCGCTATCTGGGCCTGCCAGGCGGGTAAGGATGTCTACGTGGAAAAACCGGTTTCCCATAACATCCGGGAAGGCCGCAAAATAGTCGAGGCCGCGCGCAAATACAACCGTATCGTACAGACAGGAACCCAGAGCCGGAGCTCTTCAGTTTGTCAGACCGCCATGGAGTTCCTGCATTCCGGGGGAATAGGTGAGCTATACATGGCCAGAAGCTGCCTGATCAAGGCCAGGGATAGTTTCGGGCGGGCAGCGAACTCCCCGGTTCCGCCAGGGGTGCATTATGACCTCTGGCTGGGCCCGGCACCCTGGCGTCCTTTCAATGAAAAGCGTTTCCATTACAACTGGCACTGGTTCTGGGACACAGGAAACGGCGAGACAGGGAACACCGGCCCGCACAATTGCGACCGCGCGCGCTGGGGGCTGCAAGAATACGAGCATCCCCGGAAAATCCAGAGCCTGGGCGGCATGTACCTTTGGAAAGACTGCGACCAGGAAACACCCAACCACCAGGTTTCAGTAATGGAATACCCGGATGGCAAGATAATCCAGCTCGAGGTGCGCGGCCACTATTCCAACTCAGAGGAGGGGATACTGCAAGGCGAGTTTTTCTATGGCTCGGAGGGCTGGCTGAAGCTGGGCGGCAATAGCTGGCAGTCCTATTTTGGACGGAAAAACGAGCCTGGTAAAGGCATGGGAAGCGATGAGTCCAAAGCCCAGGCTGAAAAGCTGGATTTGCGGGGTACCGGTGGTTCGCCTCACTTCCAGAATTTCATCGACTGCGTCCGCTCGCGGCGGCAGCAGGATTTAGCAGCGGATATTCTCGAGGGACATCTCTCTACTGCCATGTGCCACCTGTGCAATATTGCTTACCGCACCGGCCAGACACTGGTTTTCGATTCCGAGAACGAGAAATTTGTCGGGGAAGGTGAAGACGAGGCTGAGATCTATCTAAGCCGCGAATACCGTTATCCTTATGTCGTGCCTGAAAATGTATGATATCAGATTTTATATGCCTGTCTGATTGGCATGGCGTGAATCCTCATTCATAGGGGCGACATATACTATATGTCGCCCCTTCTGCCGCGTGACAAATAAAATGCTCAAGGTCCTGTTGGTTGGTCCCATGCCTATTCCGCCTTATACCGGCGGAATAGGCAGCTTTGTCAATGCGTTCCTGAACAGCCAACCGGCTAAAAATATCCGGGTGACTCTGATAAATACCGCGTTGCCTCGAGATTCATGCGGCAGACTCTTGCCCAGGTTTCTGCTCAGCATACGGTTTTTTACTGCTCTCACAGTTCGCCTTCTCACCTCGCGGTATCACCTGGCGCACATCCATTGCTCGGCCTATGATTCCTTTTTGGAGAAATCGTTGATGCTGCTGTTATGCAGCCTCAGGGGACTGCCGGCCGTGATCCACATTCACAGCGGATCATTTCCGGACTTTTTCCACAGGACCAGCCTGAAACGGTATGTCGTTTATGTCTTGAGCCGCGCTCTGGCAGTGTTTGCAGTGTCAAAGGCAAGCGCTGATTTTTTCCGGAGCATTTGCCAGAGCACGGTCTATCTGGTACCCAATTGCGTGAATCCCGGATTTTTTTCTATCGGGGAGCGGGAGAGTAATGTTTCGGAGCTCCTGTTCGTCGGGCACATCGACCGGCGCAAAGGAGTTTTCGACCTTTTCCGGGCCGTGGAGCTGCTCAGGTCCCGGGGCTTCGGGAACCGTGTTGTCCTGGCCGGCGGGGAACTTCACCCCGGAGCTTTGGAGCATGCCCGCCAGTCTGCCTCCCAGGCCGGGATCGGGAATCTGGATTTACCCGGAGAGGTTTCCCCGGGGGCCCTGCTTGAGCTATACCGCAGGGCAAAGATATTCGTCCTGCCCTCCCATGTCGAGGGCCTGCCCATAGCTTTGCTCGAGGCCATGGCCACAGGGCTGCCGGTGGTAGCTACGAAGGTGGGAGGCATCCCGGATGTAGTGGAGGATGGCCTGAGCGGTTTTTTAATTTCGCCGGAAGATCCGGAAGCCCTGGCGGATAAAATCATTTGCCTGTTAGAAGATCCCGGGCTTTGCCGACAGATGGGCGAAACGGGAAAGCGGATTGTTCTGCAAAATCACCATGCGGATCAGGTGGCCGAGGGAATAGTACGGATTTATCGGCAGTTGATCACAGAAGGTGCAGCTCTTTGATTTGAAGAGTGCGTGTCCCGGCACTTACCAAGGTTGCCGGCAGTCTTTTGCGAAAGCTCAATAAACTAATATTATGCGTCTTTAATGGGTTTTACCCCGGCGGATTTCAAGTCCGCTGCCTTACCAGTTAGGACTAGCCCTCCGTTAATTTTCAGTGCTATTTATCCAGCCTCGGGCAAGAACCTTATCCGGTTTGTAACTGCGTGTGGGATGAATATCGAGTTTAACGTGGCGGGTAAAGTCTAACACAGAGGCGTAAATCTATCAAGAAAATACTTACTCCAGCAGGGCGACCGGCAGGGTGAGCTTGGCGAAGAAAGCGCGCTGATTCTCTCGCCCGGCCAGCGGGTCGAGCCGTCCCATACCGTCCAGGATATCGAATCGGTCGGCGGTGTAGGCCACGTACAGCGCCCCGAACGGCGGGGCGAACCGCCAGCCGAACAATCCGTACACGTACATCCGGTCATTGCGGCTGTTGTACTGGCTGGTCAGACGGAACCAGAGGTCGGGCGTGAAATTGTAATTAATGGTAAGGTCGCACAGGTACGTACCCTGGCTGGTGGGATTGGGTGAGAAATGCAGGCGGGTCACCGCCAGGTCGAGCCTTAACTCGTCCGAGAGCTTGAAGCCCCCGCGCTGGAGGATACTGTTGAAATCGCGGTCAAAATTACGGCCCCAGTTATGTGAGAAGTATATATTGTTCCCCGTCCGGCTGTCCCACTCCCACTCCCAGAGCTGGGTGCTGTTGTGGAACCGTTTCTCGAACAGCTCTGTCTCGTAAATTTTAATGTAACCGACCCGCCAGACAGACAAAAATGTGACACTGATCCTGCCGCCCAGGCGCACCCGCTTGAGCGCGCCGCTGTGCCGCCAGGTCACACCGTTGTCCTGGTTGAAGCTGATCTTGTCGATCCCTAAGCGATTGATCCAATGCTCGCCCAGGAACCCGGTGGAAAGCTCGCGGCGATCATCGTCCTGGATATATCCTACCGGATTGACATTCTGCCGAAAGCCGGGATCGATAATGGAACCCGCTACGTTCGCTTCATAAAGCCATTTGCTGTAGGCGAGTCGCAGAGCCAAAGCCCCGGCTGCATCTTCATCGCCAGACGGAAAAGTTCCCACATACTGACCGCGCAGGCTGGTAGTCGGCGTGAGATTAAGCACGCCGTCGCCGCTGAGCACCCGTGCGTAGCCGCCGTCCCAGGCGCGGCTGACCGCGGTTATACCGATATTCGAGGAGCCGAGGATATCGCGTTGGAGCCGCAGGACCTCCGTGTGCGCGGCGGGTGTGGCCTCGCCGCGGGTGCGCTCATCAGTCGCCAGCATAGCGTAGTTGAACTGCCCGAGCCGTCCGTTTGTTTTCACTCCCCAGTCGATATCGCCGATCCGCCGGCTGTAAAAGACATTGATCAGGTTGTTGAACAGCTCCGCGCCCTCGATAAAATACAGGCGTTTCTCCGGGTACTGCGTTTCGTAGCGGGTAAGGTTCAATTGGGTCAGGTCAGCCTCGACCGTGGCGAAATCCGGGTTCCAGGTCAGGTTCCCGTCCACCGTGTTGCCCAGCTTGAGCCGCAGGTCGGCCCCGCCGATCAACTCGCGGCCATCGGCCGAGGCAATCGTGCGCCGTCCCGAGGATGGCTGGTTCGAGTCCAGACCCACCAGATAGGGGAACAGGGTGGCCGAGAACAGACGGTCGAACGCGGGCAGGCCCAGAAGCTCGCCGGACTGCGAGATGCGCCAGGCGGCTTCCCGCTCCTGCCAGAAACTGGTCTCGAACAGCTCCGGGCAGTTGCGCCGGAAATTGATCCCCCAGGTCAGGCCCTCGCCGCGCGGGGTGCGCAGCTCGGAAACCGGGATGGCCATCTCGCAGCTCCAGCCCAGGCTGTCCTCATGCGAGACCACCTGCCAGGCGCAGTCCCATTTCTTGTCGTTGGAGATCCCGTCCTCCCCGATCCGGCCGTCCACCTGAGTGCCCAGCGAGTTGGTGGAGAAATAGTAGCAGTCGCGCCGGGTGTTGAAAGTGTCGAGGTAGAGGGTGACTGCGTTGTCCTGGTCCATGTCGCTGTCGCGGGATGTGTTGGAGCTGCTGGCCCGGCTGCCGGCGGGATTGAGGCAGCGGAAAGCGGCGTAAATGTGACGGCTGTCGCAGGCCACGGCCACGTGGGTTACGACGCCTGAAAGCTCGCCCGGCGTGGGCTTTAGCTGGATGAAATCACTCTGCCAGTCGGCCGCGGCCCAGACCGGATCGTCCAGAATGCCGTCGATAACCGGAGCCTTGGCGGCCGTGGCTGCATGTATCTGTCGCGGAGACGGATTATCCTGCGCCGATGCCGGGACGGCGAGCGCCAGGACCAGACTGAGAAGCAAAACCGAAACCGTCTCTTTGCGCATCACTCTCTCCGCAGTTAACCGGAATAAGTTTTATTATGATTTTTTTGGACGGAGTTTTTCGCTTTTTCAAGAAAGACCTCGAAAAGTGCGGTAGGCTCCCGGATGGTCCGGGCCTGCTCCCGGACGGGCCGGGAAGCCCTCAACTTGTTGGTTGAAGCCTTACTGTGAGGATGCCCTCAGGGATGTGCGCCCATTATCCGACATTCCCCATATCAAATTTGAAGCAGCAAAAGAAAGCTTTCATCTTCGATTTTGGGCCATATTGTTCGTTCTTTTCAGCTCTCACCGAGAGATTCCAATCCAAAATACAGAAGAATACCCTCTCTCATCGCGAATGTCAACGGTTGTCTGGGTCTGAGCAGGAAAACAGAGATTATTCTCCCTCAGTTCATACCAGGGAGCCACATTCTCAGGCCGTGCAAAGTCGCAATCGCCCAATCCGGAGCAGGATTTCAGCAAACAGCTTCCTGCTGACTGCCACCTCGGCAATCTGAAAAGTTACGTACCTGCTGTGTCTGACAACCTTCGCCCCGATCTTTATCAGTTTCGTAAGCAGAGTGCGCAACGACCAGTGCTTGATTTCCCGTGGCAGAACCAGCCGCCGCAGAAAGTTGCCCAGGTTGTAGGCCAGGACAAATAGAGCAAGCCTCACCTGGTTCGAGACAAAATTCTTACAGGATAATCTCGTCCAGTTCAGAGCGTACTTTCCTTCCTTGATCCATTGCTCGGTGGTTCCTCGCTTGTTGTAGAAGCGAACCACGCCCTTGGCCCTGGCGCTCATATTGGTCACAATGAAACCAAACCGTGGGAAAAGCTCGCCCTGATGCCACTCAACTTTCGCCACCACCCGGCGAGGCTTGTCCCAACTGGCTGCCTGATACTTGAAATCCTCGTACAGCACTACTGGCTTTCTCGGAGGCCGTCCTACTGGACGGGTAAGCAGGTGTTCAATCAGCCTCTGTAATACATCGTTTGACGGAAGACGGATAGCATACAAGAATCCGTTTCCCTCCAGATATTCATAAAGCTCAGGTTTCGCAAAGGCTGCATCACCCCGGAAGTATTGCCTGATATTCTTGTGTTCGTACCGTTGGACAATCGGTTCCAGAACTTCCCTCCAACGCTCAGCACTGTTTACATTGCCAGGACGAAGAATAGCTCCTTCACAATCCCCAAACTGGTTGAAGCAGAACAGGGGATGATAACAGGTACATCCAAAATGGCCGTTGTAAGCTGCTCCCTCCTGCTCACCATGAACCGGGCTCTCAGAACTGTCCATATCAAGGATGATACGACGATACGATGTTTTGTTAATCGCCCGCTCTACCCACCTGCCGTTGATCTCCGACAAAGCACCAAGATTTTCCTTCAGCGTTAACATCTCAGTTTCAAAACGTCCCATCGTGTTGGTACTGGCAGCATTCTTCTTGACGTTCTTCCTCCCGGTGATGGCTCGCATTACGGGGTCTTTGCTCATCCGGGAGGCATCATTAACATCTTCGTAACCGGCCAGGCGGCTAAAAATAGACTGGCGTAATAGGTTCTCTATTCCATGCTGCGTGTTCCGGCCCGTCCGCCTATCGCTCAAATCTTTTGATGCCAAATCGAATAATCCCAATACGCCATCCAGTTCACGATAGGCGAGAAGACCTGCATCAGAAGTTACCTTTGAACCATGAAATTCCAGCCTGAGGCTGCTGTCAAAACCGACCTTTAAACCTTCACCCTCCTGCTGACCCATATCTCACCCCCTGAATATGTGGTTTTCCTTGTAATTTAATACCTTAGGCCAGGGTAGAAAACCACTTTCAATCTTGATATGGGGAATCCGGGATAAAATATCTCTCGTTTCCCTTCAATCAAACACTGTTTTTTCACAAGACAGGTCTGAACCGGCTTACTGATTAAGCTAAAGCCGGGGTGTAGATTCGCAAAAGCAAGGTGCGGGCCGGCATCCTTTTTGCTTTAGCCCAAGGCCGCATTAATATGCGCACAGGATGGTTTTTGCAAAAAGGATGCCGGCCCGCGCTCCCGCCAGGGCTAATCCCCAGGAAACATTTTTAAGCCCGTAATTAATTTTACTTGTTTGAGCCGGGCTCAGGTGACGCCTTCCACAAAACTCTGAAATAATAGCTGAGCACCAGAAAAAGTCCGCCGAAACAGAGGAACAGAAGGATCCGCCAGATTGCCTCCAGCATGCGGAGATCCACCAGAAAAAGCTTTCCCACTACCAGAAACAGGGTTCCCATCGCCGCTGTGCGAAGATCGCCGAGATTACGTCGCAAGCCGAGGACCAGAAGGATAACTCCGTAGATCCCCCAGGCAGTGGTAATATAAGCCTGACCGTTCTGCAGGACATAAAATTCCCGCAGGAACCATCCCAGGACAGCGAGATGCGCCACCAGCCTGTACCAGCGGAGAGCAGCTTTTGACCGGAACAATGTGGATACACCCACTCCTATGGCGATTGCCGCAAGGTCTGTGGCCGCTTGCCAGTTAAGTACGGCTCTGCCTTCAGGCTCGAATACAAAAGTGAAACCTCCGGTTAAACGCCTAACAAGCAATATTCCAATTATTCCGGACAAGATGTTTGCGGCCAGCGCTGTGTCCCGGTCAGTCAGCCGGCAGGCGATCAGATGCAGCACGGCCGCCTCGACTACGAGCGTAAAGAAAAGTACATTCCCTGTCAGCAATACGCAGAATTCAACTGTCAGGAAGATTAAGGCCGCAAAGCGATATAACCGCACCGCAAGAGGTGATCTGAGTACTCTGGAAACGCCGAATGCAGCCGCGATCACCGCGAAATCAATCAGCACCCGCGCATTGAATATTGTCGTCTCCTCAGCTTTCATGGAGGTCTGCTGATAAAGCCATGATTGATGGAAAATGAGCCAGATTGCAAGCACTCCGAACAATATATGCGCGGCAATGGCTGTGCCGCGGTCGGACAGCCTATGGGAAACCAGGTGCAGTATGGTGGCTTCAGCCGCCAGGGTCAAGAAGAGTACATTGCCTTTGAGCAGCAGGCAGAGCGCAATGGTCAGAAGCGCCAGGGCCATCAGTCCATGCGTGTAAGCGAGGTTTTTCAAGCCGTCCCAGCGCCTCAGGCTCCAGAAAGAAAGACCGTAGACAAACATTCCCCCCATGCTGATCCAGCCCCAGGCTGTACTGGATAAAGGCCAGAGGGCCCGGGAAAACCAGAGTGCGGCCAGGGGAGTGGACACTGCCAACACATGGGCTGTCGAGCGGCACATTAATAGCCCGGCTTCTTTATCGACTGGTACCTTAAGAAAATCCAGTGATGGAGGTACCCATCTGCCGGGGCTTCTGACTTCCAGCACCTCGCGCACCACAGGCAGCGCCCAGAATGCGAGCCACATGAACAAGATCCCCGACTGCAGCGCCCAAAGATCCCTGAGAGCGGCTTTTCCGGGACCGGATGGAATACCCTTACCATAGCCGACTATCAATACCGCCCAGCCGCCGATAACTGATACCCAGAGCAGAGAGCGCCATCCCCGGAACAGATATATTATGCTGGTGCCGGCCAGAATGAGGCAAGTGTATCCCACCAGCCCGGGCAGGCTTCCCTTAGGTGTATAAAGCAGAAACGGGGTGGCCAGGCCGCCGATTGCCCCGATCAGGGACAGGACGGCTTCATTCTGCCTGAGAGATATGGAAAAAGCCAGGACAGTCACAGCAGCCATGAACGCAAATGCGGCGGAATAGGGAACCAGCGAATAGAGCTGGAACGCCGCAAATCCGGTAATATAAAACGTGGCAATCGCACCTCCCAATAGCACCAGGCTGAAATGGCGCCTTTTTGCATGGAGGCGAATACCGGTTGCAAACAAACCGATCCCGAGAGCCAGGCCGAATAAGACGCGGACTGGAGGAGTCAGCCAGCCCTGGTCTATCGAGTATTTGAACAGGAACACCACTCCGAACAGGAGAAGTCCGATACCGATTTTATTGAGCCAGAATTCGCTTTTCTGCCACGGGGCCTCGGAAACAGCGGGGGCTTTCCGGGCCGGCGGGCCAGGCTCGGGAGGCCTGGGAGAAGGTTTTGCAGGCGCAGGCGGAGGAGCCTGGAACAGAACCTCAGCAGGCGCTTCCTTAGGAGCAAGAGTCTCCCTGGCCTTTACAGAAATTTCAAGGTCCTTTTGGGCCGCGGCCTGGATCAATAGCTTGAGCGCTCGCTGGAGCTCTTCCACAACAGCCTCTAACCGCTCAATGCGCTCGGATAATGATTTATTCTGTTGTTCGTCCATATTAACCTGCCTCCTGAATCGGGTATTCGGACAAGTAATTCTATAGCTCGCCGGGGAGCATGGGGTACAGAATTAGGGAATTCACATAGCGCCGTGCCTGGAGTGGCCGAATGGATTGCGGCGCCAGTCAGGGCTGAAATAAGTGCCTACCACAGCCGGACTCACTGCCCGGCTCATGCCTCCTCCCTGGCCAGCCTGCGCATCCAGCGCCAGTGGAAGGTGAACAAAGCGATACACAAGGCGACTATCAGGATGTCCGCTGCCAAGGTGCGCTGGGCCCTGAGTTTGACAGTCTGGATTCTGTCCGCCTTGGCAGCCTCGTACATGGCTTTCAGTGTCTGGTCATCCGGGACATAGGCAGTAGCAGATGCCTGCTGGCCTTGCTGCGGAGCTTTCAGGATATCCATCTTGTAGTTCTCGAAAGAGGCCAGGCTTGGGCCGCCGGGATAATAACCGCCGTGCATGGGATCGCTCAGATCGAATATGGCCCCGACAAACGAGGACACCGAGATCAGGAAAGTGATCACGGTCACCAGGCAGACTGCGTAGCCATAAAGCTGGGTGATTTTATGCTGCTTATCCATGATTGCCTCCTCAGGCTGAGCACTGGATGTGCATTTCTTTGAACAAGGCGATCTAAAAGCAGAAAAAGCGAGTTTTTTCAAAATCTTATATTGCCATTCTACCAGGATTCTCCTTCGATTACCCTTTATTTTTCCCCGCTCAGATAATTCTCAAGACGTTTTACCACTAATCTGTCACAATCCTGAGCTGTTATCGGGACAGCGCTTTTGACATCCTCCTGGTATTCATTCTGGAAGTCAACTATAACCCATTCACCACTCCGGTCGCAAAGCACGAAATTAATTTCGAAAAATTTACCTGTGCCGGAATCAATAGTATATTGAGCATAGAGAGAGTAATCCGCATCGCTCTGGTTTTCCCTGATATACTGGCGAAACTTTCCGGCCAGCTCCCAAAGCTTTTTCAGTTGGTTCGTTTCGGGCTTGATCTGGAGGATAACCTCACCGGGCGCTGCCTCTGCATGGCAAATCTGCTTAGTGTTAAGAAGCTCCGCAATATGCAGGGCGTTCTCCCTGCTTACCGCTCCGGAATTAAGAATCGGAAAGACCAACACTTTTGCGCTCGGGAAGCCGGCGTCCAGTTCCTTGCGCCTCTCTTCCATCTGGACTCGCTCTTTTTCAGACGGTAAACCTGATTCTTTATCCCAGTATTCAGCCCATTTCGCTCTGGGCGCGTCCTCTCTATTTGGATCAGGCAGCCCTAAGGCCGTGCGCAGCCTTTCAGCAAGAAGATAGGTGCAGAGCATGGGGTTCTGGGGATTGATCCGCTTGAAATCCTGGTCTTCCGGGGTTTGAGTGTCTACCCAGACAGGGTTCCCCTCCCGGTCGACAACAATGCAGCGCACTTCTTTGACCCCGGTCTGCGGAGTCCCGATATACTCCCCGAACAAAGCGTAATCCGTATCGATATTCTTTTTATGAACAAACTCGCTGAATGAATCGCAGGCTTGACGGATACCGGTTTCCAGGGGAGGCATGAATTCTTCCCCGGCCAGATCTATCTCTTTCATGCTTGCCTTTTCCAAAAACAATGCCAGAACTGCTCCGACATTCCTGAATGGTTTTCCAGCCATTATTATGGGAAAAATTGTGATCGATACCTCTGATGCCTCGGCTTTCATGGCGTTAAACCGCACCGCCATCTGAGTCTGGTCCTGGCTGTCGGCATTTGCTTTACTATAAAATGCAGTTAAAACTGTTACCAATAAAATTATGGGAGTTGGGAAATGTTTTTTAATCATTTGTTATCTCCTGGATAGTAAATTGTTGAAGGTTTAATCAGCGGTCAATTGTCCCTGATATCCAAGCTTAGGCAAGCCGCCGCGAAACCGATAGGTCCATTATGCACGCCTCCTTGGGTTAAATTGTTATGGTCCACCGTTATTTATTGCGGCCGCTTGGTTTAAACCGGCCGTTCCGGATGAAATGTACCACCTGCCCGGTCGCTTCAGAACTGTTCATGATAAAAGTAGGGCTGCGCTGTAAGACCATCTGAAATCCGCTATCCCTTCAATTTTTGAATGTTACATCAAGACCTTGCTGTCAGTCTCGACCGGGATCAGAGGGGAAATTTTGTTAAGAAATATACTGTTGATATATAAACAATTAACTTAAAAAAATTGACCCGGTAATTCTATCACCCGATCTCGAACACTGCTAAATTGTGTTTTTTCCACTGTTCTGTAACTGGATTCTCACCCTTTCCAGCATTCTGGTAAGGAACCTATCTTCATCTTCTGTCAGGGTGGACATTACCTCATCGACCCGTGAAAAGTATGCATTCTGGGCTTTTTCCAGGGCCTGGCTCCCGGCATCTGTCATCTCGACATAATTGACCCGGCGGTCTTCGGGATCATCAATTCTCCGTACAAGACCGGCTTGTTCCATGCGGTCTACAAGGCCGGTAATGTTTGACCGGTTGACCAGCAGCATATTTCCCAGGTTCGTCTGGTTGATCTTGCCATCCACGGACTGGGTTTTCAAAAGAATCAACACATTGAACTGGGCTTCCGTGAGCCCGAATGGACGTAAAACCTTTTGCCCTTCCTTGGTCAGCAGTGTTCCGGTGAAAACGATATTCAGCACAGTTTCATGTCCTTGATTTTTAATTGATCTCAATAGTCCGAGTTCATTCTGCAAGCCCATGATTTCTCCTTTCAATATAGTCCACGTATAAATAATACACATATAAACAACATTTGTCAAGTCTTTTTTCGACTTTTTTTAAAATTTTTTAATCTCGAGATGTTTAGCGGAAATAGTTCTTTCAGAAATACTTCATCTGACGGTTTTTTTTGCCGGCTGAAAAATGAAAAATCGGGCATATACCGGATGAAGTTCTGGAATATTCTTCTTGCGGAATCCCGTAACAGAGGAATAAGTTAGAGGCAGCTTACAAAAACGTTAATTCAATACTTTTACCAGGAAGCCTTAGGAGTAAGAAATGGATCTGCCAGTTCGTGTCGGAATAGTCGGGACAGGTTTTGCAGCGGAGCTCCACGCCGATGCCATCGGGCGCTGCCGTGATGCCAGAATTTCCATGGTCTGCGGTATCGAGAGACTTGATCAGTTCTGCGGACGCTGGGGCGTAGAGCGGCGGACAGATGATTTCAATGTCCTTTGCCGGGACCCGGAGGTTGATGTAGTCAGTGTGTGCACGCCCACTTTTATCCACTGTCCGGTGGTCGAGGCTGCTGCAGGGGCCGGGAAGGATATAATCTGCGAGAAGCCCTTGGCCACCACCCTCGAGGATGCCCGGGCAATGGTGGAGGCGGCAAAGAGCGCGGGTGTAAAACTGATGTATGCCGAGGACTGGTGCTTTTCTCCGGTTTTGAAGCGGGTCGAGGAAATAGTGGCCGAGGGCGCTCTAGGCCGGCTTCTCTATGTCAAGGCCAAGGAAGTCCACAGCGGCAGCCACTCGGAATACGCCAAGAAGCTCAAGTATTGCGGCGGTGGAGCGTTGTTTCATATCGGCTGCCACCCGATCAACTGGGTCAGGCACCTGGTGGGGAGCGAGGTGGTGGAAGTGGTGGGCAAGACCTCTGGCGGGAGCGGGTCAAATATGATGCACAAGGATTATGAAGGCGAGGACTGGGGAGTGGCGATTTTTACTTTCGCCGGCGGTGAGCAGGGCCTGGTCGAGGGCAATTATATCACTCTCGGCGGGATGGATGACACAGTGGAGATTTACGGCACCAAGGGAGCGCTCAAAGTGGAGCTTTCCCAGGGAAGCCCGATTCATGTCTACAGCAGGGTGGGTTACTCTTACTCAGTGGAGAAAGCGGATAACCAGCTCGGATGGACCAGGCCGGCTGTGGATGAGCTCTGGCAGCTCGGTTACCCGCCAGAGATCGAGTACTTTATCGGCTGTGTGCGGGATGATAAAGAACCCATGATGGGTGCCAGGGGCGAGGACGGACTGGCTTCCATGGAGGTGGCCTTTGCCGCTTATGAATCCATGCGCCTGGGCCGGACAGTCAGAATGGATGAATTTCGCAAGAGGTGAGGAAAAGAACACCGAATTAATCTAAAAGAATTCCCCGCGGCTTGCTGCGGGGATAGAGGGCCCCTTAAGCCAACCGCAGGGGCGACCGGCGGTCGCCCTGGGGCGGGGGTGAAAATAATCATTACCAACCTTATGATACCTCGCTCACTTGCCGCGGGGTGGTTCATTGTACGCAACAATTAAAGCCTGTCCACTGGAGAATGGAGGTATGCGATGGCTGCCAGGCTCTTGAATTTTTTCCTGCTATTGTCCTGCCTGATTTTAACTTCCTGTAGCAGACCGGAACCTTCGCCAGTCAAGGGGCAAAACCGCCTGGAAGCTGTAAAAAATTTGCATCCCAGGCTTATCCTCACTGTCGAGAAACAGAAAAACCTCGAATCGGTTCTCGAAACCACTCATAAATGGCTCTGGGAGCGCTATCTCCAGGATCTGCCCGGTAAGGTGGCCGCAGGAAAAAAGCCTCTGACAGAGCTGCCTGACCGCAGCCATGCCGACCTGGCCCCTGAGCTTTGTTTTGCCTGGCTCATGCTCGGAGAGGACAGCCTTTTTCAGACAGCGAAAAATCAATTGCTCAAGCTTGTGCAGAGCGATAAGTGGGACCCGGAGAACGATCTGGTAGTCGGCCACCTGCTGCAGGGCATGGCCCTGGCCTATGACTGGCTCTACCAGTCTTTGACTCCTGAGGAGCGCTCCCTGACGGCAGAGCGCCTGGGCCGGGAGGCGGAGTTATCCTACCAGAGAATCACTGTCGGCCGGGTGTGGTTCCGCACCCAGTACCTTCAGAACCACGCTTACACCAATTTCTGCGGCCTGGCCTATGCAGCGGTGGCCCTTTACGGCGAGGATCCGCGGGCGCCGGTGTGGCTGAAAGTCTGCGAGGATTTTTTCGACACCATGTTCCGGAAGCTGCCTGTGGACGGCGCCTCGATCGAGGGCTTGTCCTACGGCGCCTACGGGTTGGATTACAACCTGAGATATGCGGAACTGGCCCGGGATCTGTTGGGAAAGGACTACTATGACCTGCCGTGGTTTAAGGGCTTTTCGACATACCTGATACAAAGCCTGCTGCCCCGCTGCACTGAGGATGAATGGGCGATGACATTCGGTGACAATCCCCGCCAGGCAAACTGGCATGGGCCCGAGCAGCAGTTGTTTCATCTTGCTTCCCTGTATCACGATACTGCGGCCCAGTGGCTGGGCAGGTTCCTGGTTAATTTACGTCCTGAGGGCCTGGGAAGCGCCAACTGGTGGTCGCTCTTCTGGTACGATCCCTCGGTCGGGGAGGCTGACCCGGCGCAGTTCCTTACTTTCAAGCACTTTACGGACCTGGAACAGGTGATGATGCGCTCGTCCTGGCGCGATACCTCCGCCATGCTGGTGGGCCTCAAGTGCGGCCCGGTGATGGGCAAGGCGCTCTCCCGCGACCCGCTGTACGACTTTGGAACCGGGCATAATCACCCGGATGCCGGCTCGTTCCAGATCTTCGCCTTCTGCCAGTGGCTGGCAGTCGACCCGCTCTATACCGGTTTCAAGCGCACAGCCAACCACAACACAATGCTGTTCAAAAATCAAGGTCAACTGGGTGAGGAAATACAGTGGTTCGCCGCAGCAGAAGCGGTGAAGTTCTACCACTACCCGGAAATACTCCAGGCCGGCTCGAACCCCTCGTACGACTATGTGGTCTGTAATGTCGCTCCTGCCTACCATCCGGCGCTCGGGCTGAAGCGCTTTACCAGGCATTTCCTTTTTATCAAGCCGGACATCCTGCTGGTGGCAGACCAGATTACTCTCGACAAAAACGGAGTGCTCCATACCTATCCATCCGAGAGTCTCGCTACCAGCGGCGGGCTCGGGCATAACGATGCAGGTTACGTAATGGGTCCAGAAGGCGAGGCTTCGACTGTGTTCCAGGGAGAAACAGGGACTTATATTCTAACTGCGACCTATCTCGATAATTATCCGGGCACCGGTGAATACTCCTTTGTGGTGGACAGCGACCCGGTATACACCTGGCGGAACGATGAAGAGGTTACGGATTACCACTGCGTCCTTTCACCGGAGGTGAAACTCAAGAAAGGCAGCACGCTCGCTTTCCGGGGCCACCCGATGGCCAAGGCCTGCAGGCTGCTCAAGATAACGGCCTACAGCGACCGGGTGCCCGCTTCCCGCCAGGCGCAGTGGCTCCTTCACTTTGATACGGAAACAGAGCTGGTACGCGAGCCTTCGCACATCACAGCCACCTTGGGCGGAGCGGCCCTGGACCTCTATCCTCTGGCCCCGGCACGAAGCCCTCTGAGCTGGGACACGTTCAAGATAATAAGAGCTGAGATCGAGCCTTTCACCCTCCGGGAGACAAAACGGCTCGTTATCTCACCGGTCTTTACAGACAGCACAACTACAATGCTTAACCTGATGCATGCGCGGTCTGTAAGCGGCCCGAAGCTGGAAGGGGTGAAATCGGAGCTCGCGGAAGGAAAGGCGCGTATCACCTGGCGGCTTGGTGGCAAGCCGGTATCCGTTATTTTAGACCTCGAGAAAAGAGAGCCTGTCCTTGAATGAATTTTCCTCCGGGTTATGGGGTGCTCAAGGTCAATAACCGTATTCAGCGGTTCTCCGGTACGGTTTTATCTTCCTTTTTCCTTAAGGAGTCAGATCAAAAATTATTCAGCGGACTCCCAAAGCCCTCAATTGAAGAGAATGGAGGTTTACCATGGCTGCCAGACTCTTGAGTTTTTTGCTGTTTCTCTCCTGTCTGCTTTTGACCTCCTGCGGCGGACCGGCGCCTGTGCCGGCCGGGGGACAGAGACGCCTGGAACAGCTAAAAGAGATCCATCCCAGGCTTGTCCTGACCGCCGAGAAAAAGAAAGCCCTCAAATCCAGCCTCCAGACTACACATAAATTCCTCTGGGACCGTTATCTCCAAGACCTGCCGGACAAGCTGGAATCGGCCAGAGAGCCTTTGCCGCAAAACCTTAACCGCGGCCATGGCGACCGGACCCCCGATCTTTGTTTTGCCTGGCTGATGACCGGAGACCCGGGGATTTTTGAGACAGCGAAAAATAATTTGCTCGGGCTGGCCCGCAGCCCGCAGTGGGACCCGACTAATGACCTGATCCACGGCCACCTTTTGCAGGGCATGGCCCTGGGTTATGACTGGCTGTACCCTGACTTGAACGCCGAGGAGCGAAAACTGGTCGCAGACCGCCTGGCCCTGGCCTGTGAAAAGGAGTACGAGCGGATGACAGTGGGCCGGGTCTGGTACCACAACCAGTATTTCCAGAACCACGGTATTTCAAACTTCTGCGGCCTGGCCTATGCAGCGGCGGCGCTCTATGGCGAGGATCCCCGCGCCGTAGAGTGGCTGAAAAACTGCGAGGATTTTTTCGAGATCGTTTTCAGGACCCTGCCTGCGGATGGCACCTCGCTCGAAGGCCTGAGCTACGGGGGTTATGATTTCGAATATATCCTCAGATACGCCGAGCTGGCAAAGAACCTGTTGGGCAGGGACTACTATGATACTCAAGGGCTCAAAGAGATGCCCGCCTTTTTCCTGCATAGCCTGGTTCCCCGGCCCACTGAAGACGAGTGGGCCATGACTTTCGGGGACGCACCGCGCCATGCGAACTGGCACGGCCCCGAGCCGCAGCTCTTCAGGGTCGCCTCGCAGTACAGTGACTCGACAGCCCAGTGGCTGGGCAAGTTCCTGATCAATTTGCGGGAAAAAGGACTGGCTGGCGCCGGCTGGTGGTCGCTTCTCTGGTACGATCCGGCAATCCCCGGGGCGAACCCCGCCAATTTTCCCACTTTCCACCATTTCACTGAAAACGACCAGGCAATGATGCGCTCATCCTGGACAGATCCGAATGCCATGCTGGTCGGCACCCTCTGCGGCCCGTTCATGGGCAAGGTCCAGTCCCTCACCGCGGAATGGGACTGGGGCACCAACCATCAGCATCCGGACAAGGGATCGTTCCAGATCTTCGCCCACGGCCAGTTCCTGGCTATCGATCCCCTGTACACAGGGTTCAAGCTCACCGCGAACCACAACTGCATGCTTTTCAAGAACCACGGCCAAATGGGCGAGGAAATCCAGTGGTTCGGGGTGGCCGAGGCGCTGTATTACAGTCACTACCCGCAGATTGTTCACGCGGTCACCACTGCTGAGTACGACTACGTGGTCGCCAACCTTGCCCGCGCCTATCATCCTGCCCTGGGGCTCGAGAAATACGAGCGGCATTTCCTCTTTATCAAGCCGGATGTCCTGATTCTCGCAGACCGGATCACTCTGGATGACAAGGGTGCCCTCTACACATATCCATCAGAAGAGCTAAAAACGAGCGGAGGGCTTGAGCATAACAGGGAGGGGTACGTGGTAGGCCCCCAAGGCGAAGCCTCGCTGGTCTTCGAAGGAGGGCCGGGGATCTACACCATTACTGCAAATTATCTCGACAACCACGCCGGCGCCGGACAATACTCCCTGGTTGTCGATGACAAAACTGTGCACAACTGGCAGAGCACCTCGCAAGTTTCAGATAACTATTTTATCGTCTCCCCTGAGGTGGAGCTGAAAATGGGGAGTAGGATCGTTTTCCGGGCCGCACCGATGGCCGGAATGGGCCGCCTGCTCAGGATGACTGTCTACAGCCGCCAGGCCGCGCCGTCACCTGTCCCCGCCCCGCCGGTAACAGCAACAGCCTCAAGCGGCAAGGGCAAGCTGCCTGAGGTCAGAGGCGATGTCAGATGGCTCCTGCATTTCGATTCCAAAGCGGAAATCGAGGAAGCCGGTAATGGTGTCACAGCCACCCTGGGAGATGCCTGCCTGGATGTAATTTTCAATATGCCCGCGGAAATGCTTGGACTGAACTGGGAGTTCTATACTGTCAAAAAACCACACACCGAAATCAAGGAAACCAAGCGCCTCTCGGTATACCCGAGATTTATTCAGGGCAGGGCGAATCTTCTCGCCCTGTTCCACGCAAGAGGGAAGGACGAGCCGCGAATCTCACGGTGGGGTGCTGGAGGAAGCGGAGAGGAGATGAATCTGGATTTCAGCTATGGGGACAGGCAGGTGGTGCTTTTGTGGAACTTTGAAAAAAGAAAATTGATGCTGACGATTAATCCGTTTTCAGAGTCGAAGCCTTAGCGCTGCGCGGGAAAGATTGTCTGGCATAAGATAAAGGCACATAACTAAAATTTACATACTTCCGGGGAGGAAAAATGATCGAAGATTCGGTATACAGGCACTTTTCTCCAGGGATATCTTTTGCTATTCTGGCTATCTGTTGCGCCATTCTCGTTTCATCGGTTGCTCCGGGCTTCGCCGCAGCCGGCAAGAAGGAACAATCGATGGAAGCAAAAACTGTCTTGAAAATCCCTGAAAACAGGGCACTCAGCCCTTATACCGGGTACACCAGGGATCATTGGCTCGAGATAGCCGAAAAGATTATGGCAGGCATTCTGCCCTATTTCGACCCGAAAACCGGGATGCCGAAGCTGATCGGTGTCCCTGGGGAGACCGGCCACTTCCAGCACCTTTTCGATGTCGGCGGCGGAAGGGAGGCGTTCGACCGCAGCCTGGTGCTTGCGGCGATCTATACTGCGGCTACGGGACGGGACAGGATCCCAGGCTACAAGGGCTCGATTACCGAGCCGTACATTAAAGAAATAAGGAGGGGAACCGATCCCGGCAGCCAGCACTACTGGGGGAAGCACGAGAAATACGATGTGTTCGGCACGAACCTGGCCCTGGCGATCCAGCTTAGTCCCAGGTTCTTCTGGGACCCTTTCACCCCGGAAGAGAAGAAAAATATACTGGCCTATTTTGAGGACCTGGTTCACACGATAGCCTACGACTGTAACCACTGGTTTTTCCACATGATGGCCGTGCCTGTGCTGGACCAAAACGGGATGGATTCGAACCGCGAATTCCTGACCTCGATGTTCGAGCGCCTGTTCAACTGGTATCGCGGGGACGGCTGGTTTATCGACGGCGGCAACCGCAGTTTCGACCTGTACAACCTCTGGGGCTTCCAGCTTTACAACAATGCCCTGGTTAAGTTCGATGAGAAGTGGAACCGTCAGTTCGGAGAAAGGGTCAGGGAAACCACGGCGCTTTTCCTGAAGAGCTATCCCTATCTTTTCGGCAGGGACGGCGGCCATATCCCCTGGGGCCGGTCGACCACCTACAGGTTTGCCTCTATCTCCGCTATCGGCTGGGCGGTGCTCAACGGATCGAGCACTATTCCGCCGGGCCAGGCCCGAAGGATCGCCTCCGGCTGCCTCAAGTATTTCTGGGAGCGCGGGTGCCTGAGTGAAAACGGCTTGTTGGAGCCAGGCTATTTCGGTCCCAATACAGTGGTCGCCGAGCCGTATATCGACCGCGGGGCGCCTTACTGGGCTGTCCAGGGAATGATTTGCCTGGCTGTCCCGGAAAATGACCCGTTCTGGACTGAAAAGGAAAAGCCCATGCCTGCGGATGAGGCAGGGGGGAGAGTTCCCCTGCCCGCAGCAGGGATGCTGATTCGGGTCAGCCCGCTGGATGGTGAGGCAAGGCTCTTCCCTGTAGGCCAGACTTTCTCCCACTGGGGAAACTGGCAGAGAGGTATCAAGTACTGCCAGCACGCCTACTCGAGCTACCTGGGCTGGTGCGCTGCCGGTGAAGGCGGCCCGGACCTCGGGGCAGGGAGGACCGGCTACTCTTTTGACGGCAAGTCATGGCGCTACCGTGAGCGTCCCCGCGCCCTGCAGGTTGATCCGGAGCATTTGATCAGCGCCGATGATCTGGTGGTTCCGGACCTCGAGGGAGCGGACACGACCTGGTACGATTTCGGCGAGATTATCACTCACACCCTGGTAGGGAACAGCGGCGAGGTGCATGTTTTCTGGCATACCAGCGGCAGGCCGACCTACCTCTATCTCGGGGGGTACGGGATCAGCGTTCCCCACGGCGGGGAGTTGAAAAAAGAGACCCGTGAGGGATGCCTGGTCATTCATGGCGGGGAAAATCACTCGATAATCAAGGTGCTCGAGGCGCCCCCGGGGAATCTCGAATCCGAGCTGCTCGAGCCGCGTCCGGGCTGGCAGCACTCCCATAATTTCGGAGGTAAAGGGGCTTTCCCGCACTGGCAGAGCAGTTCACCGGTAAAGTCAAACACTCCGGTGGTAATCTATGTGGATGGCATACGGGACAGGATGCCTGTGGACCCGCTGATCTCTCTCCACCGCGACATGGGAAACCTCGAGATTACTTTCGAGGGGCAGACTCACCTCGTTCGGGTGCCGTATTGACACATGCTTGAACGGCATAGGATGCAGGAGAGTCAGCGCATCGGACCTTTGGTTTAAGTAAGACTATGGTCAGAGAGGAAACATTTCTTTCTTTCGGTGTAATCGAAAAGAATTCCTCGCAGCTCTGCTGTGTGGTAAACTGCCCCTTAAGCCAACCGTAGGGGCGACCGGCGGTCGCCCGGGGGGGGCGGGGGGGTGAAAATAATCATTACCAACCATATGATACCTCGCAGCATGCTGCGGGGTAGTTCATTTAATAAATCGAATTAAAATCACACATCATTCGGAACTAAAGCTTTATTAAACAAAATTTACACCTGAATAATTACAGCTTGACTTGATCTTTAATACCAGGTAGAATATATAATTAGTTATGGTTATTCTATCAGTGGAGAACCGTTCATGTTTTTTCTTAAAAACAGGCTGTTGATAGCTGCGAAAGAAGGGCAGATAGAGCGGTTGAAAACGCTTTTGGCCAGCGGAGCGGATGTCAATTATAGCGACACTAACGGTGTTACGGCATTGATGCAGGCGGCTCGACGGGGAAATATCGAGATCGTTAAAGAATTGCTTGGTCAGGGAGCCGACTCAAACTATCAGGACATGTTCGGCGGGAGAACGGCATTGATGTTCGCGTCCATGGAATCCCGGGCCGAGGTAGTGAAATTGCTCCTGGAAAATGGGGCGAATGTCGATCTGCAGAACAACATGGGTGAAACGGCACTCTTGATTGCTGCTTTTTACGGCGACACCATTATCGTGAAAATGCTTCTCGATGCCAAAGCCAGCCCGGATTTTCAGAACTCGATAGGGGACTCGGCATTGCACCTGGCTGCAGAAAAAGGACATATGGTTATAGTTCTCTTTCTTTTGGAAGCAGGTGCGGATGTAAATATTGTGGACAATTTGGGGGGGACCGCCCTGATGCATGCTGTGGTTCGCGACCGCCTGCCTGTGGTCAAGGCCTTGTTGGAAGGCGGTGCTGATATTGACGCCAGGGACATTGGAAACCGGACCTCGTTGATTTTCGCAGCAGGGGAGGGGAAGACGGAAATAGTCAAAGTCTTGCTCGAAGCCGGGGCCAAGGTCAACCTGAAAGATAAGAACAGCTGGTCGGCGTTGACTCTCGCCACTCACCAGGGGTACGAAGATCTAGCCGGGGTTTTGCTTGAGGCCGGTGCCAGTGCGGATGCAGAGGATGAGGAAGCTTCCAAGCCTTTGCCTGAGATGAAAACGCCGGCAATAGAAAAAGCCGGCGGCATGATCAGCTACCGCCGCGGGAAAAGGAAAATCTTCAGCGGATTTCTGGGCGGTGTCGCGGTGGGCATTGTGATATCGGCTCTTGTGGGTTTTGTAATTATTATGCCCGGAGGTCAAAGCGATTTGGCTGTCAAGGATTCGGCAAATTTTTCGAAAGAATCAACGCCTGGTACAGTGAGCCGGGTGAATATCCGGGAATTGAGCGCTGAGCAATTGTTTCGAAAGGCAAACACCCTGTATGAAACCGGGAATATTGATCAGGCTTTGGATTATTTGGACTGGTCTCTGGAGAAAGAACCGGAAAATTCTGCGGCTTACTTTATACGGGGATCGATTTACCTTGAGCTGGGCAAATACAACCTGGCGCTCCGCGATCTCGATCGGGCGATTGAGACAGAACCCGATTATTTGAAGGCTTTTTTCAAACGTGGTATGGCCGAAAGCGCGCTCGGCCGTTATGAAAATGCGATCCGCGATTTCGACCAGGCGATAGAAATCAAACCGGAATACGCAATAGTATATTTTTACAGAGGTGAGGCGAAAAATGCCCTTGGTAATTACGGGGCAGCGGTTAATGATTATAAAACTGCAGCCGGACTGGGCGTGGAGGAAGCGCAGAAATGGCTGGCTTCAAAAGGTATGAAGTGGTGAGCGGTTAATTCGGGATTTCATTTTTTGCAGAGGTTTTAAACCGGGCAAACAAACCGGCTGGGACTTTGGAAGAGATTTACGGATTACCAGGCTCAGCAGGTTTTTCTCATTTTTGTCAGTGATCAAGGGTTTTCAGATAACCAGGGTTTAAATCACTATCCTTTTAATCCTTATTATTTCTCAGCAACTCATTCACTACTTGCCCCAGCTCCTCTGTTTTGTAAGGTTTGAAGACAACAGCGGAGAACCCGTATTTGCTGAAGTCGGATAATACCGGATGGGTGGAATAACCGCTGGAAACAATCGCTTTGACCTGCGGGTCCATTTCAAGTAATTTCTGCATTGCTTCCTGGCCTCCCATACCTCCAGGTACCGTTAAATCTAAAATCACGACATCAAAAGGTCGACCGGCTTCTTTGGCCTTTCGGTACAAGTTCAGCGCCTCGGCGCCATTACCGGCAAACTCTACACTGTGTCCCAGATATTCAAGCATATTACCAGCGACATTTCGAATTAGCTCCTCGTCATCCATTAACAGGATCCTTCCTTTATGAACTGGAGTTTCCTGTTCCACATCCCCCTTTTTTATAAAGTCTTTGGTTGATGCCGGAAGATAGACCTGGACTGTTGTCCCGACTCCAATTTTCGACTTTACCTCAATACAGCCGCTGTGTTTATTGACAATCGAATAGGCGGTGGTAAGCCCCAGACCGCTCCCCTTGTCTTTGGTCGAAAAATATGGATCGAATATTTTTGGCAGATTTTCTTCAGGTATGCCGCATCCCTGATCTTCAACGGTTATCTTTACATATCTCCCTTGCTTGATCGCAAAATCTTTTTCCGGCCCGACAATGACATTTTCCGCCTGAACCTTGATTTCCCCCCCTTCCGGCATGGCCTGGCCGGCATTGATAATAACATTATTCAGTACGCGGGTGATCTGAAGCTCATCGACCTCGGCAGGCCAGAGATCCTCGGGAATGGAAAAGCTGCATTTGATATTGAAGCCTCTGAGAGCCATGGAGGCCGCATCTTTTAACAAATTTGCGATCGATGCGGTCTTTTTAATCGGTGCTCCGCCTTTTGAAAAAGTGAGCAGTTTTTGAGTCAGGTCCCTTGCCCTGAGGCTTGCTTTTTCGGCTTCGATAAGGACTGCAAAAGCTTTATCTTCAGGGGTCATGAACATCTTGGCCAGGCTGATATTGCCCTGAACGGCGGTCAGGATGTTATTGAAGTCGTGAGCGATTCCGCCGGCAAGAATCCCGATTGATTCAAGCTTGGCGGTTTTGGTTCGCTCTTCTTCCAATTGCTTGCGCTCGGTAATATCACGGGCAACAACCTGCACCGCCGGCTTGTTTTGATAAGTCAGATAGGTTGAACCCACCTCTACATCAATTGTACGGCCGTCAAGGCGAATCAGCTTTTGTTCGATAAAATTTTCAACTTGCTCTTCTTTCAATACTTTTTCCATCCGTTGCCGGACAATTTCCCGGTAATCAGGATGCACGAATTCTGTCACCTCTTTACCAAGTATCTCCTGAGGCGCAGATGCGCCGAGAAGCTTTACACCGGCTGCATTTACAAAGACTATTTTTTTATCGACATGGACCACAATTGTGTCAGGAGATAATTCCGCCAAGCGCCTGAAGCGCTCCTCGCTCTCTCTGAGCTTCTGCTCCATCTTATGCTTGTAAAGCGCCATTTCAATAGTTCCGTGCAGTTCTCTTGAATCGAAAGGTTTGAGCACGTAACCGAATGACTCGGTGATCTTGGCTCGCTCCAGGGTATCGTCATCCGCATAAGCTGTCAGATAAACTACAGGTATATTTAAATGAGCGTAAATGTGTTCGGCTGCATCTACACCGTCTATTTCTCCTTTTAGCTTAATATCCATCAACACCAGATCAGGCTGCAACTCGGCCGCTTTATTAATCGCCTCTTCTCCGGACAGGACGATCTCGAAAACGAGATACCCTAACTTCTCCAGTCCGGTTTTTATGCTCTCGGCTACAATGATTTCGTCCTCAACAACCAAGATCCGCCTCATTGTCTTTACCTGCTCCTTTCGGAGGCTTCCCCTTCTTCAAACGTGATCTTGAATGTAGTTCCGGAGCTTCTGTCAAGTTCAATCGTGCCCATAAGCTGGCTGGTTAACATTTTCACCAGACGCAGCCCCAGGGAAGGTGGCTTTTGGAAGTCAAAATCAGGCGGGAGGCCGATACCGCTGTCACTGACAACCAGTGTTAATCCACCGCCATCCTTTTTACAGAGCTCGACTCTTATTTCGCCCTCTTTGCCGGAGGGGAATGCGTGTTTCAAAGC
This sequence comes from archaeon, assembly GCA_035528795.1. GTDB lineage: Bacteria > Gemmatimonadota > Glassbacteria > GWA2-58-10 > GWA2-58-10 > DATKXY01. The sequence goes on along the minus strand of DATKXY010000183.1, from coordinate 3,253 downwards.
ATTTGTCACCAGTTCGTTAATTATCAATCCGCAGGGAATGGCTGATTCAATAGCCAATGAAACATCCTCGACCCGAACAGAAAGGTTGATAGTGCTCGACATGCCTTCATAGGCCTGGAATAGATAGTCTACTACGTTTTGAATGTATTCAGCGGTATCGATTCTTGCCAGATCCAGGGATTGATATAGTTTTTCATGGATCAGGGCCATCACCCGGACGCGGTTCCGGCTGTCCCTGAGCACCTGGAGACCTTGGGGGTCCTGAAGGTATCCGGCCTGGAGGTCGAGCAAGCTGGAAATGACCTGCAAGTTGTTCTTGACCCGGTGGTGGATTTCCCTCAATAACACCTCTTTTTCTCGGAGCGAGCTTCTAATCTGCTCCTCCGCCTGCTTGCGCTCGGTGATATCCTCTACCAGTCCATCGTAGCGGATAACCTCCCCTGAGTTATTACGGAAAAGCACCGTCGTGTCCCGGACCCAGCGCACAGAACCATTACGCTGAATAATCCGATGTTCAATGGGAAAAACATCATCTCCCGCAAGAACCCGGGCCAGGTGCTGACTGACATTCTTCTGATCCTCTGGATAAATCATCGAAAACCAAAGGTTCGGATCGGACTCGTGATCCTCCGGTGTATAGCCGGTGATCGTCAGGCATCCCGGGCTGTGTCTGGTGGAGACTGCCTTGCCCCCCTCGACCTCTACAAAATAGGTGTAAGAAGTTACGGCGGTCACCATTTTACGATACCGCTTCTCGCTTTCCTGCAAGGCCTTCTCGGCCTGCTTGCGCTCGGTGATATTCTGGGCAATCTCGACAACTCCCTCAACCTTGCCGTTTCCATCCAGAACGGGGTTGGCTCTGATATACCAAATCCTGCTATCATGAGTCGTCTTTTCGTATGCCTGGGGCTTCCTGGTTTCAAAAGCTTTCAACACCGGGCAGTCACTGCAGGGCTTTTTTGCCTGAGTCCATAGTTCATAGCAATGACGACCAACCAGCTCCTCGGCCGATAGACCCACTGATTCATTGGCTGCTCTATTTGCCCACTGGATTTTCAGGTCTTTTTTATTATAATAAGTCAGTATATCCTCCATACCGTCCAAAACAGTGGCTTTTTCCCGTTCAGTCCTTTTCAGCGCCTCCTCGATCCGCTTTTTCTCGGTGTTATCTTTAATAACAGCCAAAACTCCGGTGATTTCTTCCTCCATGCCCTTGAAAGGGTAATAGGACACTGAAAGATTTCGATTACCAAGATCGGAATATCGGTATACCATATCATACTCGATAGTTTCCTCTTGCAGGCAGCGGTCAAGTTTCGGTTTGATTGTAGTTCTGAAAACTTCTTGACCCAGAATCTCCGAGGCGGTCTTACCAATGACCTGCTCCCGGCTCAAGCAGTGGTATCTTAAAAAAGCCTCATTAGCCAGGATATAGACATACTCGCGATTCATGACAACAATCAGGTCTTCCGAGCTCTCCACTGCTTTTTTATATTCCCGCAGCTCCTCCTCTGCCAGCTTGCGGTCGGTAATGTCTCTGCAAATCCCCTGTGTGCCGATAAAAGTATTTTTTGGGGACTCGCCCGAGGCGTACAATCCTTCCGCGTCTACAAGAAATACGGGTTCCTTTACAAAAGTTTTTGATCTGATTTCAAACAGTTTATCTTCTTTTTCTTTTGTCAGCAGCCGAAGTTCAAAAGATTTCGTACTTCTTTCCCCTGTTCTTCTCTCATTAATCCTGAAAGCCGCCTTTTCTCTGTCATCAGGGTGAACTATTTCATGTATATGGGTACCGATCAACTCATGTGTTTTATATCCATATTTAGTCGCGGCATCACTGATGAAAATGATGATTCCATCAGGATCCAATCTATAGATGATATCAGGGATGGCCTTTATTATTGAATCGAGTTTTTTTTCAGATTCTCCCAAAGCCTTTTCAACCTGCTTGCGCTCGGTGATATCTCGCCCTACTGACTGGAACTCGACAATTTGACCCTGCTCGTCGAATATCGCCTGGTCGGTCCATTGCTGCCAAAGGATTTTTCCATCCGGGATCTCTATCCGGTGCTCAATCGTGCCTACGGGATTTTCCCGGCTCAGAGAGGCAAGGTGCTTTTTATCCTTTTCCCGGTCCTTTTCTAGTAGATAAGGCATATAACTTTGCCCGATCAGTTCCTCGGACTTTATATCGAAATAGCGGCAGAAAGCTTCATTCACGAAAGTGAACGTTCTATCCGGCAGGAAGCGGCAGATGAGATCAGTTTGATCTTCTACGACAGCGCGGTAGCGCGCCTCACTCTTTTTCAGTGAGTTCTCCATCCTTTTGCGTTCTGTCACATCGTGCATCAAGCCGAAGACGTATAAAATCTTACCTTCAGAATCAAGGATAGAATCAGCTCGTTCCCATACAGTGAATCGTCGGCGGTTAGAGTCAAACATCTCGAGCTCGCCTTCCCAGCTCTCCCCATTTTCCAAAGCGGGGATAATTTCACGAGTGAGTATCTCTATCGATTCCTTCGGGTAGTAATCAGTGTATTTAATTGATTGGGCTTGTTCAAGCGAACGGCCGAATAGTTTTTCGTGTGCCGGGTTTATGTAAATCAGACGTCCATAAGGGTCGCTGATAGCGATCGCTTCATGCGAAGACTCGAAAATCCTCTTCATTAAAAGCAACTCTTCCATAAATATCTTGCGCTCGGTGATGTCTCTCAAGATTCCCAACACACCGATAACTTGATTGTCCTTGTAAAACGGACCGTCGTAAACAGCTAGCCAGCGGAGCTCGCCGGATTTCGTCAGAAATTGAATCTCTAACGGCAAGGCATCTCCGGAAAGGACTAACTGTAACCTTTCGGTTACCCGCAGCGTATCATTTGGATGAACAAAATCAACAAAAGGCCGGCCGATTATCTCCCACGGTTCATATCCTAATAGCAGCTTGACAGCCGGACTGATATAAGTTATCACTCCATTCTTATCCCCCACAAAAACCACATCGTTTATGTTATCGATAAGATCGCGATACCTCTCCTCAGCCCTTTCTCTTCTTTCGACTTCCTCCTCAAGCTCCGTGACCCTTTTGGCTAATTCCTGGTATGAAGGTGTGTCTTTTGGCATGCTGGGTACTCCTTAAGCTTTAGCGGAACAGAAATCCGAATAATTTTTCTTTTTCACACCGTTTCTATTTTAGCAATTATTCACTAAGCAGTCCACTTTTTCCACTGGTAAAACATTAATTTTAAATCTCCCG
>DATKXY010000182.1:0-27650 GCA_035528795.1 archaeon | reverse complement strand
TGAAAGGGAGGCCGGGGTTGACTCGAACCTCGCAACCTTTCTGGAGGCCTTAATCCCTCTTGCAGATTCAGGAAAACTGGCCGCTATCCTGTTACAGTTCCCTTACAGCTTTCATTACGGCCCCCAGGAAATGAATTTCCTGGACAGCCTGCTCGCCAGGTTGAGCGGCTATCCCACTGTGGTGGAGTTCAGAAACGCGCGCTGGATGAAACGGCAGGTCTGGGAGCTGCTGCGAGCCCATGACGCCGCTCTGTGCTGTGTGGATGAGCCGAGGCTGCCGGGCCTTATGCCGCCTGAGATAGTGTGTACCTCCAGGCGCCTGGGTTATGTCAGGTTTCACGGCCGCAACGCAGCTAAATGGTGGAAGCACGAGGAAGCCTGGGAGCGCTATGATTACCTGTACCGGGAGACGGAGCTCGAGGAATGGGTCAGGGATATCAAATGGCTGGCCGGGAAAACAGAAAAAACTTTTATCTTTTTCAATAACCACCGAGAGGGCCAGGCAGTGAAAAACGCAAGGCAGATGAGCCTGCTGCTCGGCCTTCCAGGCAGTGCTGATAATGAGACCGGATGACCGGCACCAGCAGAGATGGACTAGCTCAAGGGATGGTAAGATATAAAGGCCGTTTGCAAATGGATTTTTTTATTATATTTATTGGGGTTTAACGTTCCGGAGCTGACCGGCCAGTCAACAACCAGCCGGTCAAAACAGGGACAATACGCTTCTATTACCTTCAACGATCAGTTCCAAACGTAATCCGGTGTAGCTGGTCTAGTCCAGTGACTAGCTAGGCGTCAATCCGGACGCCAACCACCCGGGGAAAACTGAAGGTTAAGCAGCTCTTTGAACTGATAAGTATATTCCAGAATGCTTTGAAATTCTATGGATTTACCAATGTTGCCCTTCCACTTTTTTCTGTCAATGGTTCCCACCACGAAGTACTCATGGCCTATGCTCTCAGGGTCAAGGCTAGTGAAAGCAATGCAAAGCTCTGTCTCAAGTTCATTCTGATGAGCAATTATCAGTTCACACCGTGAGCAGTATTTGCAGGTTAGACCGAGTGCAATCGGATATGTATCTTTCACAAGAATCAGTAAAGGAAACTTTCTTGGGTATGTTTGCTTTTGGCATGAGGGACACTTGCTGGCCCTGTATTCATCATATGGATTCAGGATGAATGAATACCTTGGGGTATTCTTTCCAAGAGTTGGATTTGATTTCATGATTGACGCCTAACGGTCTGCGGATCACCTGCTTCCGACACTTAGACATTAAACTTCAGAAAAGAAAAATAGCGTCAACAACAGACAAAACTCCAGGGAGAACAACAGAGCAAAAGCTATCAGGTGCAATCGCTGGTCAGGCGATGTGGCGTCAACCAGTTCTTAGTTGTTTCATTTCTTAGCCGTTATATCAGAATTGTCAGCTAATAAAAAGATTATTTGTGTAAAAATCAGGATCGCTTGTCAGATTTACTCCTATTTTTCTTAAACCTGCTGCATCGCCAGGCGTTGGGATATGGGTCATATGGACTTCACATCCATTTAACTCTTTCAATTTTTCTACAGCTATCTGGGCCACAGGATTAGTTGCTGCACTGATGCTGAGAACAATCAAGGTTTCTCCAAGATCAAGACTTGCCATTTTCCCTTTCAAGATATCTTTCTTAAATTGATTCAACGATTCTATTATTCTTAGAGGCAATAAATCAATATCTTTGGGAATTTTAGCCAAATGCTTCGTAGCATTCAGAATAAGACTTGATGCTGCGTGCATTAGAAGGGAATTCCCGCCGGTAATAATAGTACCATCTTTCAACTCTATTGCTGCACCACAAAAAATCCCCTTGTTTCCTTTTCCTTTTTTTTGTGTATCTAAAGCCGCCTTTCTTGCAGGCATTACAACCTTTCTGTCATCAATTTTAACATTAAGATCCTCCATAAGAAGCTCTATCCTCTGAACCGTCTCTTTGTCGACCAAGCCCATTGCATATTCACAGGCATATCGAAAATACCGCCTTATTATTTCCTGAATAGCAGCTTCTCTCACAACCTCATCATCTATAATGCTAAAACCCGCCCTATTTACTCCCATATCTGTAGGTGATTTATAAAATGAAGAGACTTTTGTAATTTTTTCTACTATTCTTTTTAGTAATGGAAAGGCCTCAATATCACGGTTGTAGTTAACTGCTATCTTGTTATATGTTTCCAGGTGAAAATTATCTATAAGATTTACGTCTTTCAGTTCGGCCGTTGCAGCCTCATATGCTACATTAACCGGATGTTTGATTGGCAGATTCCAGATCGGAAATGTCTCAAACTTTGCATATCTGGCTTTAATACCACGTCTGTACTCATGATATAATTGAGAAAGGCAGGTTGCTAATTTACCGCTTCCTGGACCAGGACCGGTTACGATAACAATAGGATTTTTTAACTCTATATACTCATTTGCCCCATATCCCTCTTCACTGACAACTGTGTCAACGTCTGTAGGATACCCTTTTGTAAATTTATGAGTATATACCTTTATTTTCCGTCTTTCTAATTTATTTATAAATGCTATTGCAGACGGCTGATTGTCAAAACGGGTCACCACAACAGCCGATACTCCTATTCCCCATTCATTCAAATCATCAATCATCTTCAAAGCATCAGAATCATAAGTAATCCCAAAATCCGCCCGAACCTTTCTCCTTGCAATATCACCAGCATAAATACAAAGGACTATATCCGCCTTATCTTTAAGCTGTTGTAAGAGCCTCATTTTAACGTTGGGATCGAAACCCGGCAAAACTCTGGCAGCGTGATAATCAAATAAAATTTTCCCGCCAAACTCAAGGTACAGCTTGCTTGAATTCTTAACTCTTTCAAGAATAGCCGATGTCTGTTCCTTAATATATTTTTCATTATCAAAGCCTATTTTGTTTAACATTGTTTCTACCTTTCACAATTAAACTATTACCGGCTAAAGCCGGTAGGATTGAGCGGCTTAATCGTTCAACGGTGGATAACCCAGCTTTTCTGCGCCTATTTCAACAGGAACATCTTCTTACCCCGGCTAGCATACGGTTCATCCCCACGTATGTGGGGACTACTCGACTAAGATAGATTAAATTGAAATGTTTTCAAAGCTTAGTCGCGATAATCAGAGGCACGGATATCTTGCAGGAATGTGCTGAAGTTCTTGTCGAATTTGCAGATGTGAGTCTTATACCACCCCCACAACTCTTTTTCGATTTCCATGGCCAATTCCCGACTAGAGCCGTGTAATGCATACTGCCTTTCTATTTCTTTCATTTTTTTAAAAAAATCTTTGTGCTGTATTTTATGGATTAAGAAATTAGGGTAATTATACCGAATCATATAGCTTTGTTCGGTGTTAAAGTGGGTGCGTACATAATCGCTAAGAAAAGTAACTAAGGATTTAACATTCTCTTGGCACTTTTTTTCTATGAGAGCATTTAACATATCCTCTATACATTTTAGCAATTGTTTATGCTGTTCGTCTATCCAATGAATACCTGTATTGAGGCTCTCGTCCCAAGGGATTTCATATCGATCAGTGTCTGCCATGTTGTGGTACGTATTAGTTGAACGGTTTTGTCTGACTTTAAGATAACGAACGTATTTCTAATCTACTGTACTTCGTCATAACAATGTGGACAGTATGAGTTAGAAATTAAGGTATAGTTCTCAGTAATTGCAATTGTTTTTTTTCGATATTTCCCATATCAAATTGGATATATATAAAGGTAGCCTAACGTAAAGCTCACCTGCCGCCACTATCAAGATTTAATAAATCGCAAAGTGCCAAGTCGGCCAGGTGGAACCGCTGGTTATGCATCTTACAGGCTACTAATCCATTCAATCAATTTCCTATCAAACAATTCCTGTTCCTCAAGCTGTGGATAGTGGCTATTCTCTTCTGGCATACTCATTCCCTAATATGTCTATCACCTACAGTTCCCCTAATTCCTCATTCCAGCTAATCAGTTCCAACGCTATTTCCCTTCCTTTATGAGCTTCTGAAAACGGGGGTTTTCACGCAAGGGGTCCCATATCGGATCGAGTCGCAGTAAATGAATTGACATCTCTCCGGGGATGGATAGTAGAAGCTCGAGTTTATCGATGGCAGAATCGTATTCACCAGCCATCGTGTATATGCGGGCTAAGTCTTCGACTCGATAAAGACCTCGCCAGGCCTCCTTGCTCACAGGAAGCAATTCCACTGCCCGTTCCCCTTCCCGGATCGCATCTTTCTGGCGACTTAGACCGGCGTAAGCAATGCCGAGCGAACTGTGAAACCGCGCATCCTCAGGATTTTTCTGGACATTAGTCTCGAGAATGATTCGAGCGGAGTCGTAATATTCCTGCTCAATCTGCCGGTCTCTCATGAGGCCATAAATCTGGGCATATAGCAGTACTTTGGGGATAAAGTACCATTGCGTTACAAGAGTTTCTGAGGATACCGAAGAGAGTCGATCTAAAGCATCCTGATAGTTCTCGTCGAACATTTCGATCAAGAACCAGGTTTGTTCAATACTGGGGTCGTCAACTGCTCCGACTTTCTGAGCCTCCTCGAAGACTGCACGCGCTTTTGCTGTGCTACCTTGCCAGCCAAGATAGAGCTTAGCCTTCCAGGCATATGGTTCTGGCCAATCGGGACTTAGCGAGATGGTCAGGTCATAGCAACTCTCCGCCTCGGGATAGGAGCGCATCAAATAGTAAGATTGCCCGAGATTACCAGCCAAAACATGCGAGCGCGGGTCAAGTTCTAAAGCTTTCCTCTGGTAATTCAATGCCAGTTCGAATTTCCCCTGCCGCCGGTGGACCCAGCCGATATGGGCCAAGAGAATACTGTTGTTAGGCAGACTTTTCTCGGCGATGGAAAACTGTTCCAGGGCTCTATCATAATCCAACTTGCCCATGTAATAGTATATACCCAGAGCCAGATGCGCATCAGGCGAATCAGGATCAAGCCTTAGCGCTTTATCTGACGCTTCCTTCGCTTTGGCCAGGCATTCTTCGGTCCGGTCATAATAGAACCAATATAAGTTAGAATGAATAATTGAGAGCCTGGTATATGCAATAGCGAAACTGGGATCCAACTCAACTGCCTTGTCGTACATTTGCAAGGCTACCCGAAGATCCTGCTCGACAATGCCTCGATTAGAATACTCGTTGCCGCGCAGGTAGTAGTCATACGCCTGCAGATTGTCTGTAATCTTGGACTCCAATGCTATGCGTTCCGGTTCAAGAAGTGTCAGGCCCAATTCTTCGACTATTTGCTCTGAAATGTCGGATTGTACCTGGAAAATATCGTTCAGGTCCATATCGTATATGTCCGCCCACAGGTGAGTGGCATCAGAGACCCTGATAAGCTGCGGAGTTACCCGCACCTTACTTGGTCCCTGGGAAGGGCTCTGCCAGCGGACGGTACCCTCCAGGATATACTCGACAGCAAGCTCTTCGCCGATTTGCTGTATGGTTTTTTCTGTGTTTTTGTACTGAATCGCACTGGTCCGAGCGATGACACCCAGTTTCTTGATAACCGAGAGCCTTGCTGTAATCTCCTCCGTAATACCGTCGGCGAAATACTCATCTTCGGATGATCCTAAATTCTCAAACGGCAGCACAACCAGCATCTTTTTCTCTGAAGAAGGCACTGACTTTTCTATTATGAAATAGAAAATAGTTGTTCCAACTATAAGTACCAGCCCAAGCAACGCTGCAATTATTACCATGCTTCTCTTCCATACTACTGCTTGCACAGGTATCGGCTGCTGAACTGAACAGGGTTTAGTTTCTACTTCACGCAAGAGGTCTTTAGGTTCCTCTTGTCGAACATCGGGTATGCGAGATACAGCAGGCAGCCCTTCTCCAATGAGCGCATAGACTTTCATGGGAAGATCGACGTTTTTCAGCGTCTTTTCGCCCATGAATACAGCCTCTATGCCCGGCTTGTTGCGAATGTTGCGGTAAACCTGGCCGGAAATACAAATACCTCCCGGCACGGCCAACGGCTCTAGTCTGGAGGCTACGTTTACTGCATCTCCGTATATCTCAAACTCCTCAAACACAACATCCCCGATGTGTATACCGATGCGGAGACTCAGTTCGGGGTCATCCCTGAGTGAACGCTGTATCTCCAGGGCGCAGTCCACCGAATCCACCACGCTGGCGAAACTCGACAGCGTGGCGTCTCCTACCGCCTGCAGCCACTCACCGTTGTACTGCTCAATGAGTGATTTCAGGAAATCACGGCTTTTCTGTATAATCTGATGCGCGTGCTGTTCGTCCCTGGACATCAGGGCAGTGTAGCCCACAAGGTCGGTGAACATGATCGCGGCTAATTTGCGCTGCTCTTTCATGGTGTGATCAAGGTTGAGGATCGAGGAAAGGTTAGAAAAGGTTATGATATTTTCTTGACTTTGATAACATTATAGCAGACAGTCCATTGCGTGACAAGTTTCTACAATATCAAGCACTCGTCTATCATGAGGTGCTACCGGCTGCCGCCATCACGCCCGATTTGCTCCCCACCGAACGTTTTCGGTAAGGTATACTGAGAGAAGGCAAAGAACGCACCAGCCGACGCATAACATATGTTCTCAAATACATCAGAATCAAACATAATGTTGCCTAACGGTCTGCGGTTGAGCGGTGGGAGGAGGTGCGAGCTTGCTCGCGCCGAGGACCGTCAGTGCAGAGCATCCTGTTGGCTGCATCTATACTTCTGTATTATTATCTCTTCCGATATAATTCAATGCATGAGACCGTCCGGGCAGGAAGAAGAACCTTGAGAACCATTCCGTCATAAGATATTTCGGAGTGCGTGATTCTTGCGATTTGCCTCGGTTCGCCTTGAGCAGGCTTGTCATTAAGCCTGCCCTCGAGCATATAATGCCTGGCCTTGTCCTCAAGGGGCCGCAAGGCTGTCAGGTCAATTGCTATCTCAATCGGCTGATCAAAGTGCCGGTTGATGACGTGGAAGAATACGGTATCCTCGCCGGCAGTCGCCAAAGCATCCAGGTATGCCACTTTCCCCCTGGGCTCTATCCCTCCCATCCTGAAGGGCTGGGAATAGGTTGGGATGCCGGTTGCCTCCACGTTCAAGAGCTTTGATCCATGATGATGCGAATACAACATCGTCACCTGCCCGGTCGGCATGTAATAGGGTGGGATTTTCCCCTGCCTGTCGGCCCAGATTGCGTGAATGCCCCAGGAATTGCCAACCAACATGGACTGACAGCCAATTTCGATCACATCTGCTGAACGCATGAGAGCATGGAGGAATCCCGCTGCACCAACTCCCTTGGCGAATGAAGAATTCAAGGCCGCAGGCTGAACAGTCCACCATCCATTCCAGTTCCATTCCGTGACAGCGAGTTTATATCCTTCACGCCGTGCCTCTTCCAGAAGCGGGTGGCGCAGAACGCACAGCCCTTCTTCATCGAAATGCGGGGTGGCTACCCAGGCGTTCCAGATATCAGGAGCGCTAAGTGCTTCGATTGGGATGGGCTTGCCCTCTTTCTCGATTTCCCCCATAGCCCAGGGCTTGTATAAGTGAAAGACGGTGTACCGGATTTTCTCTCCCAGCTCCTTGTGCGCGAGTTGAGCCGCTTTGAAAGTAGGTCCATGCCCATCCATAATGAACTCGATACCCGGATCAATGGCCAGCATGGCACGGGCAAAAGCAACAAGGCAGTCTGCGTAGTGCTTTTCGGCTTCCTGTGGGTGAAGCTTCTCCAATTTCTTGAAGAAGGCCCATGTCTCATTGCCGATTTGCCAGTATTTGACTCCATATGGTTTTGGATGGCCGTTCGCGGCCCTTACTGAGGGCCAGTCAGGCATCCCTTCGGGAAGTTTGGCATCAACGACGGCGTTACAGTAGGCTACCAGACCGGCTGCCTGGAGAATTGCTTCAGATAGCTGCTTTTCTCCTAATAAAGCTTCGCGGAAGTTCACGACTATGATCGGCACTGACTTCAGTTGTTCACTGAGTTGAAGGAATTCATCATAGCCAAAGTTGTTTGTGACTCTGTCACCCTTGTGGCCGGTGCTTACCGGCCGATCTGCGCTGCGGCCGGGAACGTTGCTGATCATGTCTCGCCAGTCCATAAAATCGACATCCGTTCCGCCCGGGAAACGCATGACAGGAACCTTCATCCGTTGAAGAAGCTTGAAAACCTCAGGTTGAAGCCTATTAGTACCTGGCACCAATGCTCCTTCAGGTCCTATCTCACCCCAGCTCGGCCGTTCCATGAACTGCCCAAACAGACGAGGGTCAATGCTATGTAACGCCTCGTCTCGAACACGATAGACAACATCACCTGCCCGTGCCACTGTTGTCATAAATAGAGCGATGCAAAGAAAAATGAATTGCATACTTCTCACTGAGAAATCCTCCTTTAACGAAGACCAAAAGAGATAGCATCCCTATCGGCCTCCCGAAGCCTAACAGTATGCGGTTCACCTGCCGCCGTTATCTATAGTCAAAATTTTATAAATCGCACAGAGCAAAGGCGTCCAGGTGGAACCGCTGGTTAGCATATTCTACATAGTTTTGATCCTACAAATGATAGGGTTATCGGTCCTTCCGGTAACGCTTAACTTACTTCTCAACCACAATCTTCACTTGCTGGATAGCGTTATGGCCTGATTTGTTGAACGGACGTGGCATGGGCTGGGCAATACCGTTGGCATCAATGGTGCGACAGCGAAAGTCATATTGTCCCGGGTGTTTGACCGCTAGCAGCGTTGCCCAGTGGACGATCGTGTTGGGAATTGGCCAGCGGAGCGCTTTACCGCTGACCGTGTCGAACTGGCGTGGGATTGCGGGTAGCTTACCATCTGGCAGTCCTCCGCCCCAGTCATCCGGCGGTGGCAGGATGTCTGCGTCCTGCCATGGGGCTTTGGTAAAATAGGGGTCGTCTTTGGGCAGGGGTTGGTCATGACGGCACAGCCAGTATTGAACTTTGCTCAGATTAGACATGCCCACCTGAGCAATTCCCGTTACCGGCACAGGTTGTCCAGCTTTGACTGTCTTCGGGACGTGAATAAAGCGGGCGCAGGTTTTTATGTGACTGACGGTGTCGTTATTCCATAGAGCATAGGTATCATTGGCCTGGTAGTTGTTTGTGAGTATGATGCATTGGAGCCATTTGACCGACTTGTTACCGTAGGCGTCAGGCACAAGCATACGCACCGGCCCTCCCCTTTTACTGGTAAGCCATTGGTTGTTAAGCTTGTAGCAGAGAATGACAGGGAGTTCGCCGGGTGGATCCTCCAGCACCCGACCAATCGGCAGGGAACTCTGAAATCTCTGTTCCGGGTCGTCGTTGTGATAGCCATAATAGAAGATGCGCCGGACGTTAGCAGTCGGACGGGACAGCCAAATCACTTCGCGCAGTGGTACGCCCTCCCATAAGCCCATGCCGCAAGGTTCTTGGCTGTTCGTGCAGGACATTACGTGAAGGAAACGCACGGCTTTCTTTTCAGCAATCTTCATCAGTCCGTCCCAATTCAGGGCTGTTCCCAGTTTTTTGGAAAGTGGCTGTTCCACCTCGGCATTACTTTCCGGATCCGGCAGAACCTCAAGCTGCCAGGTTTCACGTACCAGTCCCACTTCGCGACGTTTTTCAAGCGGCAATTCGTACGGGGGCGGCTTCCCTCGGCCAAAATTTATGAAATTCTCTTCCCGGGTGAGATACTCAAGTTTTGAAATAGCCTCAGTAAGCAGAGAGTGAGCTTCAGCATTGTTATCCTGAGCGCACAGCTCAGAGACATCTGGTGCGGCGACTCCCATTGCGCAGAGCTGGAGGAAATAACGGCGAGTGATGTCGGTATGCTCTCTTGCCACTTGTTCTATTTGATCCATCCGTTTTCAACTCCTCTATTCATAGTGCTAACGGCCTTGCGGTTCACCTGCCGCCGCTATCAATAATAGAAAACGCACAAAGCCAAAGCGGGCAGGTGGAACCGCTGGTTCGGCAACGCATCATTTATTAAAATCCTTTGCCAAAATGAATTCCAATCGTATAGTGTATATCACCGCCCGATTGAGCAAGCCCTACGACAGGACCGACTTCATATCCTCCAAACAGGAATCCATAAACTGCTTCCAAATGTGTGGAATATCGTGTTTCTAGTTCCTTATGATGCTCTAAGAACAAAACGCCAGGAGATAGTACGATAACAAGATTGCGATAAGGATAAATAGCGATTGATCCCATTACATTGTAGTGCAAATGATCCGCAAATATCGTTTCGAATGCTACTCCCAGTCCAAGATACTTTTTAAAGCTTTCTCCCTGAAGGCGTCTTATGAAATGCAGGTGTAAGCCGAAAGCAGAATCATCCTCAGGGGCCAAATATACATATCCAGCGGAAATACCTATTTCATTTGCATGGGCATGATGGATATGACCTTCTTCTTGTTCCTCATGATGTGTATTTGGAGAGGCATTTTCTGCAAATATCGGTTGAGTAAATGCGTTGATAACGAGAAATAAAATTGTGACAATACGATTCGATCTTGATGTTAGATAGTTTATCATAGCTATGGTTCTTATCCCTTTTCTGTTGCCTAACGGCCGGAGCTAAGCTGCGGACAACGAACTCTCGCAAGCTTCACTAGCGACGCGCGTTTCTGTTTTCAAATGACGCGCGGTAAAAAGTACCCACGCTCTGTCCGTCAGCTTGAGCGACTGGTTAAGCAGCCACTGAATATTGCTTATGTTTTCTTTTGTTCAACTACCACCCATCCGATATAACGCCACGCTAAATAATTGACCAGTACCACCCAACTGGCAAGCCATAAAATCGCTACCATCCACATAATCCAATGCGCCACATTAATCACCATCATTCCTAGGAACAGAGGAATAGTTAATCCTGCAAGAACGATTATCATGATGAGAAGGTACGTATAAACTTTTGGACTACGTTTAAGTTTAACACCACAACTACCACAAGCAGAAATTTTATATGGTTCTGCTTCCCGTATGAAGCGTGAATATGGCATTACGGGATTTCCACATTTAGGACAAATATTTCCGTTCATCAAGATATCTCCTATATGTATTGGTGATGTGACGCCTAACGATCTGCGGTTCACCTGCCGCCGACACTTACAGGCAAAACTTCAGAAAAGAAAAAGAGCATCATTAAAAGACAAAACTGCAGGAAAAACAACAAAGCTAAGGCGGTCAGGTGGAACCGCTGGTCAGGCGGCACATCAAAATTCGATTAGGTACAGGATTACTTGTCCTCTCTGCCATGAAGTTCTTTATCAATTTTTCTTATTAACATATAAAGGGCACAACCGAGAAATATCACCAACAAAACGTCGAGTAGATATACAAGATTTACTAGGGGTACCTGATGGCCCCAAATATACAATAGATGAAAAATGAATAATATAAAAGCACCGATTAATAGGTATAGCAAAATAAGAGATGTTTTTTTCCTTTTCTTAAGTTCATCGATACTGAGATTTTCCAACTTTTCATAAGCCATGGTCATTTCCTCCCTTTTGACTTAATTCCCATGATAGAGTTAGTTTGCAGCCTAACGGCCTTGCGCATAAGCGGCGCAGCCAATATCAGATAATACCAGCTTTATGAAAAGACTGAATTGAAATGAATATACAAAGGTGAAAATTAACGGCCAGCTGGCTGCGTCCGTCTTGATGCGCTGGTTAGGCATTTTAAGCCAGATTTGCATGTTTACGGAGAGCGGCCGTACCTTGGGGTGACTAGTGACTGGAATCACCCCGCAAGCATCTTCAGCATCGCCAGCAGGTCGAAGATATCAGTCCTGCCGTTCATATCCACATCGCTGGCGAATGAACTTTCCACCCTTCCGGACAATACTTTTAGCAACTCGAGTAGGTCGAAAATATCGACCTTGGTGTCTTGGGAGACATCACCGGGGATTTGAGTCACCTCCGTGGTAATAATCTCGATCAGCTCTTGTCTTATCTCGTGCATCCTTGAGGATGGCAGAGCACAAAGTGGCTGCTTCCAAAGAGTACCACCCTCAACAAAGCAAGAAAGACTACGCATCTCATCAAATATTGCTGAGAGCTTATACTCAGCCCAGGCCTTTTTTACCGCTCCAGCCTCGGAAATCACTTTCTCAGCAGTAGCCAGGTAGCGCAAATCATCCCACCCTTCCCTGACAGCCTCCCAGGGAGTTGACGACATAAATTCAAGCGCATCCAACGGCACCCGGCGGGATCCATCCCAAACATACCACAAGGAATCATCCGGTTCCGGATATGGATATATCATGATGTGACTATCTTGATCCGGCAAGCCCCACCAGTTGAACGCCCAGAACCAGGCAACCTCGGCCTCAGCAGCCCAGGCCATAAGTCCCATCAGGTTGCGAGAGGCATGGACAGCAGTTAAACTAACTTGACCTGTTCTCGCATCCCTAAGAGTTGGATAGCCAGCAATCCAGACATCCTTGCCGGTTTCGCGAGCCAATTTGAGAGTGGCCAGAATATCACCATGTTGGACAAAAATGTCGCATTGGTCTTTTAACTGTTCTGCGAACATAACAAAATCCATGCACGTCCCATCAACCCTGATGTACGGCATTACAGTTTTCAGCAAGTTGTAACGGTTCCTGTGCCGTTCTAAAAAGAACTGGGCCTGTTCATCGTAAATCATCATCGTTAACTCGATTTCGGGGTAGTTCGCGTTCCAATGGTCGTAAATCTGCCGCAGGCCCTCCACGAAAAGGCTGTCCAGTTCAGGGCTTATCTCCGCAGCCCGGATTTCTTCTGAGACCCAAATTTCCCCGTTCACTACCATGTCAGCATGATACTCATCTATGGGCAAGCCAAAAGCTGAAGCAAGAGAGTTTTCATACAATGTGAGACAAGAGCTGCCAAGCTGGAGTTGTACCGGGCCTTTCATGCCTGAGGCCTGGAATTTCTGCATGGTCGAGTCTAAGATGGAAAAATCGAGTGCAAGTTTGTCTTCAACATTTGTAACTTTTATGGGACCAACATTCCCCCACGGAAGCCAAATACCGTCCAGGCCGTGTTCCTTCATATCAAGAAAGACTTTTTGCGGTAGGTCGGTGCGATAGGGGTAAGTAGCCAGTTTTATGGAAGTTTCCTCTAAGATAAAAGGGAGTATTTCACACTGGAGGGCCAGCACTTTGCTCCCAGTGCCGGACTGGAGTTCCACAGTACCAGAGTAGAAACCTGGGGCCGCATCCACTGGAGGATGCAGGGTGATCCAGAAAAAAGCGGTTTTTTGTGCCTGAACCTCCACGGCAGACTCAAGATCATAAAGCCATCTGACCGTAGTGGTGTCCGTGCGTCTGTCTACTCGTTGAATCTTGACCCAGCTTTCCGGCAAGGCCAGAGAATCCCCACCTGTAACATAGCTTACTGTAAGGCTGGTCGTTTCCTCCGTGCGCACGGCAAATGAAACCGGCTCGTACTCACCAGGGGTAACGCGAACAGAGAGCAGAGTGTCAGGGGTCTCAGGCGCTGAGGTGGTATCGTCCATAAAAACGAGCCAGTCATGCTCCCAGGCGGTAAGTGCGGCGTGGCCTGGAGTGACCATGACAGCCGAAACGAGGATGATGCAGACCATTTTCAGCGTACAGACCATAAGAGTTTTGGACATGGTACAACGTCCTTATTTAACTGCCTAACCAGGGTATATACAGAACAATGATAATAACCTTTACATAGCAAATACAGCTATGTAATACCTCACAAAAAGTCTAAAGTAAAACACATAAAATGATAAATAGCAATCTGTTGCGCCATTTTGATGACAATTTCATCGGAATTTTATACAGACTGTATAAAACCCCAAATAATAAACATTGTCGACTATAAACTTTCTGCCGGACTTTTCACACCTTTGCCACCACGATTCAGAACATGTGTATATATCATTGTCGTTTTGACATCCCTATGCCCAAGTAATTCCTCCAACAGTACGGATGTCATGGCCGTCTTCAAGCTAATGGGTCGTAAAAGAATTCCGTAAAGTTTAAAGGCCATTCGTAAATGGCCTTTTATTTAATAATTGATCAGGCTCAAGCTGATCACAATATTGAAGGATAACAGGCAATAAGGCGCACTGGAGACGCAAAGGCATCCGGACACCTTTTTGCCAGCCAGGAATATCTCCGGATGTTTCTCTATTCCCTCTGATCCTTCCGCCAACTTTTCACCCCCTCACCCTTTCCCCGTTTCCCCCTTTCTCCCTTTCTCCGTTTCTCCCTTTCTCCGTTTCCCCGTTTCTCCCCTTCTCCGTTTCAGAGATCAGGGCGCCTTCCAGAAATACTGGAAAAACTCGGCATCCGGCGAAAGGATCATTGTGGTAGTTGTATCAATCACGGTTTCGTAGGCTTCGAGCGTACGCACCAAGGCATAGAAGCCCGGATTTTTGTTGTAGGCCTGGGCATAAATGCGGGTGGCCTCTGCATCCCCTTCGCCGCGGGTCTGCTGGGCGCTTTTTTCGGCTTCAGCCAGGATTATAACAGCCTGCTTGTCTGTTTCAGCCCGTATTTTCAGAGCTTCCTCCTCACCCTCGGACCTGTACTGGTTGGCGATCCTTTTGCGCTCGGCCTCCATCCGGGCGAATATGGCCCTCTCGTTCTCCTGGGGCAGGTCCGCTCTTTTGATCCTTACGTCAAGAACCGCGATCCCGTATTCCTTCGCCTTCTCATTGCTGTTTCTGGTGACCACCTCCATGATTACCGAGCGGTTGGTGGAGATAATATCGTGAAATATATGCTTGCCTAGCTCGGCGCGCAGCTCGGAATAAATAATATCATCCAGACGGCTCTGGGCGCCCAATTCGGTCCCTACAGCCTGAAGGAATTTCAAAGGATCCACTATCTGCCACTTGGCGAAATTGTCCACGATCAGGGTCTTTTTGTCCTGGGTCAGGATCTCGGTCGGCGAGCTGTCATAGTCCAGCAGGCGCTGCTCAAAAACATTCACCGTGTGAACGAAAGGGATTTTGAAATGCAGGCCAGGATCGCTCACTATGCGGATCGGCTTGCCGAACTTCGTAATCACCACCTGTTCAGTCTCCCAGACCTGATATACTGTGCTCAGCAGCCCGATCACCAAAAGCACGAGAACAATTCCAACCAGGCTTAGTCTGTGTCTCATTTTTACTCCTTAGTTTTATTGCTCGCTTAGATTAGAGTTTTTCTCAACTGCGCTAAAGAACACCGCTTCTGCCTCCACTTTCGGACCTTGCCTTAGGGAGCTTTCCGCATATCGAGAAGCGGCATCAGGCCCCCGCTGTCCTTGACTTTGGCAATGTATTTCGTGACCCGGGGGAGAACTTTTTCCATTGTCTCCAGATAAAGCCTTTTCTCAGTAACCGAGGGCGCCCGCTCGTATTCTGCGAGAACCTTGTTAAAGCGCTCGGCTTCACCTTGGGAGCGCAGGATGCGCTGTTCCCTGTAGCTTTCCGCCTGACGGAGCATCTGCTCGGCCTGCCCGCGTGTACGGGGGATTATATCATTCTGATAGCCCTGGGCCTGGTTAACAAGCTTGCTTTTATCCTCCAGGGCGCTGGCTACATCCTTGAAAGCGGTGATTACCTGCTCCGGCGGATGGACATCCTGCAACTGCACTGCCACGACCAGCACACCGGCCCCGTAAATGTCGAGGATCGACTGCAGGCTCTCCTGGATCTCGTTCTGGATTTGGAACTTCCCGTCAGTAAGGGCCTCATCGATTTTGTGGTTGCCGATCACCTGCCTGAGTGTCGCTTCCGAGGCTTTGCTCACCGTGCGGATGACATCCCGGACATTGAACAGATAGTCTGCCGCATCCTTGATTTTGAATTGCACGATGAGGTCAATATCAACGATGTTCTCATCACCGGTGAGCATCAGGCTCTCCTCGGGAATCGACTCGAAGCGCGAGGGCGGACCCTGATAAATCGTGCGAAAACCGATTTCAGCGCGCTTGACCTCTGTCACCTTGGGGGTCTGGACACTCTCTATCGGGTACGGCAGGTGATAGTTCAGGCCCGGATCGGTAACTCTGGAAAGCTTGCCGAAAAGCAAGACAACCCCGAGTTCGTCCGCCTCAGCCATGTAAATCCCGGAGGCAAGCCAGAGGGCCACTATCACCCCCACTGCTGCCGAGACAACGTTCCGGCTTAAGCGTGGAATATTAATTTGTCTTAAATTGATTTCAAAATCACTCTGCGGCATAACGCCCTCCTTCCGGGGCTAGAATGGATGTTTCAGGAAAGTCAGCCAATGTTTTTTAGATGGCTTAATTTTTTAATCTTAGGGAGGCTTGCATGTTTTGTCAAGCTAAAGAGGAAATCAGGTAAGAATGGCAAGAGACGAAAGAGGTTCCTGAAAAGTCAAGGCGGGCGCTGTGATTATTTGTTCAGCTCAGGAAGTCAATTCAAGCAAGGCATTATTTTAACTTTTCTAATTCTTTATAATGTAAATACTTATATCTGTAATCTCACCTTTTATCTTAAATCATTTCACGGCTTCTCACCGGCCTTTTCCGGACTTTAAATCATTGAGCCGGGTGCTAAAGCTAAGCGTACAGCCCGGCTTTCAACACCTTGATTTTTGGGTGGTCGGAACATACCGGGCAGCAGGGGTCGCGTTTCAGCTCAACAGTCCTGAACTGCATAGAGAGCGCGTCATAAGTGAGCAATCGCCCCAAGAGAGGCTCCCCCACTCCGGTGATAACTTTGATCGCCTCAGCAGCCTGGATTGTCCCCAGGGCGCCGGCTACAGCGCCCAGCACACCGGCCTGGGCGGAGGTGGGAGCCTCGTCACCCGCAGGCTGCTCAGGCAGGATACAGCGCAGACAGGGCGTCCTCTCTTCCGGAACCATTGTAAAAGTTTGTCCCCTGAATCCTAAAGCCCCGGCATGGGAAAAAGGTTTTTGCGCCAGGACAGCCGCATCATTGATCAGGAACTTGGCGCCGAAATTGTCTGTGCAGTCCACAATAAAGTCAAACTCCTCTATCAGGTCCAAGGCATTGTCCACAGAGAGGCGCTCCTGCCAGGTTTTGACAGCCACATCCGGGTTGAGCGCGCGGATGCGCCTGGCGGCGACTCTGGTTTTTTCCTCTCCCAGGGATGGAGTATCGTGAAGGATCTGGCGCTGCAGGTTCGAAAGCTCGACCCTGTCGGAATCCACCAGGCCCAGTGTCCCGATACCTGCTGCAGCCAGGTACAAAGCAGCCGCGGAGCCCAACCCACCAGCCCCGATAATCAAGACCCGGCCCTGGCGGATCAGATTCTGCCCTTCAAGGCCCAATTCAGTAAGCATAATATTTCTATTATAACGCTCGATTTGATTGTCAGTTAAACCTGTCACTTAAAGCTCTGCATAAAGAGGATGGCTGAGATATCTCTCTCCTGTACTCGGCAGGATCGCAACTATGAGCTTGCCTTCATTTTCCTGACGACTGCCGACTTTAAGGGCCGCATGGACTGCAGCGCCTGAGGAGACCCCGGCAAAAATTCCTTCCTTGCTTGCCATTTTCCTGGCCATTTCTATGGCCTCCTGCGAGCTGACCCTGATCACCTCATCCACGAGGTCCATGTCCAGAATGTCTGGTTTGAAACCGGCCCCGATACCCTGGATACTGTGCGGCCCGGGCTGGCCTCCGGAAAGCACGGGACTTTCGGCAGGCTCAACACCTACTGCCTGGAAAGCGGGCTTGCGTGATTTGATAACCTCGGAGATCCCGGTAATCGTCCCGCCTGTACCGATTCCGGCTACAAGAATATCAACCCGGCCCTCGGTGTCGTTCCAGATTTCCAGAGCGGTTGTCTTGCGGTGGATCTCAGGATTCGCCGGGTTCTTGAACTGCTGCGGCATGAAAGCACCAGGAGTCGAGCTCACAAGCTCCTCAGCCTTTTCTATCGCCCCTTTCATCCCCTCTGCTCCAGGAGTGAGAACAATCTCAGCCCCCAAGGCCTTGAGAATCTTGCGCCGCTCGACAGTCATTGTTTCCGGCATGGTCAATATCAACCGATAGCCCCGCGCGGCGGCGACAAAAGCGAGTGCAATTCCCGTATTCCCACTCGTCGGCTCGACTATCACCGAATCCTTATCTATCAGGCCAGCTTTTTCGGCTGCATCTATCATGTTTACTCCGATCCGGTCCTTGACCGAGCCGAGAGGATTGAAAGCTTCGAGCTTGACCACGATTTGCGCCACAGCACCTTCCGTGACCCGCCGCAGACGGACCAGCGGGGTATTGCCGATAGTCTGGGTTATATCATCGTAAATGCGAGCCATTTATCGACCTCCTAGTCAAAGATATAATTCAAGGTTTCATAAAATTCTAACTTATTGGAAAATTATAACTTAAAAAATATTTTGTATGGGCGGGTTTCAAACCCGCCCCGACCAATGAAACTGTCCGGATCGGTATTATAATACATCACAATGTTTATGGAATCATGGACTAAGGAAATTTAAATTCTCATTAAATCGATAGATTTTATTGACAATATAACTCGAGAATTTTCGCTTGTCAATACGTACAGGCCATTGCCCTACATTTAGATTCTTTTCGCTGGCCGTGAGCGCTTACAGTTTATGTTTAAAAAGCCATCCGCGGAGTTTTTGCAGGGCTCGAGCCCTGTGACTCACCCTGTTCTTTTCTTCAGGAGCGAGCTGGGCAAAGGAACATCCTAAGGGAGGATAAAAGAAAACCGGATCGTAGCCGAAACCTCCGCTGCCAACCGGCTCAGTCAGAATCAGGCCCTGGCAGATCCCCTGGAAAGCAAGCGGTCTTTTCCCGGGGCGGCTCAAGACCAGGCAGCAGTGGAAAGAGGCGCTCCGTTGGGAGCTTTTAATCCCTTCAAGCAGGCCCAGCAGGCGTTGGATATTCTCCTGATCGGTTGCATTTTCCCCGGCGAAGCGCGCTGAATAGATCCCCGGCGCTCCATCCAAGGCGTCTACCACGAGTCCGCTGTCATCTGCCAGACACGCCAGACCCGTATGACAGCACCAGTGTTCCGCCTTGCTTTTGGCGTTTTCGTAAAAAGAGCTCCCCGCTTCCTCACACTCAGGCACAGGAGCACTCAAGGCGTCAGGGCCGATTACCTCCACTGGCAAACCGGAGAGAATTTCTTTGAACTCAGCCGCTTTCCCTCGGTTTCTAGTGGCGATTAAAAGCTTTTGGCTGCTCAAATTCCCAGAACCTTTTTCTGCATGGTGATTAGCTGTTCGATCCCTTTTCGGGCAAGGTCCAGCATTTGTTCGAGCTGGCTATTGTCGAAAGGATTTTTTTCAGCGGTGCCCTGAATCTCGACCAGCCGGCAGTCTTCGGTCATCACCACGTTCATATCCACATCCGCCTGGCAATCCTGGGCGTAATCGAGATCGAGCGCTGGCTCCCTGTCTAGCAGGCCCACGCTCACGGCTGCCACCAGGCTGCGCTGGGGATGAGCCTGGAGTTTTCCTTTATCAACCAGGCCGCTTAAGGCCTGATACAGGGCCACAACTGCGCCGTTCACAGCGCAGCAGCGGGTTCCCCCATCTGCCTGGAGCACATCGCAATCGAGGATTACAGTCCTCTCTCCGAGAGCCTCGAGGTCCACACAAATGCGCAGCGCCCTGCCGATAAGGCGGCTGATTTCCAGGGCCCGGCTGTCAGGCCTGCCGGTCGAGCGCTCGCGCAGCTGACGTGAATGGGTGCTGCGCGGAAGCATCCCGTATTCGGCAGTCACCCATCCCTGGCCTTTGCCTTCGAGAAATGGCGGGACTTTCTCTTCAACCGTGGCAGTGCACAAAACCCGGGTCTCTCCCATGGAGATCAGGCATGAACCCTCGGCATGGGAGGAATATCCGAGATCGAATGTAACTGGGCGAAGGTCCGCTCGCCCGATTTTTTTATTCGGCACGCTCTTTCCTTTCTTCAGGCTTAAAAAATCTTTTTTGCATCAACTCGCTTACTACTCAGGTCATAAAATTATTTGAATCTATCCGTAAAGGAAAATTATTTTCTTCTTTTGGTGGCAAAAGAAGCAAAACCATTTCTTTTGTAACCAAAAGAAACAAAAGTTAATCCTGGCACTTTAGTCCTTTACTCCGCTTCGCCAAGCTCGCCTACGCGCAGGAAGCCTGCGCAAAGGCCTGCCTGGGCGTTGTACATCTAGAATGACGATGATGGAAATTACTTGTCTTCTACACGCTCCGGAAACAGGATCCCCGGACTTCAGGGCATCTTAGGGCCACTAGTTTCCTCTGGGATGATCTATCATCCCTGGTAGCTGCACTAAAACCTTTTTTCGGCAGTTGTAAAAGCTTGACTCTAAGAAGTCTTTAATTGTTGTCACTTAAAGTAAGCCGCCAGTTCCTTAAATGCGAGAATCGACACTTGGTAAATCATTTATGCTTACTTGACTTTTAAGAATAACCAAGGTTCCAGCATATAAACAACAGGATAAATGGAAACTATTTAATGCTCCCCGTAGTATTTTCCTTTCAGACAGCCCAAGCCGACAGTGATTGCCGGAACAATCAGGTATGTCAGCCCGATATCCATCATATAGTCCGCAAAAGTCATTTTCATCGGTCCCTGCATGAACAGGAGCAGGTCCAACAGCAGGCTGATCGCAAGCCAGATTATACCGAGGAGAATTCCCTCCCTGAACATGTTCACCTCTAATTTTCCGATATAGGAGACTGCAAAAAGCACCGTGCAGATTGTGATTACCACAGGCATGATTGATTCGAACAGCGGAGGATTCGAGGTTTTCAACGGAAAGATCAGAAATGAAACCAGGAAGGGTATTAACCAGACAAACAAGCCGTAAATTAAAGCTCTTTTGAGTGATTTCATTTTTTTGTATCCAATTTTAAAGAAGTTTGCAGGAATATTTTTAATATTTTCGGGTCGGTTTTATGGCCAGGGTTTGAGCTTTTCCAGGGCGACACGGGCCACCAGCGCCCTGGCTGTGATCCAGGTCGGGTCAAGCAGACTGGCTCCCTCGATTGAGCTTTGAGGAAGGGCAAGCGGAAGTTCCGTGCAGCCCAAGATCACGGTTTCTGCGCCCTGCTCAGCGAGATGCCGCACTGCCAGGCGGCACTCCTTGACTGCTCGCTCTGTGACCGGGTTCGAGCAGGCTTTAATCCCGTATTTCCTGTCATAGATAGCCTGATGCACCAGTTTTTGAATTTCACGGGAAGGCAAGAGAAGCTCGATCCGGCCCAGGCGCTCTTCCCTGAGCCGGTCGTAGACTCCGGCGCTGATTGTGCCCTCTGTGGCCAGCAAGCCCGCTTTGGCCCCTTTACCGAAATTCTCCTTGATAAAAAGAGCGGTTTCCTCGATCATGTCCACCAGTTCGATTTCAAGCCCCAAACTCAGTATTTTTTCTTTAAGCGGTGTGATTATCTCCGGAGCGTGCGCTGTATTACAGGCAATAGCCATTATCCGGGCGCCGGCCCGCGCCAGGGTCTCGACGGCCCGGAAAAGTTGCTCTGCGGGGTTCTCCCCGGCTTTGCGGAGCAGGTATTCTGTCCTGTCCGGCACCTGTCTCCCGGCTGAAAAAAGCAGCACCTCGAGGTGGTCCTGATCGGTACCGTCCGTAACAGTGTTGTCAAAAATCTTGCGGTTCAGGTCCAATCCCGCATAAGGGCCGACCCCTCCCACAATACCGATTATCGGCAATCCCATTTAAAACTCCGCAGTATTGTTATTCTGACCTCAGGTGTTCGATCGCGGCTCTGCATCTGCTGCGATGCTATCTTTCTTGCTGGGAGCCCAGGGTGAATCAGCCTGGATAAAAATTCCACGTATGGTTTGAAATAATCACTGATGCAATTCCAGAATGTCGCCGTCAGAAAGAGGTTCCTCGCGGTTAACCATCTGCCCATCGTACTTGTTTTCGCTCCAGATGCGGGCGAACTTCATTCTTTCTGCGAATTCCCGGTGAACAGTCTCTGCGAAATCCATCACCGTGCTGCCTTTTGGCAAAACATACGGTTCATCCAGATCGGCTTTATGGCCCGGTGTTTTTGAGTAAACCCGGATAATACCCAGGATCTCGAATAAAGCCTGCCGTAATTCTTCCATGCCCCGGCCTGTCTGGGCTGAAACAGCGATTATGGGATAATCAGCCTCGCATAACTGGTGAAAAAGCTCGAAATCTTCCTTCTCCCCGGCGCTGTCAACCTTGTTACAGACAATGAGCATGGGCCGGAAAACCGCAGCTACCGGCCTTTTGTCCTCCGGAAGGTTTTGAGCCGATTTGGGCCACAGGCGTTTTTCCTGGAGGTGCCGACAGGTGAACTCAAGCTGGCTCAGCGGATCGGCCTTCATGTCCACAACCAGCAGAACCGCATCGGCAGCTTTGAGCAGGTCGATCACCCAGTGCTCCTCGTGTTCTTCGGAGATCGGCGGCAGGTCAATGAGCTGAATCTTGAGATCTTTATAGGGCATCATCGCTGCCTGGGGCACCCGCGTGGTATACGGGTAAATCCCGACCTCCGGCTCGGCATTGGTCAGCGCATTCACCAGCGAGGACTTGCCTGTGTTGGGCACTCCAGCCAGGGCCACCTGGCCTGCGCCCTCTTTCCTGACTTTAAAGGAAAAGCTTTTCCGGGGCTTCGTGGACTCCTCACGGCTCTTCTGGCGCAGTTTGGAAAGCTTCCTTTTCAGGTCGCCCTGCAGGTGATCTGTCCCCTTGTGCTTGGGGATAAGCCGGAGCATTTCCTCAAGGCAGCGAATCTTTTCCTCTGTTGTCCGGGCCTCTTGAAACGCTTTCTCAGCCACCAGATATTGAGGAGTGAGATTGGCCGGCATTTTCCACCGCTCCTGTTAATAGCAATCTACACCATTTTAAGCCCCGAAGCCAGTTCCTCCAACCGGCTGATAATTTGCGGCTGGACCCCGCAGGTGCCGATCAGTCGTCCTTTCTCTATCGTGTCGAAATAACGGCCGTGGTAATCGGTTCCCCCGGTGGGGATTAAGTCTGACTCGGTGCAGATTTTCTCTAAGGCGCGACGAGTGGCTTCATCGTGCTTGGGTGTGGTCACCTCGAGACCCACGAGCCCGGCCTTTTTCAAACGCAGCACTTCCTTTTGATCCACCTGCATCGGGTGCGCCCAGACCGGTACTCCACCGGCTGATAAAATCAACCGCACCGCCCCTGCGGCATCGGTAAAAGGCCGCAACCGGGAAAATTCCCTGAAATAATTTACCATGTAGTCAGGGTCGCCGAAAAGTATTTTCGAAGATGGACTGTCGAAAGCAATCTCATCAATATCACCCCGCTCGAACAGAATATCGAGCAGATGGGCCATATTGGGTATACCCTCTCCAGTGCGCCGGGCCAGTTCATCCTCTGTAACCCTGATTCCCCGTCCGTTGCGGAGACTCTTGAGCGCATCGCTCATAAAGGCCCAGGCGCGCTCTCTCAAGGCAGCCAGGTACTCTGAAAGCCCGCTCCGGCCCGGTGACAGGTAATAGCCCAGGATATGGTACATCTCCTGTGTGGTGAGCTCGACTCCGGGGATCACCTTAAGGCCGAGTCTTTCTCCCAGGCTTACCCCTTCAGCATTGGAAGCCAGGGTATCGTGGTCCGTAAAAGCGATAACCCGCATCCCCAAGCCTAGCGCCGAGTTGACCAACTCCCGGGGAGAATACCCTCCATCCGAGGCTGTCGTATGGATATGCAGGTCGTAAGTGTACTGTGGCCTTTGCATTGTGATTTACTTTTCCATTGTTATGTGGGATGGTTTTTGTTATTATATGGCCCATTGATCAGCCTGTCAACGACAGTTTCTACATCAGGCTCCAAGCTCTCCAGGAGACACGACCCGAATGTAACTTAAGCCCGGGAAAAAGCGTTTTTTGATTGAATTCCCGGAAAGATTTACTTAAATCCAGGCAGTTTCGGACAGATAACTTTCACAATCCGGCTTACAATTCAATGGAAAACAGGTTCAAAGAAAAAATATCGCAGAGCGGGGGTTTCGTTATTTCTGTGGAGCTCGTTCCCAGCCGCGGCCTGATGCGGAAAGATTTCGAGGAGCTTATCGCCTTCACCGAACAGGCGGTGGACTACGGTAAGATCGACGCCCTGAGCCTGACTGACAATCCCGGCGGGAACCCCCGTCTGAGCCCTGATGTGCTCGGGCTTGATATCATGTACCGGGGAATGAGCCCGCTGATCCATCTGACATCCAAGGACCATAACCGCAACGCCTTGGAGAGCCGCGCCTTCCAGCTCAACCGCATGGGTATCGAAAACGTGCTGGCCCTGACCGGAGACTACCCGGTGGATGGCTACCAGGGAGTGGCTAAGCCGTCTTTCGACCTTGATTCTGTGGGCATGATCAAAATGCTCAGGGCGATGAACAAAGGCTTGAAAGTTCCCCTGCCCAGGCCGGGCAAATTCCAGGAGCTGGAGCCGACAAACTTTTTTATCGGCGCCTCGGTAAGCCCTTTTAAAAAGCTGCGCTCGGAGCTGCTGGGCCAGTATATCAAACTGGAGAAAAAGATTAAAAACGGAGCCAGGTTCATAATCACCCAGGTGGGCTACGATATGCTCAAGTTCGATGAGCTGCTGCGCTACATGCGCCTTAGCGGCCTGGATACCCCCGTGCTGGGAAATGTCTATGTCCTGCACCGCATTGTCTCACGGCTCATGAATCAGAACCAGGTGCCGGGCTGTGTCGTGACAGATGAGCTGCTCGAGTTTGTCAACACTCAAGCCAAGGCCGAGGACAAAGGGAAAGCCGCTTTCCGTGAGTTTGCCGCCAAACAGGTGGCTGTGCTTCGGGGCCTGGGCTACCGGGGAGCGCATATCGGAGGATTCGGGCTGAGTTTCGATGATGTGCGCAAAATAATCGACACCGCGGAGGAACTTTCCAGTGACTGGCAGTCCCTGGTCAAGGAGATCCGCTATCCCCAGAAAGGCGAGTTTTTCTACTTCCAGGCCGATCCCGAAACCGGGCTCAATACAGACCAGCCCAATGATTCAGGCGACTGGGAAGAGGAAAAAACCGCGATGACTCCCTATCGCCTGATGAAACTCGTGCACGACGGTTTTTTCGAGCCGGACAGCCTGGGGTTCAAAGTGGCCCGCCAGGTCTGCAGCCGGATTGACGGCTCCCCGACATACAACAAGGCTTTCCGCAGTTTCGAGAAGCTGATCAAATCGGTTGCCAACAACTGCCAGGAATGCGGGGACTGTTCGCTTGACGAGCTGGGGTTTGTCTGCCCTGAGGCTTACTGCGCCAAAGCTTCACGCAACGGTCCCTGCGGCGGCTCGGCTCAAGGCATCTGCGAACTGCAAGACCGCCCCTGTTTCTGGGTCAAGGTGATTAACCGCCTCGAAAAGGACGGCGCCCTGGAAACCCTACGCAACCCGGACCCGATCTACCGCAATAACAGCCTCGACAAAACCAGCTCCTGGATCAACTACTACCTGGGACGGGATCATAAGAAGATCACCTTTGGAGAAAAAGAGGAAAAAACCGAGAAGGGGTGAAGCAGGGAAACGGGGAGACGGAGAAACGGGGAATCGGGGAAACGGAGAAACGGGGAGACGGAGAAACGGAGAGGCGGGGAATCGAGGAAACGGCTGGGATTTAAAAGTTCAGTGAATCAAAAAGAGAAAACGTGTTGAATGATTTGAGTAATCAGAATGATCAGGTAGAAAGATTTTTTTCAATTGTTTTATTCTATTCTTTATAAAGATTTCGCGGATTTTGCTATCCTAACAATCGCATTTAATTTCTCTTCTATTTCTGGATCTAGCTTGTTTTTGGGAACAAAATGAGCAAGTTCATGGAAGTTCGTCTTATCCATTACGTTATATAAGTTTAGTTTCTTAAAATATTCCTTGAAAACAAAAATAAGGAAATCCTCGCTGACCTTGATATTTCCACCCCATGGATCACTTTTACCAACTTTTTCCAGAGCATTGGTTATCTCATATATAGATTCATTCATAGCTCTAATACGGGATTCAATCATTTTAGGTGCAAAAAGAGAACCCGGCGCGGATTCTTTGCCACTAGCTTCAGCATAAGCTAATAAAACCTCAGGATAGCAAAAGTAATTCTCAATCTCTTTCTTATTCCACATAAGACCTTCTGCGCCAAGGTTATCGGGAAGCGTTTGATCCAGTTTATCAAATATGGCGATTCCCTTTAAATATGGAATAGCTTCTCTAATACCGAAGAAATGCTCTTGAACCTTTTTGGGTTGATTTCCCACATAACATACATAAGGTCTTTCTAAAACTTGTATAGCCTCTTTGTTTCCCATTTTTTCGGCAAAAGCCTGCAAGATTGCCAGATCCGTTGGGCCTTCCAAGTAGAGCACCCAGCCTGTTTGTTCAGCCTGGTAATAATGTTCATAACCTATATCTTTTAAAGCTTTTAGAACATCGCTTCCTCTATCATCTATCCTGTGAGGGTTTCCAACAAAAGCAACCACAGTATCCCTATTGGCTGCTTCATTAAGCAAAACCTCTGAATGACTTGCAGCAATTAGCTGGTTATTATTCTCACGGGCCAATTCAGTGATAAGTTGATAAGTTTGTCTTTGGCGAAGGATTTCCAAGTGAGCATCAGGCTCATCAAGAAGAAGTACAGCATTAGGATTTGCATACATGTAAGCCAGAATCAAAAGAGTTTGCTGAAGCCCCCTTCCTGAGGAAGAAATGTCTAAATTTATTCCTCGTTCACGATAGCTCATCTCAATCTCACCGCGTACAGCAATATATTTTGGTTCTTTTAACTCAGAGCCAAAAAGCGAATAAATGTGTGCTTTGAGTTTTTTCCATCTTTCATTTTTCTCTTCATAAATTTTATAACACAAATTACGGAGTACCTCGGCTGTTCTTCCTTCACCGATACGTACACTGATTGCTCCAGGATCAAGATGTGTTTCATTTGCAGCCAATCCAGACATTGGGGGAAGAAACGCCAATCCTACCTTTTCTGCCTCTTCAGGGATAGGCATCCGATTAGGTTTCTTGATAGCTTCTAGCCGGAGCGGACGGCAGTAAAAAGATTCCTCGTTTGCATAATAAAATTCAAGTCCGCATTTCCAATCTTTATCTTCCGTCACTCCTTCAACAATGATATCAATAAATATATTTTCCGTCTTAATATTCCCTTCTACCCTTTGTACATTTTTTACGTGCAGATCTTTCCATAGAAGATTTGCATCAGGAATCGGAATTGCCACTAAATCGCGTCTGTTAATAGTGACTCCTGGTCTTGTTTCAGGTGCCTTTTTCCCTTTCCGTTTTTCAATCCAACGCTTAAGCCCGACTTCCCATAAAGCGAGTGCTTGCAGTGCGGAAGATTTTCCTGAATTATTAGGACCTATAAAAACAACAGGATTGCCAAGTTCAACTTCAATTTCGTTAAACAATTTGAAATTTTTTACTGTTAGTTTAGTGAGCATCTTGTATTCCTTGGTTTAAAAAGCTTTAAGTTTAATTATTTTATAATAATACAAAATATAAGGATATCTTTCAATTGGACTATTGACTCTACTCAGCGTAGCTTTTTAGGACACATTAATTGATCTCGCGTAATAGTAGTACTTGTTGAAGCACAGGCATTTAGAAGACGATGGAACGCCTGGCGTCCCCAATATCGGCGATTGAACCGGTAACAA
>DATKXY010000181.1:0-2881 GCA_035528795.1 archaeon | reverse complement strand
ATCGTTGGTATTTTTCGGGTATCTTCTTCTTCTTTGCCAACGGACGAGTACCTACCAAGCTCCAATTTTGTGAGGATATTATGCCATGCTGTCGATCTCCCGGCAAATATACGAGCGCAGGTGGCTCAATGGGTGAAGGTTTGCGGAAAATCAACCGGGGGATCATAGATTTGAAGTGATACTGCTAACCTAATAAAATGCTATGAGAAATGCGATGAATTCGTGATCCTGTGTGTATTATTGTTTCCATCCCGGCCTCTTTTCACAGTGAAAACATGGAAAACCTGCTGTCGCCCACGCCTTTTAAGCTGTGGGTCGCCGGTTCGATCCAGGCGCGGCTTAAAATAAATATCTAGTGTAAAGAGATTTACCTGAATACCCTTGAAAGAAGCCTATGTCCGGTTCCGGCACGAATCTTCTTCCTCACGAATTTCATAAAATCTGTGACCGGCATTCCCACAGGATCGTTGTAATTTAGACTGAGAGCGACCGTTGCAGTATCAAGCTTGAGCATCTGTAGAGTGGCACGGCGTACAATGAGGTCCTTCTTCACTGCTCCCTTTTTTTTGGTAATAACTACGTATTCAGCATCGATCCCTGACAGCATGACGATCCCATCAGATCCAATCATCATTCCGATTTTTTTGGCTGTTTCTTCATCGAAGAAATCCTCGTAGGAGAGGGAAAGCTCGTTGATAATAGACTCGAGTCTGCGCCGTTCGACAACCTGGTAATTCAAGTTCATAAAGACTGTGGTTACATTTCCCAGGATCTGTTCGATGATGTTTGCAGAAGGTATTCCTTCTGATGATCCAAGAATGACGACGGTCTTCAGCTCATTGGCAAAATCGACGCTTTCATCTACTGCTATTTCTGAGAACGTGCTGCATCCAAATGTGATCAGCAAGGCGCATCCGAGGATGAAAAAACTACACAATCTCATTATTCACCTCCCATTGACTTTCCACTGTCTTGATTGTCTCTATGGCACGTCGTTCCGCCTAACATCTATTGTATGTTTTGAAACTTATTCGGACAACCTCTATGGTAGAAACAAGCTAGCTACTAATCTTTTCCTGTTTGCAAAAGAAGATCATTGTTTCAGTTACCGGTCATACATACGTGCCACAAAATCTACGCGGCTCAAAATAAATATAAATGATGAAATCATCAACATGGAACCTCGATCACCGACGTGGCGGATACTTGTGCCTGAACGTATTTTAACGTACCTTGGATTCATTCTACGATCCTCAGGAAAACCCAAAGCGACATAAGGAGAGGTTGAACATGAAAGTATTCGCTGTGCTTGGAAGCCGTAATCAGCAGGGGAGAACCGCAGCATTAACCCAGGCTCTTCTCGACGGGCTCGAGGAGAAGGGCGCCGCCACGGAAAGGTTATTTCTGACTTCGCTCAACCTAGAGGCCTGCCGTCAATGCGAGGAGGACGGGTGGGGCATCTGTCACTCGGAAGGTCGATGTGTCATAGAGGATGATTTCGATAGTATAGTAAATAACGTCGATGGCGCCGATGCCGTAATCTTTTCCACCCCCGTTTATTACGGGGATATGAGTGAAAGCATGAGGACTTTCACAGATCGTCTGCGGCGGTGCACTGCACCAATCATCAGCAGAACCAACAAAAACAAGAACTTCAAACCCGTTATAGGTATCTGTCATGCAGGAGGCGGCGGCGGAGGAGCCGAAACGTGTGTGGTCAGTCTGAAAAAAGTTCTGAGCCAATGCGGCTTTGAGGTCATAGACATGGTACCCGTCAGGCGGCAGAATCTCCCCATCAAACTAAAACACTTGAAGAGCATCGGCGAGTGGCTTTTCGATCATGTTGAGACAGGTGAATGGGAGCGAGTCATACCACGACCTGCAAGCGTTAGATAGTGTCTGACCGAAAAGCCGATTTTCACCGGGAGTTCGGTCAAAAATTGCCGGCTGTCAGGCTCAGCATCTCTGAGGCAACCATTCTACATACGAAAAAGTGGTAGATCAACGAGTTATTTGGCAGGAATCAAGGATTTCGGAAGTATGCGCACACGCCTATCCCCTGAACCGACAGCAGTAGGTTCAATAAATCGACTACGACGCTTTGCGCAGCCGAACCTGCTCTCGCTGGAGCTTTTCGTTCTCCCTTTTCCAGAGGATGGTGCCAAGAATCTGAATGTTTCGGGCAACGACCGCCAATCCTGCATAGCGCTCGAATCCTCGTAAGCCGTGATCAAGACAACGATCAAGTCCGTGATTCTCCAGGGCATTGATGCCCGATTCCACAGCAGGATGTTTTCTCCTCGCTCGCACAAACTCATCAGAGCTTTCAACCGCTTTCTCTTCTTCGCTCAGTCTTCCTTTTTTCGGCAACACCGCCAGATCCCCCCGACCTATTATAAGACCGATAGACTTTCGAGCTAGGATTCTCCCAGCAAGATAACCGGATGGGCGGACCATCCCTTCTCTATCCGGCGAAACTTAATACCAATAAAATCAAGTGCTTTCCGGGGCATCGACCTTTTCAACGCCTTGATTTGTCTTTGGTTTTCGCACCCCAGGTTTTCTGCCTCGTTTTCTCCTGATAGGTTCCTTGACAGGTCCCTTGTTGGAGTAGTTCTGCTTGAAATACTCCCATACCAGAAAATCTAGAAACTGCCGGCTTGTCTTTTTCTCCGCCTTGGCCATGAAATCCAAGATTGCGTTGGTTCTAGGGTCCAGTAAATTGATCCCGCCGGTTCCTGGTTCTTTTGCCGTTTGTTTCGCCATTTCATCCCCCGTGATATAGTTT
Source organism: archaeon (assembly GCA_035528795.1). Taxonomy (GTDB): domain Bacteria; phylum Gemmatimonadota; class Glassbacteria; order GWA2-58-10; family GWA2-58-10; genus DATKXY01. Next base: position 93 of record DATKXY010000181.1, on the reverse strand, counting down.
TTTCAGGTTCTTATGTCCTGATATATCCCTATTTTAACCAATAAAGAAACATTGGTAAAACTCCTTCTATGATCTCGCTGGTGATAGTAGGAA
>DATKXY010000180.1:0-21939 GCA_035528795.1 archaeon | reverse complement strand
CACAAGGGGCGGATATCACTGTTGCGCCGTTAAAAAGCAAAAAGGATGCCCGGCCCGCCCCAGTTTTGGAATCCCGCAAAATGACAGGCATAAAACATTTAATCCTTCCCTGGCTTAAAAATTTTGGAGCAATTTCTTGATCTCTTCCTCGCCTCCCATTCACCCTGGTATGGTTAAGTCCATGATTATCAATATAAATCCTTTTTGCCGCTTTTCCCCGGAGGGAGTTTACTCTGCCGGATTATCCAGCTTATTTCTCAGCCATCGAGAAAGAATGCCCTCAAGCGGATTATCTTGGTTGGTGTTCAAAATGCTAATGCGATCTGTGTCTCCTTTGTAAAAAGGCTCTGTCAGCATCAGGATTTTTTCCTGCAGGCTTTCCGGGGCCGGGCTTGCGTTTCCATCCACAGGATCGACAATTAACACTCTGCGGGGAGCCAGGAGACCAAGAAGGTCCGGCAGATCATAATACCCGAGTGCCCCGGGAACGATTGTCGCCCCAATGGCCTGATCGTATAACCGATGCATCAGGATGGATTCCCAGGACAAAGGCGACTCGATAAAGGCGAGCGCTCCGATTGTATTGTCATGTACAGCCGCATGCATGAGTGCCGGGCCTGCGGCGCCTCTTGAGACAGCGGTTATCTCCTGCCCGATCACATCGCTTCGGTTCGTAAGATAGAGCAAGGAGCGGACAATCGAGCCGGCCTGAATTCCGGTCACGCTGCTTCCGATGAGCTGCGCTCCGAAAACAAAATTGTAGCTCACGCCCTTGATCACTGCGTCATCATAGTTTTTATTCCCTGCCAGCTCCCCGCACCCCGGAAGGTCGGTCGCCAGTACCAGATACCCGCAGCGGACAATTGACTCGATCAATCCGCCGCTGTCGGCATCCGCGGCTTTCCCGTTCATATTAATATACAAAACAGCCGGATACCTTCCTCCTCCACTGGGTACAAACACGAGAGCCGGTACCGGGATTTCTCCCCTCGGATCCAGGATTACTCTCTCTATTGTGTATCCATCGCGCTGGAATCTCCCGGTGAAAACGGCTTCCGGTGCCTGTTTCCCGATTTCAAGGCCGGAGAGAGATCTGGAGGCCTCGCGTACTTTTTCCTGGTGCAGGTTTATCTGTTTGCGTGAGTTTTCGAGGTTTTCAAGGGCCGGTGAGGCGTCCTGCCTGATAAAATCATAGATCGCCTTGGAGCCGGAGGTGACAGTCTGTCCTGTGGCACTTACTTTTAGCAGCTCCGGGTCGACAGGCCCGATTTCTTTCTCCTCCGCGCTGCCTTTCACTCCGAAGTTGTTCATAAAAAAAGCGTACACTCTTTCGCGGTTGCGTTTTGTCGACATGTGCGGCGCGTCATCCTCGATTATCTGAATGTTATCCGCTGCACCCAAGGCTTTAAAAGCCGGTCTCACGGACTTGACTGTCTCCCGGGCTCCCTGGATGCTGAAATAATCCCGGGTAGTGGTGACTACGAGGGTGGGTTTTGGGGCCCGGGCAATCAGAAAATCCCCGTGATCGAGCCCGGTTGAAATCTGAGAGAGCAGATTTTGTTCCGCATCCTGGGGGCCCATAGAATCCAGGATCCTGCTGAAACTGCTGATATAACATTCAGGAGCAGCGGCGGCTATGCGGTGATCCATGGCGCCGAGATATGCTGACATGGTGCCGCCGCCGGAGCGGCCTTGCACACCGATTTGCCCGGGCTTTACATCGGGCCTTGTGCTGAGATAATCCAGTGCGCGCATGCCATCCCAGAGCCGGACCATAGCCATTGTCCGGCCCAGGAGAAGGTACTGCAGGCCGGCATAGGAATGCTCGATTGTCGGCCCGCCGATCACTGACTTCCCCTCTTGCGGATCGAAGTACTGAAGCCTTTCGCCCTGGCCTGGCGGATCTATGCCAAAAACCACGAACCCCTTGCTTGCCAGATTCAACATCACACGCTGATAGACCTCGGATTTGAAACCATCGATAGTGTGGCCGCACACGTACAACACGGCAGGCGCCCTGCCTTTGAGCCCAGCCGGCTTAAAAAGACACCCGGTAACCCAGAATCCCGGTCTCGATTCATAGATTACCTTCTCGACCCTGATCCCCTGATATTCGAAAAATCCCGTAATCCTGGCATTCAGAGGGGTTCTCTCAGGAAGCGGACCGAATGCCGTCTTGAGTTTTTCGCGGACCTCAGCGATGTAGTCGAGCCATTGCTCCTTTGTGGTGATCCCGGCTATTCTCCCTGCGCGCAGATCCAGGAAATGATGGGCTTCTCCGGCGATTTTGTTATAGAGCATGTTTTCGGCATCCGAGTAAAGCCTCCAACCTTTTAAAACCGATAAGTCCTCTTGCGCGAAAGAGCTCACTTCTGAAATAAACAATAAAGCACATGTTAAAAGGGCTGTAAGATAAAATCCGATTCGCTCGAACATATACCTCCGTCTCATTTTATCCTCCATATCTTTCAGGATTCTAATGTATTGAGCGCTATCAGCGAAAACACGGATCGATTCCGGACACTGTCGCTCTTGAGAAAATAACGGCGATTCTTTCGGCGCAGCTCTCAGTGGATCAGGATGATTTTAACGCAACAGACCGGAAATGAGGTAAAGCAAATAACAAAAATACCGTTTCAATAGAGCTCTCTCTGCGCTCCTTCCAGCCCCTGGGCCTATAAAAGATGCTAAACCTTGTATGCTCACGATAATACTCCTTGATATTAGATATTCAATTATCCATATTAAAATGCCTGTTTGCAAGAAAATGTTTCAGCAGGCTCTCAAGGCCCCGCTTAAAGTAACCTGCGATTTCGAGACCTGGAGCGGACCGGTGACCCGCACCATGGCCCTGGAACCCGCAGCATTCAGGGACAACCAGGCATTCTGCAAGCTCGATCAACAGGGTCTGATTCACTGCAACAGCCTGGTAATCGAGTATTAGAAGCGAGGGTCGGACAGTTTCGCTTACACTGGCGCAGATCCACTGAATATGGTTGACTTGACACCTTATTCCGCTGATAATGTGTCAATATAAAAATCTTTTTCCCTTTTTCGAAACTTGCTTTCTCGTTCTTGCAATTCCAGGGATTGGAAAATGTTCTGGTCTTTCCCTGCTCAAACAAATCCTGTCAAGTTGACATCAACAATGATAATTCTTCAAAATAGACGGTCTTATTATGTTTATGGATAAGCCGCTCCAAAGGATTAGCTGATACGAAGGAAGATTCAATCACTTTTATAACATGAGGTGCGATACAAATGAAAGAAAAAATCCTGCATATTATTATCGTCCTCGTTTGCGGAGCATGCGCCCGGCCTGCTGAAATCGAGGAAAAGCATTCCATTCCGGACTGGCTCGGCAGTCTGGCACCGCTCGAGGAACAATTCGCCATCCGGAGCCAAAGACCGCGGCTGTACCTGACAGGGGATGATTTGCCGCTGGTGCGCTCGCGCATCCAGAGCAGCCACAGCCAGGCCTGGGCAATGATCCAGCAAGCCAAAAGCTCCCCTGGGCTGAGAGACCGGATTCTGGCCAATGCGTTTTCCTATCTGGTCACCGGCAGCGAAAAGGAAGCCCGCGCGGCGATAGAGGCCGCCCTGGAGCTTTCGGCAAATACGAACGGGGATGACCTGCCCAATGCCTACCGGGTCTGGCCCGAGGCCGTAGCTTTCGATTGGTGTCATGACCGGTTCAAGCCAGAGGAGGCTGAAAAACTGCTTACCAATATCAAAGCCCAGCTCGAGATAGCCGGTGGCCGGAATCTCGAGACCCAGCCCCCGCACGCGGGGCACCTGGTAAACCATCTGGCAGATGCCCATCTGCCGGCCGGAATAGCCTTTTATGAAACGGCCCCGGAGATATTCAACCGGGCTGTCGAGGTAATCAGGATCGAACTGGCCGCCAAAAACGTTTTTTATCGCTACGGCGCCTCATCCCAGGGGAACTCTTATGGAGTGACCCACTTCAACGGGGACATCCGCATGCTGGCCATGCTTTTGAAAGCCACGGGCGTCGATCTTTTCGAGCGTTTCCCATTCTATCGCGATGTGGGCTATTACTGGATCTATACCCGCCGGCCTGACGGGCAATTGCTGCGCAATGGCGATGACTGGCTCGACAGCGGCAACCATACGAAAATAGCCGGTGAAGAGGGAGCTCTGGAAGTCTCCGGGGTACCTTACGGCGCCATGGAGAGGATGTGGACAAATCCCTGGCTGACAGAGTTGCTGCTTTACTCCGCCGCAAAATACCGGGATCCTTACCTGCTCAACGAGTACCTGTTGATCCGGAAACCTGCCAACACCTGGACAAATATTATCGACATCCTCTGGCGGGACCCTGAGCTTCAGCCTGCCGGCCCGCAATCCCTGCCTGTTATCAGGTACCGGGGCGGCCCGGTCGGTACGCTCTTTTTCCGCACCGGCTGGGGCCCTGATGACGTGGCAGGGATGTTCAAGGTGATGCCCCTGTTCGTGAAAAACCACGATCACCTCGACCGGCTGAGCTTCCAGATTTACTGCCGCGGGGCATTGGCCCTGGACTCGGGATTATATGAAGGCACCAATTCAGAATATGACAGCGACCACTGGCTGGACTACTTCCAGCGGACAATCGCTCATAATACCCTGCTGATCCGGGATCCGGATGAAAAAGTTTTTTACCGCGGCCGGCAGGTTGTCGCCGACGGCGGCCAGCCGTACCCCGAGAACGGAGCTAATCCCGCCGACCTGGCGGCCCTCATGGATCCCCAGTGGAGGATCGCCCGGGTCCTGGCTCAAGAGGTCGACAAAGACCAGCGGTATGCTTTCGTGGTCGGGGACGCTACCTCAGGTTATGGCCCCAAAGCGGAGCTGGTAAAGCGCACCTTCGTTTTCCTGAAAGATTTCCGTTCGAGTCCACCCGCCGAACTCCCTGCCGCCGCCCTGGTCGTTTACGACCAGGTCCGCTCTCTAAAGCCGGAGAGCCGGAAAGTCTGGCTCCTGCACTCCATGGAAGAGCCGGAGGTGGACCAGGGGAGATTCACTGTCCGGCGCAGCGGCCCGGAATACGGGGGCTGCCTGGTGTCATTCACTCTCCTTCCCGAGCCCGCACGGGTGGAAAAGATCGGGGGGCCTGGGAAAGATTTCTGGGTCAACGATACCAATTACCCGACAGAAAAAAGGGGTGACGCAGAGGGAGGAGCCTGGAGGATCGAAGTGAGCCCGGAGGGGAAAGAGGCCGCCGTTAACTTCCTGCACGCCATTCTGATCTATCCCCACGAACCGGGTTCAAAGCCTGAGGCCGGCCTTGTCAAGGGCAAGAGGCTGGCCGGCGCCGACCTTCCGGAATGGACAGTTGTCATGCCCGCAAACGGGGAAAAGATGCGCTCCCTGGAATATAGCTCGACAGGAACAGGCAAGCGGACTCACCTGGTCCTGGGCTTGCCGGCGGGGAGCGAAGTCACGGCAAAATCAGGGGACAAGGTTCTGGCGCAGGGAGTTACCAGCCCGGAGGGCTCTTTTGTCTTCGGGATCGACCAGTCCGGAAAGATGCTCCTCCGGATTTCTGTGAAATAGATTGGGGCTTTTATTTTAAAGCCTGACCGGTCTGGTGCTTGTCTTGTGCCGCCCTGACAACCCGGAGTCGTATTATTTTTTGCTGAATAAATTTTGGCTAAAAAAAACAGCTTATCTTCTTTCTTTTAAAGCTCTTAACTTATTTACTCTTTTGGAAGGAGAGAGTGTGATGAGACATAGCTTCTGTCTTTTATCATTTTTTCTGCTGGGTGCCGTGCTTTTTAGCTCCTGTTTGACAAGCAAGGAGAAAGTCTATCCCTACCGCTGGGTATACGCCTCCAAAGGTCTGCGGGATGAAAGTCAGGTGGAAGATATTCGCCAGATCGTCAAAACAGCATCCGAGCACAAAATCAACGGTCTGTATCTTTCCTCAAGCTTTGACCGTCTGGACCTGCAGCCTCCCGAGTATTTCGACCGCTTGAATGAAGTTAAAAATATCTGCCAGCAGTATGGCGTGGAAATTATCCCCCGCTGCCTGGATGTGGGTTACAACGGTTCCGTGCTGTCCCACAACAAGAACCTGGCCGCCGGGATTCCTGTGCAAGACGCCCTGTTCATAGCCACTAAAAGTGAAGCGACACTGGTCCCCGACCCGAAGGTCGGTATTGCAAACAGCGGCTTCGAGAATCACAAGGACAATCAGGTCCCTGACTTCACTTTCTACGGAGAACCCGGCAAGGTATTCTTTGTGGACAATCAGACATTCAAGGAAGGCAAAGTCGCCCTCCGGTTCGAGAATTTCGGCCAGTATCCGGACAATCCGGGCCGGCTGAGCCAGAAAGTGGCTGTTCATCCGAACCGCTGCTACCGGGTAAGCCTCTGGGTAAAAACCGAGGATCTTGATCCTTCCGATCCATTCGGCTCCGGACGCTTCAGGATCGACGTGAACGGTACGGATGGGCGAAGACTTCAGTTTCAGAACATTCGAGTACGCTCGAACACGGACTGGCGCAAGGTATCAGTGGGATTCAACAGTAAAGGCTACGCTGAAGTCGAGATTTCAGCCGGTGTCTGGGAGGCGAAGCAAGGCAGGTTCTGGCTGGATGGTTTAACTCTTGAAGAAGTGGGTCTGGTGAATGTGCTCAGGCGGCCAGGAACTCCGGTGACAGTGCGCGGCGAAAAAAACGGCACTGTCTATGAAGAGGGGCGCGATTATGCGCCTATCGAGGACCCCGGATTGAACCACCGCTTCGATCATGACGGTCCCGCGATCAGCCTGCTGCCCGGGAGCCGCATCGCCAAAGGAGAGCGGCTGCGGGTAAGCTGGTACCACAGCGTGACCGTGTACGGGAGCCAGGTCACAGCCTGCATGTCCGAGCCTGAGCTTTACGAGATCTGGCGCAAGAACGTGCGCCTGCTCCACGAGCACCTGGCACCGAAAAAATATTTCTTGAGCGTGGATGAAGTTCGCGCCGGCGGGACCTGCAAGGCTTGCCAGGACCGCAAGATGACAATGGGCCAAATCCTCGGGGACTGCATTACGCGTCAGGCCGAAATTGTCCGGGAGGTAGACCCTGAGGCAGAGCTTATAATCTGGTCCGACATGCTGGACCCATACCACAATGCCCGCGAGCGCGAGGGCAACTACTATTACCATGTGGATGGATCCTTTACCGGCTCATGGAACTATGTCCCCAAAGGCCTGATTATCGCCTGCTGGAACCACAGGGTGCGCAATGAGAGTCTGGGGCATTTTTCCGGCCTGGGGTTCAGGACCCTCGCCTGCGGCTACTATGACCGTGACGACCTGGAAAACGACAAGACCTGGCTGGAAGCGCTCGATGTCACCCCGGGCGCTCTCGGCATCATGTACACCACCTGGCTGAACAAATACGAGCTGCTCGGTGCTTTCGGAGACCTGGTCTCCCAGCCCAGGAAAATTGTCTCCCAGGTAAAGAAATAAGAAGGGCCGACATACTTCCTATCGGCAATACGCTCGTTCCGCGAATAAGTAAGGACCGGAAAAATATATTTCCGCTAACGGTTCTAAAACCCTAACTCATCCTGAAAGGGTCTGGCGTTATGCAGCGCATTCTTTGTCCTTTTTTACCTTTTTTACTGCTCATTATGCTCTTAAACATCTCTGCGTGCGGGAAAAAGAAAGTGTATCCTTACCGCTGGGTCTACCTGAGCACGAGCCTGGAAAAAGACAGCGAGCTGGAAAGGGTCCGCGCTATCGCCAAAACAGCCTCTGAGCACGGGCTGAACGGCATAATGATGTTCGGCGATTTTGACCTGCTGAGCCTGAAGCCCCCTGATTACTTCCGGCGCTTGAAGGAAATGAAGAGTTTTTGCGATGATTACGGCCTTGAAATAATCCCTCGCTGCCTGGATATGGGCTATAATGACGAAACCGCGCTGCATCACGATAAGAACCTGGCTGAAGGCCTGCCGGTGAAAGACGCGCTGTTCGTGGCAAGAGGCGGCGAAGCGCAGCTTGTGCCGGACCCGCAGGTCGGGATCGCCAATGGCTCTTTCGAGGAGCACCAGGGTGACAGGGCCGCAGGTTTCAGTATCACGGCAAAGCCGGGCGAGGAAGTTTTCGTGGACACGGAGGATGCCAAGGAAGGCGACACCGCCCTGCGTTTTGAGAATTTTGGCAGTTATGCGGACAACGCCCTGCTCCTTTCCCAGGAGGTGACAGTCAGCCCTTACCGCTGCTACCGTCTCAGTTGCTGGATGAAAAACCAAGGCGCAAATCCCCCTGAGGAGGGCTTTCCCCTGCGCATACTGGGCGCGGATGGACGGCGCCTGGAATATTTTGCACCGCAAGCGCCCCCGGACAGCCAATGGCATAAGGCGGTCTATGGATTCAACTCCCTGGGTTACGACAAGGTCGTGATCGGTATCGGCGCAATGGGCGCAAAAGAGGGAAAGTTCCTGGTGGATGATCTGCGCCTGGAGGAAGCGGGCCTGGTGAATGTCCTCCGGCGGCCCGGAACGCCGGTCTCCGTACGGAGCGAGAAAACAGGCACCCTTTATGAAGAGGGAAGGGATTATGCATCTGTTGCCGACACGGTGCTTGATTTCCGCTTTGACCACTACGGACCGGCGATCCGCCTGCTGACTGGAAGCCGTATCGCCGAGAGCGAGCGCCTGCGCGTGAGCTGGTACCACGGCATGACTGTCTATTTCCATCAGGTCGTAGCATGCATGTCCGAACCCGAAATTTATGACATCTGGCGCACCCAGGCGCGGTTGATCCAGGAGCACCTTGCGCCCGGCAAGTATTTCCTGAGCGTGGATGAGCTCCGCGCCGGCGGGACTTGCAAGGCGTGCAGGGACCGCGGGCTTACAATGGGCCAGATGGTCGGCGATTGTGTCACCCGGCAGGTCGAGATCATCCGGGAGGTGAACCCGGAGGCCGAGATATTTATCTGGTCCGATATGTTCGACCCGTTTCACAATGCCGGCGAACGCCCGGGGAATTATTATTACCATGTCGACGGAGTTTTTACCGGCTCCTGGAACTACATTCCGAAAGACCTGGTAATCGCCTGCTGGTACCACAGGATGCGCTATGAGAGCCTGGGCCATTTTTCAAGCCTCGGGTTCAGGACAATGGCCTGCGGCTACTACGATGCAGACAACCTGGACAATGACAAAACCTGGCTGGAAGCTCTGGATGTCACCCCGGGCGCGGTCGGCATCATGTACACCACCTGGAGCAACAAATACGCCCTGCTCGGGGATTTCGGCGACCTGGTATCGCGACGGTAAAAAAAAGAGCAGTTTTCCTGTTACCAGGGTGCGCGATTTGGACTTGATTGCCCCTTTGGGCTTTTTCAAAGGAGGTAAGGGTGCTCAAAGCGTATTTGTCTGTCCTGCCAAAAAAAGCTCCGCCTGTTGAAGATGAGAGAAGAAAATCTTCCCCCGCTTTTCATACCGTCTTATGCGGAGTAATACTTTTTCTGGTTTCGTATTCAGTAGACCCGATCTTTGCAGAGACCACCCAAGAAAGAATCCTGGTGAACCATTTGGGCTTTCTGCCGTGGGGAGCCAAGTTCTGCATGCTGGCCGGCACCTCGGCTGCGGACTTTCAGGTGGTCGAGCAAAATACCGGACGTCCGGTATTCACCGGGCGCATGCTGCCGAAAGAGGGAGACCTGGGACAGTATGTAATCGGGGATTTCAGTGCTCTTGACCAGCCCGGTACATATCTAATACGGGCCGGGGAAGAACGCTCGGGGGAATTCAAGATCGCGGAAAATGTTTACCAGGAGGCAATCCGGAAATCGGTCAGGTATTTCTCGATCCAGCGCTGCGGGCCGAGCACCACAGGCTATAACGCGCCCTGCCACGTGGATGACGGCAGGCGGCGCGACACCCGCAAATACCAGGATGTCTCCGGCGGCTGGCACGATGCCTGTGATGTGAGAAAATGGGTGGATGCCACTCTCTACGGCATGATCGGGCTTTCCCGCGTGGCCGAGGTGCTGCGCCCGGATTGGGACAAGGGCGGATTAGTCGAGGAGCTGCGCTGGGGCAACCGCTATTTCCTCAAGATGCAGGAGCCGGCCGGCTATGTGATGAACCATATCGGCGATGTATTCTACCACGGCGACCAGAACCGCTGGACCGTCAACATTCCGAACACCTGGGATGACAGGCTCATCCAGACCGGCCCGACAAACCCGATCGGCCAGTTCTGCTTTATCATGGCCCAGGCGGCTGTGGATCGCCTGACGCGGAAAGCCGATCCGGTATATGCCGACAGTTGCCGGCAGGCGGCCTTGCGCTGCCTGCACTGGTGCAGAAAAGAGAAACTCGGCAGCAGCCCGAACGAGCTGGGTGCGGCAGTCGCAGCCTGTACCGGGTTGTACCGGACCCTGGGTGATAAAAAATATCGAGACCTGGCCGCGGGCTATGCCGGCCTTCTCCTGGACCTTCAGGCCACCGGGCCGATAGATTCGAGAGACCCGGTGCGGGGCTTTTTCTTCTCCTCCAGGGGCAGCTCTGAGCCGTTCAGGGACATCTACAATGGCTGCTGGCATCTAATGGGCCTTTGCGAGCTTGTGGAACTTTTCCCGGACCACCCGGATGCAGCCCGCTGGCGCAGCGGGATCGAGCTTTACTGCCGGGAGTATCTGGCCCGCATGACCGAGCGGAACCTTTTCGGAATTGTCCCTTACGGCTTGTATACCGGTGATCCGGGAGGCGGCCGGCGGATCGGCTACTACTGGTACCGCTGGTTCATGGAAATCGACAGGCCCTGGTGGGTGGGAATAAACGCTAACCTAGCTTCCGCGGGTGTGGGCCTGATCAAAGCATCCAGGCTCCTGAAAGACAAACGCCTGATCGCTCTCTCCCAGCGCCAGCTCGATTGGATCCTGGGTGTCAATGCTTTCAACTCCAGCACAGTTATCGGCGTGGGCCGCAACAACCCGGCGCATTACGATGTCTCCTACTGGTTCAACCCCGGGACCCCGGTGATCCCCGGAGCGGTGATGAACGGGATCGGGGGCACGAGCTGGGACCTGCCGGATCAGAAACCAGGAGAATGGGAGACCTGCGAGTACTGGACGCCGATGGTCTGCTACACCATGTGGCTGATGTCAGAGCTCACGGTGGGAAAGGGCGCGGCTGATTAAACAGCATGCAGTAGGAATCTTTTCCAGAGTCTCATTAGTCCGGATTGTCCATAAATTCCCACAAGCCCTGTTGCCGCGGTGAGCGAACTACCTTTATGATATACTGTCATCGGTATTTAAAGCGTTATAAAAAGAAAGAAATGTTCTTTTTGTAAAATGATAACATTTTTCGCAGGTTCAAGATTGTTATTAAAGATTTAATACAGTTCAGACAATCAGGGAGGTCCGCTTGACTAAGCTGTGGCGTTTGCTGCCTGCGCTTCTCTCAGCCGGGGTATTCTCCTCCGCGCACCCGGATGAAGTGCGGGTTTACGAGGAGCCGCTTACCCTGCCCACTTACCGCTTAGGGCCGGCAGAGATCATGCCTGTCTGGAACGCCAAGCGGGGCGGGGTCAGGATATACCCCTACACCATGCTGGACAGGCTCACCGAGGACAGAAAGGACAGTACTTACAGGGCGCTCTGGCTGGAAAACAAGTATGTCAAGGTTCTGGTCCTGCCGGAGATCGGCGGGCGGATCCACGGGGCACAGGACAAGACCAGCGGCTACCAGTTCATGTTCAACCAGCGGAGTATCAAGCCGGCCCTGGTGAGCCTGACCGGGGCCTGGATTTCCGGCGGTGTGGAATGGAACTTTCCCGACGGGCACAGGCAGTCGTGTTTCCGTCCCACGGACTGGCGGATAGTCCAGAACCCCGACGGCTCAAAAACTGTCTGGACCGGAGAGATCGAAAGGGTCTACGGCATGCGCTGGTCTGCAGGCACCACAATGCACCCTGGGCGCAACTGGGTGGAAGGGAAGGTTCGCCTTTTCAACTGTACGCCCTATCCCCAATCTTTTCTCTACTGGGGAAACTGCGGGGTCCGCGGCAGCCCTGAATTCAGAGTGCTGACCCCGGGCGAGATCGCCACCGGCCACGGCAAACACACCTTTTACCACTGGCCGGTGGACAATGGCGTCGATCTCAGGTTCTGGAAAAACGCTCCCGGCGGAACGAGCTATTTTGTCTGCGACTCGGAAAGCGATTTTTACGGCTGCTACAGCCCGGAGTTCAACGGGGGGATGGTTCACTGGTCTGACCATCGCATCGCGCGGGGCAAAAAAATCTGGTTCTGCGGCACCTCTCCTGCGGGCCGCCTTTGGGAAAAGGTGCTCACCGACGGCGATGCGCCGCTTGTGGAAGTACAGATCGGCGCTTACTCGGACAACCAGCCGGACTATCACTGGATCATGCCCGGCGAGACCAAGACATTCAGCCATTTCTGGTTCCCGGTGCGCGGCGAAATCGGGGTCTGGGACTACGCCAACCTCGAAGGTACGCTCGCTCTCAGGCTGGAAAAAGGGAAAGTCGAGTTCGGCTGGTCTCCCACTGGCAGGAACCAGGGAGCTCAGGTCATCATGAAAGCGGAGGGAAAAGAATTTTTCAGGCGCACCCTGGACGCTGACCCGGCTACGCCAGTGATGTTCGAGACCGGAGCCCCCAAAGGCGCGGACCTTTATTCCCTGGAAGCTCTGGTACTCTCGGGCCGCGGGGATACGCTGCTCGGCTTCCGGCATCCCAGGCCAGCCAACCCGCCGCTTCCCTCAGGCGAGCCTTCTTCCCCTGAACCCGCGGATGTGGAGTCCCAGGATCAGCTCTTCCTGATAGGCGACCGGTTGGAAAGGTTCCGCGATCCCGATCGCGCCATGCTCTATTACCAAGAGGCCCTGAGGCGCGACCCCGGGGATGTGCGCTCCAACACGGCTGTCGGAATAGACCTTCTTAAACAGGGTCTGTTCCAGGAAGCGGCCGGATATTTCGATAAGGCTCTGGAGCGCGACCAGTCATTTTACAAAGCGTGGTATTTCAAGGGCCTTTCCCGGTTAAACATGGGCAACCCAAAAGAAGCGGAGAAAAGCCTCAACCGCGCAAGCTACGATCTGGCCTGGTACGGTGCAGCCCAGTTCGAGCTGGCTCAATTGACTGCCGCGAGCGGGTGCCTGGAAAAAGCGCTCGAGCATATCGGGCGCTCGATCAGGGGCAACGGCGACAATGCCCAGGCCTATGCAGTCAAATCTCTGATCCTGAACCGCCTGGGCCGCCACCGTGAAGCTCTCGAGACAGCGCTCGAAATCCAGGCGCTTGATCCGCTCGATTTCCTTTCCCTGTCCGAGAGATGCAAGGCTCTTGAAAAATTGGGACGCCGGGCAGAGGCCGGGGAGGTAATGGACACCCTGCTCATGGTTACGCGCAGGGACAGTGAAAACCATCTCGAGCTCGCTGTCCGCTATGCCCGCTGCGGGTGCTATGAGGATGCCGCCGGTGTGCTGAAGCTTATCACCGGAAGCGGAGCTGGGGAAAACGTTTCCCCGCTGGTCTATTACTACCTGGCCTATTACAGCGCGCTATCCGGAAACAGCAAACTAGCCGCCGGGTTCCTGGAGAAAGGGGCCGGGATTTCACCTGAATACTGCTTCCCCAGCCGCCTGGAGAGTGTGCCGGTACTGGCCTGGTCTACCGGACAAAACCCGCAGGATGCGCGCGCTCATTATTTCCTCGGGACTCTGTATCTCAGCAAAGAGCGCCGGCAAGAGGCGATAGCCTCCCTGGAGAAGGCGGTGGCGCTTGAACCCGGCAATGTCGTGGCCCAGAGGGACCTGGGCCTGGCCCTGGCCGGGGAAGGGGACCTCGGGCGCGCCCGGTCAGCCTATGAGGCTGCGCTGAAAGCCGACCCGGAAGCCTCCCTGGCAATCCTCGAGCTCGACAAGGTTTACGAGGGCCTCGGCCTGGCTGCAGAGGAATGGGCCGGGTCCCTTGAAAAATACATGAATACGGTTTCCGGGAGCGATCCGCTGCTCAAGCGCCTGATCTCGCTCTATATCCAAATGGGCCGCTACGATGAAGCGCTCGAGTGGCTCAAGAGCCATCGCTTCCACTCCTGGGAAGGCGGTTTCGGCGTTCACCAGTACTGGGTGGAATGCAATATCAGCAAAGGCGATAACGCATTCCGGGCCGGCGACTACGAGAAAGCGCTGGAATACTACAAACTCTCCCTGACCTATCCCGATAATCTGGAGGTGAAAGAACAGCCGGGCACGATCCACACCCGCAAGCGCTATAAGATAGGACTGGCACTCGAGGCCCTGGGCCGGAAAAAGGAAGCCGGGAAAGTTTTCGAGTCTATAGTGGCGGATAAGACTGAACCGGACAATGCCTACCAGTTCTTCCGGGGAAAAGCCCTGGAAAAGCTGGGGAGAAAACAGGAGGCGCAGGAGATTTACAGGCAAATGCTGGCTGCCGTGGAGAAAGATAGCGGATCCGCTGAAAGCCATCCTGCCGCGCCGGAAGAGACATTATCCAATAGGAAGCAAAAACGCGAGGCGCTGTTCTGTTTCAAACGCTCGCTGGCTCTCGAGGGGCTCGGCAATCCCGAAGAAGCCGAGCTGAACCGCCGGAGAGCTTTCGAACTCGATCCAGAAGTGATTTTCAAGGCTTTCAGGCCCCCTTTGGCAGGAATGTAAGGCAAGCTAATCCATGGATGATTTTTTCTCACATGGAAAAATTTAAAATAAGAATCCAGTCACTTTTGTGTTCGCCCTTTCAATTCATTAACCCTTTTTAAGAGGAAGCGGCGCTTATGAAATATTTTATGTATCTTTTTCTATTCCTTCTGCCGGTTGCCTTTACGGGCGTCGCCTGCACTGGAACCGGCGTAACAGAGGGAAAAGTAAAAGCGTATCCTTACCGCTGGTTATACTATTCTACAGGCCTGAGAAGCGATAATAATGTGGAAGATCTCCGCCAGGTGGCAAAAACAGCCTCGGAACACGGGCTGAACGGAATCCTGCTTTCTGCCGGCCTGGACCAGATGGACCTGCAGAATGAGGATTATTTCCGGCGCTTAGAGGAAGTGAAAAAGTTCTGCAAAGACTACGGCCTCGAGATTATCCCTTCGATTTTCAGCGTGGGCTACAGCGGCTCCCTGCGCGCCCACAACAAGAACCTGGCCGCCGGCATCCCGGTGAACGGCGCTCTTTTCATAGTGTCAGGAAGCAAGGCGGAGTTCAAGGCGGACCCGGCCGTCAAGGTGGTCAATGGCTCATTCGAGGACTATGAGGGCAACCGGGCCGCAGGCTATGACTACGAAGGCGAGCCTGGTCAGGTGATCTTTATTGACAATCAAGTAGTTCGGGACGGCAAAACCTCACTCCGCTTCGAGAATTTCGACCAGTATCCGGAAGAGGCAGGCCGCATGAGCCAGGAGATAGCGGTCCGGCCGCACCGCTGTTACAGCATGAGCGTCTGGATCAAGAGCGAGGGAATGGATCCCTCGAAGCCTTTCAGCTCCGGCAACCTGCAGGTCCTCGCTTTCGGCCCGGATGGGCACCAGCTTGAATGGATCAATATCAACGCTCCATCGAGCGGGGACTGGTTTAAGGCGCAGCTTGGTTTCAACTCCCTGGGCTATGACAAGGTAAAGATCTCGATCGGCACCGGCGAGGGCAAAAGCGGGAAGTTTTGGATCGACGATCTGCAGGTCAGGGAAGCGGGCCTGCTCAATGTTCTCCGCAGGCCCGGGACGCCGGTTACAGTGCGGGGCGAGAAGAACGGCACAATCTACGAGGAGGGCCGCGACTACGCGCCTGTCGAGGACCCCGGGCTGAACTGCCGTTTCGACCACGAGGGGCCCTCAATCACGATCCTGCCCGGCAGCCGGATCAAGAACGGCGAAAGGCTGCGGGTCGATTACTACCACTGCATAACTGTGTATGACGGGCAGGTAACGGCCTGCATGTCCGAGCCAGAGGTCTATGATATCTGGCGCACGGCCGCGCGCCTGATTCACGAGCGCCTCGCCCCGAAAACGTACTTCCTGCACATGGATGAGATCCGCGCCGGGGGGACCTGCAAGGCCTGTCAGGACCGCGGGATGAGCATGGCACAGATCCTCGGCGACTGTATCACCCGCCAGGTCGGACTTATCCGCGAGGTGGACCCGGATGCGGAAGTCTGCATCTGGTCTGACATGATCGACCCGAACCACAATGCCAGCACGCGCCGCCCTTACTATTACCACGTGAACGAAACCTATGACGGGTCCTGGAACTATGTCCCGAAAGACCTGATTATCGCCTGCTGGTGGTACGAGATGCGCGACAAGAGCCTGAAGCATTTTTCCGACCTCGGGTTCCGGACAATCGGGGCCTCATACTACGATGCCGACGACCTGGAAAATCCCAGGGACTGGCTGGCGAGCCTGGACGCCACCCCGGGTGCTGTGGGCATTATTTACACGACCTGGCTGAGAAAATACGCCCTGCTCGCGGATTTCGGGGACCTGGTGTCAAGGAGGAAATAACCGGCTTTGTGTTTGTTGGCCGGAAAAAAATTATTTGAAAGGAGATGGTGATTATGAGGTTCCGCGCTTGCCTTATTTCGCTCTTCTTACTCGCCGCCCTGCTGTTCAGTGCCTGCGGCAGAGAGGGAGTTGAAGGTGCAAAGAAGACATATCCTTACCGCTGGTTCTATATGTCCAGCAGCCTGAATGATGACAGCCAGGTGGAAGAGATACGCCAGGTGGTCAAAACGGCCTCGGAACATGGTTTGAACGGAATGCTGCTTTCCGCCGGCCTGGACCGGATAAGCCTCCAGGGACCCGATTATTTCCGGCGCCTGGAGGAAGTACAGAATATTTGCCGGGAATACAAGGTGGAGATCATTCCCAGTGTTTTTTCTATCGGCTACGGCAGCGCCGTACTGAGCCACAATAAGAACCTGGCCGCCGGCATCCCGGTGCTTGACGCCCTTTTTGTGGCATCAGGCGGCGAGGTGAAGCTCGTGGCCGATCCACCGGTGAGTATCGCTAACGGCTCTTTCGAGAATTACGAGGGGAACCGGGTCTCAGGCTATACTTATTCAGGGGAACCCGGCCAGGTAATTTCCGTGGATAATAAGATCTTTAAGGAGGGCAAATCATCGCTGCGCTTCGAGAATTTCGACCAGTATCCCAGGGAAGCGGGCCGGATGAGCCAGGAGATAACAGTCAAGCCATACCGCTGCTACAGTCTCAGTGTCTGGATCAAGAGCGAGGGGATGGATCCCTCGATGCCTTTCGGCTCCGGCAACCTGCAGGTCCTCGCTTTCGGCCCGGACGGGCGCCAGCTGCATTGGATCAATATCAACGTCCCCCCGAGTGGGGATTGGTTCAAGGCCCAGCTCGGATTCAACTCCCTAAGCTATGACAAAGTCAAAATTTCGATCAGCACCGGAAGGGGTAAGAGCGGGAAATTCTGGATCGACGATCTGCGTGTCGGGGAAGCGGGCCTGCTCAATGTTCTCCGCAGGCCCGGAACGCCGGTTACAGTTCGGGGTGAGAAGAACGGCACGGTCTACGAGGAGGGCCGCGACTACGCCCCGATTTCCGACCCGGAGTTGAATTTCAGCTTTGACCATGACGGGCCGCCGATCAGGCTGCTGCCCGACAGCCGGATCACCGAGGGCGAGCGCCTGCGAGTGAGCTGGTACCACGGGATATCTGTCCATGACGGGCAGGTGTCGGTATGCATGTCCGAGCCGGAAATTTATGATATCTATCGCACGGAGACCCGGTTGATCCACGAGCACCTGGCCCCGAAAAAGTACTTCTTGCCGCAGGACGAGATTCGCGCCGGCGGGTCTTGCCAGGCCTGCAGGGAACGCAACCTGACAATGGGCCAGATCCTCGGCGATTGTGTCACCCGGCAGGTCGATATTATCCGCGAGAACGACCCTCAAGCCGAGATCTTTATCTGGTCCGATATGCTGGACCCCAACCACAATGCTCGAGTACGCGAGGGGAATTATTACTACCACGTTGACGGGTCTTTTACAGAGTCATGGAACTATGTCCCGAAAGACCTGATTATCGCCTGCTGGGGCCGCAGGGCGAGGATCAAGACCCTGAGCCACTTTTCCGGCCTGGGATTCAGGACCCTCGCAGCAGCCTATTACGATGCCGACAATCTGGAGGATATCAGCGGCTGGCTGGAAGCCCTGGACAATACCCCTGATGCAGTGGGTATTATGTACACCACCTGGCTGGAAAAATATGCCCTGCTCGCCGAGTTCGGGGATCTGGTGTCCCGGAAGAAATAGCAGAGGGCAAATCCTTGCAATGGCTTTTATATTTTCAGATTAAAATGACTCTTCAATGAATAACCGGAGGCAATCTGAAGGAAGCGGGGTGTAGATTTAAGCTGACGGAAGAAATTCACGGAAAATAGACACAAAGATTACGCTATTCCAGAGATTAGAGCTATAAATTGCGTTTAGCATATTTTCTCAGGATCATTGGCAGCCAGGAATCCTTCTCCTCAGGCGTGCTACACCTCCGTCTTCCTGAATGAGAACAAAATCTCCACACAAGGAGGGAGGGAAAATATATAGCGCATAAACAGGCTCTCCATCCGGATAAATGAGAGTTTTATAATAAAGGTAATATTCTAAAAGATCTTCAGGAAATGCATCAACTCTATAATCTTTAGCATATATAGTATCGCTGTAATCGAAATCTGGCATTGGATTCACCCAGGTATCCGCTGAATTTACTTCGACAATATCTCCGGTTAGTTCAGGTGAAGAGGTGCTTGACCGCGGGGTCAGAGGTGAATTGTCACTACAGGAAATGAATAAGAAAACCGCGGCGATTAATGGGAAGAAAGATAGCTTTTTCATTTTTCAGCCTCCTCTTGAAGCGGGTTGTAATTATTCAAGAAAGGATAAATGTTTCCGGTAGGCTGTAATGCAAATCTGGGATTATATGAAAATAGCGGCTTTGGTGAATAGCGGGAAAGCAAATCAATATTGTTCTTGAAATCATTTTTACCGGATTATTTATTTTTACACTTATTAAAAGTAATTGTTCCGCATACTTGGTAACAATGCCTTAAAAAGCAGGGGCGATCCCCTGACCGCCCCTGCTTTAATGTGTGTAAAACAACTTTTATCAAGCTCCGGGTTTAGGGCTGCCGGCTCAGGTATTCCAGGATTTTTCCGGCGATCAGGAGGTGACCCTCCGGGCTGAAATGGATCCTGTCCACAGCGTAGAGACGCTCTTTATCCCCCTGGGTTATAGTAGCTGCCAGATCGATCCAGCCTGTGGCCAGGGAATCCTTGATAGAAACCAGCTCGCGGCTGATACCCCGGAACACCTCCAGGTCTGCGCCGGAAAGCTCCGGCCCCTGCGGATACCCCAGCAGCACCACCCGGCTGCCTGCCTCTCTCAGACGATTCACGATCTCGGTCATGTTCACCCGGTACTGCCCGGGAGTGACCGCCGGATCCGGTCTGCCCCAATGCCTGCAGTCATTGCCTCCCAGCATGACAAAGCTTATCTGCGGCTTTTTGCTGATCAGGTCTCTGTCTATCCGCGCCAGGGCCTCGCCCGAGTCATCGCCGCCCTTGCCTGCGTTGATCACTGTCACCGAGGGATTAACCTGGCTGAAAACAGCGGCGATAATATCCGGAAACGGCCCCTGGGTGCTCCAGTGGATCCGGTCCATGTTCGAGTCGCCCAGGAAACCGAGCCTGGCGGGCGGGAGGCTTTTCAGACGTGGTATTAACCGGGCGACCCCGGGAGTTATTAACAAGCGGTCCGCCAGAGTGTCTGCCGTAATCTGGCCGCTGAACTTGCTCGCCCAACTGTCGATTTTGACCAGGGTGATAAAATAGTCGAAAGGCCCGGTGCTGTACGGCATTTTCCGGGTCCGCGAAGACATCTGGGCAGCCAGCTCCTCGAGGCGCTGGCGACCGGCTTGCTCCAGGCCTAGGTCGCGGAATGTCACCGGGCAGCCCAGGGCGAGAATGAAAGGGATAAAATCCTGCACCACTGTGCCGTCCCGCTCGACTTCCAGCACCATCTGAAAGACAGCGGCATAACCCTCGGTTAAAAAGAGTGTCCTCGACGCTGTCTCCGGCGTTTCCGCGAGAATTCGGCTGATCACCGCAGCGGGGTCATTCCTGCTGTACGGGGCTTTCAGCTTACCGGCAGCATTCAGGAACCCTTCCAATTGTTCCGTGCAAGGCCCGGCGCCTGTTTCCACGAAGGTTTTGACACCCGAGGGATCAAGTTTCAGGGTTTCGAGGAAAAGCTTGTCAGCCGCCTTGGCCTCGCTTTCCAAGTCAGTCCCTTTCAGCATGGCCTGCTGTTCAAGCCGCACCATTTTCAGGGATTCCCGGGCCAGCCGCACCGCCCGCTCAGGCGGCGCCTGTTCCTTGATACAGGAGACAGAGATTATCAGAAGGGTCAGGATAAACAATATTTTAACCATTTTTTTGGCACCTCCTCGAGAGAAAGATTTGCCGTTCAGCTATTGGCTTAAAAATGGTAATTCCAGCATGATCTTCGAGGTGTGTTGAAAAATCGGTTTCAGCGAGAATGCGTTCTATTTCCTATGCAGGGGCGCGGCATGCCGTGTTCCTACTTAACGGTAATTTTCCCTGAATTTGAAATACTATAATTCTTAATGACCAGGCTCGCTTACCAGATATTCCAGCACTTTTCCGGCGATCAAGAGATGCGCCTCCGGGCTGAAATGGATCCCATCCAGGGCGAAAAGCCGCCGCTGGTCGCCCTGGTCAAACATAGCTTTTATGTCAAGCCATCCGGTAGAGAGGGAATCACGCAAAGTAACCAGTTTCTCATTCATGGCCTGGAGCACTTCCATGTCGGCCCCGGTAAACTCAGGTATCAGCGGGTATGACATCAGCACGGCCCGGCAGGAAGCCCCCTGGAGGCGGTTTACGATATCTGTCATGTTTTTCTGGAATTGCTCGGGGCTCACAGAGGGGTTCGGCCTGCCCCAATGCGCGCAGTCATTGCCCCCGAACATCACGAAGCATATATCCGGTTTTTGGGCGATAATGTCTTTATCCATCCGGGCCAGGCCCTCGCCGGAGTCATCACCGCCGACTCCTGCGTTAAAGACAGTTACGCCTTTGTTCACCTGCTGGAACAGAGCGGCGATAATATTCGGGTAGTGCGCCGGGGAGGACCAGTGGCGGTTATCCATCTGGGAATCGCCGAAAAAGCCTATCCTGGCTGGTTCCATGCTCTGCAGCCTGGGCAATATCTGTTGGAACTCGTTTCTTTCCATCAGAATCGCCGCCATGGTGTCTGCGTCAGCCTGGCCGCCGAACCTGCCGCCCACATCGTTGAGCCTGGTCATGGTGATAAAAAACTCGAATGGCCCGGTGCCGTAAAAACTCTCCACGGTTCGTTCTGCCGCACGGGCGGCCAGGTCTTTCAGGCGCGTGGAGTCAAGAGCCTCAAGGCCGAGGTCCCGGAAGGTCACCGGGCAGCCCAGAACTAATGCAAAGCCTATCATATCCAGCCTCAGCCCGATCTCCCGGCTCTCGTCCATATTGATCAGGAAAGCCGCGGCATAGCCCTCGATCAAGTGTTTCGCGCGCTCTTTGCTCTCAGGCTCCTCTTGCAAAACAGAGATAATCGCCGCTGCAGGATCGTCACCGGCTTCCGGAGCGCCCAACCTGCCTGATGCTTTTAAAAAAGCCTCAAGCTGCTCTTTGCAAGGTCCTGCACCTGTTTCCACAAAGCTCCTGATACAGGACTGGTCTGTGTTTCTTACAGTCTGAATAAACAGGCTGTCAGCCTTCTCAAAATCTCCTTTGACTGCAGCTCCGCCTCCTTGTGCCTGCTGCTCGAGCCGCACCATTTTAAGACATTCGCGGGCCAGCGCTTCCGCCCGCTCCTCGGGAGTTTGAACCCTGCTGCTGCAGGCAGCGATAACCAGCCCGGCCAGGATGAAATA